>NZ_JBFTKI010000028.1:0-62034 GCF_056395875.1 Arthrobacter sp. 05T45 | reverse complement strand
ATGGGCCTTCCAACGCTTCTACGCCACGGAATCAGCCCGCAGAAACGCCCTCCCGGCATGGCTGCACCACTACAATCACCATAGGCCCCACACCGCAATCGGAGGCCAGCCGCCCATCAGCCGCTTAACCAACCTCCCTGGGCAGTACATCTAGTCCACCCGGTCAGGGCGCCAGGCACCGCGCTGGCTGGTTCAGGGCCCAGGCACGCTACTGGGTGTGCATGCGGCTGCTGACCCGGGAGAGGTCGGCGGCGCCGATCAGCCCGGCGTTGGGTCCCAGGGCCGCAAGTTCGATCTCCGCCGCGGGGCGGAAGCCGCGGCCAGTGAGGTTCCGCGCGAAGGCCTTTCGGGCCGGCGCGACGAGCAGCTCGCCGGCGTCGCACAGTCCGCCGCCGATCACGAACTTGCCTGGGTCCAGTGCCGCTGCGAGGTTCGCCAGGCCAAGGCCCAGCCACTCCCCGACGTCCTCGAGGAGTTCGCGGGAGGTCTGGTCCCCGGCCTTGGCCAGCTCCGTCACGATCACGCCCGTAATGCGTGCCACGTCGCCGTCCACGGCCTTGAGCAGTTCCTGGGCAACCGGGGAATTCGCGGCGGCCAGTTCCCTGGCCTCGCGGCCGAGCGCATTGCCCGAGGCGTATTGTTCCCAGCAGCCGCGGTTGCCGCACTCGCAGCGGTGCCCGCCCGGCATGATGATCTGGTGGCCAAACTCCCCCGCCACACCGAAGCGGCCGCGTTCGAGCCGTCCGTCCATGACCATGGCCCCGCCGATTCCGGTGCCCAGGGTGATGCAGACCAGACGGTCCTGTCCCTGTCCGGCGCCGAAGCGCCATTCCGCCCAGGCGGCGGCGTCGGCGTCGTTGGTCAGCAGGACGGGGCGGCGCAACAGCCGCTGCAGGTTCTCGCGCAGCGGTTCATTGCGCCAGGCCAGGTGCGGGCTGAAGAGGACAGTGCCGCCGTCGAGGTCCATCCAGCCGGCAGCGCCGATTCCGACCGACCAGATCCGGTGTCCGGCGCCCAGCTCTCCGACGAGTTCGACAATGACCTGCTCCACGGCGCGCGGGTCGTTGCCCGGGGTGGAGCGTTTGGCCTGGCTGAGGATCCTGCCCTCGGCGTCCACCACGCCGGCAGCAACCTTGGTTCCCCCGATGTCGACGCCGATCGCCAGGCCCTTGCGGCCCAGCCGCAGGTGTGAGCGGAGGTCGTGCCCGGCCGTGGCGGCCGCGGCTCCGGCCAGGGTCCTGCTTCGCCAGGCGGCGGTCCGGCGGCGCAGGCCGGGCTGCCGGCCGGGTGTTGGTGTCTGCATGGTGCCCCATTCTATTCGCCGGGGCCGCAACGGCAGCGAAAGCCCGGCCGAATGACGCGGCAGCAGAGCGCCGCGCACGTGCCCGCAGCATCCCCGACTGGCGGAACGGCGGCCCCGACCGTAAAGTTACTCGCCAGTAGGTGTCGCAGAACACACCTTCGGGGGGCCGCATACTAGGCTTAGCGGTACCCCTTGCGGGCCTATGGATACCAAAGGAGCTGTCGTGCGAGAAATCATTGTCCCGCCCCTGGTGAATGTCGATCCGGACACCAATGTCACCGATCTCGTGGTGCGCCAGGCGGCCAAGGCCTCCAACCCTGCGCTGTTCTCGCGGCTCGACCCAGCCGGCCAGTGGCAGGACGTCCGCGCCACGGAATTCCTGGCCGACGTCTCGGCCCTCGCCAAGGGGCTCATGGCCAGCGGTGTGGCCGCCGGCGACCGGGTGGGCATCATGTCCCGCACCCGGTATGAATGGGCCCTGATCGACTTCGCCATCTGGTTCGCCGGCGCCGTCTCGGTCCCGATCTATGAAACCTCCTCCCCCTCCCAGGTGGCCTGGAACCTTGGCGACTCCGGCGCCGTGGCCGCGTTCGGCGAATCGGCGCACCACGAGGACATCATCCGGCAGGCGGCCACCTCCGAGGGCCTCACCGCCCTGGGGCATGTCTGGCAGCTCGAGGGCGACAGCCTGGACGAGGTCCGTGCGGCCGGAGCCAGCATCAGCGATGCCGAGCTCGAAGCACGCCGCAGCCAGGCGTCCCTGAACGATGTCGCCACGATCATCTACACCTCGGGCACCACCGGCCGGCCCAAGGGCTGCGAGCTGACGCACGGCAACTTCGTGGAACTGTCCGAGAACGCGCTGGTCACGTCGCTGGGCACGATCGTCCACGAGCAGGCGCGGACCATCATGTTCCTGCCCATGGCCCACGTCTTCGCACGCTACATCTCTGTGCTGGCAGTTGCGGCCGGCGTCACGGTGGCGCACACCCCGGATATCAAGAACCTGCTGCCGGATCTGCAGAGCTACAAACCGACCTTTATCCTCGCCGTCCCGCGCGTTTTCGAGAAGGTCTACAACTCGGCCCTGACCAAGGCCGAGGACGGCGGCAAGGGCGCCATCTTCCACCGCGCCGCGGACACCGCCATCGAATTCTCCCGGGCCCGGCAGGCCGGCAAGGTCGGGCTCGTGCTGAAGCTCAAGCACGCCGTGTTCGACAAGCTCGTGTACAGCAAGCTCCGGGCCGCCATGGGCGGGAACGTCTCCCATGCCGTTTCCGGCGGCGGCCCGCTCGGTGAACGGCTGGGCCACTTCTTCCAGGGCATCGGCATGCAGATCCTGGAAGGGTACGGGCTGACTGAAACCACGGCGCCGATCACCGTCAACACCCCCGACCTGATCAAGATCGGCACCGTCGGCGCCCCGATTCCGGGCAACTCCGTCAGGATCGCGGACGACGGCGAGATCCTCGCCAAGGGCGTGTGCGTCATGCGCGGCTACTACAAGCGCGATGACCTGTCCGCTGCAACCTTCGAGGACGGCTGGTTCCGCACCGGCGACATCGGCCAGCTGGACGAGGCGGGGTTCCTGACCATCACCGGGCGCAAGAAGGAAATCATCGTCACGGCCGGCGGCAAGAACGTCGTCCCGGCCCTGCTGGAGGACCAGATCCGCGCGGACGCGCTCGTCTCGCAGGTGCTCGTGGTCGGTGACAACCGCCCGTTCATTGGTGCCCTGGTGACCCTGGACGAAGAAGCGCTGCCCGGCTGGCTGGGCCGCCACGGGCTCCCGGCCTCGACCTCGCTCGCCGAGGCTGCCGTCAACCCCGCCGTCATGGCCGCGGTCCAGGAGCTCATCAACCACGCCAACCAGTCCGTGTCCCAGGCCGAGGCGATCAAGTCCTTCCGGATCGTGCCGGCCGACTTCACCGAGGCCTCCGG
Organism: Arthrobacter sp. 05T45; assembly: GCF_056395875.1. NCBI lineage: Bacteria > Bacillati > Actinomycetota > Actinomycetes > Micrococcales > Micrococcaceae > Arthrobacter > Arthrobacter sp. 05T45. Next base: position 58,790 of record NZ_JBFTKI010000028.1, on the reverse strand, counting down.
ACATCTGACCCCCTCCATGAAGGTCAAGCGGGCCCAGGTGCTCAAGGACTTCGAGAACGTGATCGAGGAAATGTACAGCGCCAAGCGTCCCACCCTCGCCTAGGCTGCAACCGCAACCGCCCCGCACCGAAACCCCGCACCAGAGCAACGCGGGGTCAGATACGGCCCATCCGGCGCCCCCTGATGGGCCGTATCTGACCCCGCGTTGCTTTCGTTCGGGAGGCAAGGTTCGGCAGAAACACAAGGGTCCTTCCGGCGGAAGCCGGAAGGACCCTTCTGTGTTGATGGGCTACGGTGTTGCCGCGCTGCCGCTATTCGACGACGAGCAGCAGATCCCCGCCCTGGACCTGTTCGATCCCGGCGACGGCGAGCCGCGCGACGGTGCCGGCCACCGGCGTCGTGATGGACGCCTCCATCTTCATGGCCTCGATCGTGGCCACGGTGTCGCCGGCCTTGACGGTGTCCCCGGCCTTGACGGTCAGCGTGACGGCACCGGCGAACGGCGAGGCGACCTGGCCCGGCTGGGAGGTGTCGGCGCGTTCGGCGGCCTTGACGTTGCTCACCACTGAACGGTCGCGGACCACCACGGGCCGGGACTGGCCGTTGAGCGTGCACATGACTGTGCGCATGCCCTTCTCGTCCGGCTCGGAGACGGCCTCGAGCGAGGCGATCAGCCGGACGCCCTTCTCGAGCTCGATCTCGTGCTCCGCGCCGCGCTGCAGCCCGAAAAGGTAGTCCCGCGTGTCCAGCACCGAAAGGTTGCCGTAGGCCTCCACGCTCTTCTGGTAATCCTTCGTGGGACCGGCGAAGAGCAGGCGGTTGAGCGTGCCCCGCCGGGTCTTGGAATCGCCGTTGAGCGCGGCGCTGTCCTCGGCGCTGATCTCGACGTCGCGGACCTTGACGGTGCGGCCCTGCAGCGCCTTCGTCCGGAAGGGCTCGGGCCAGCCGCCGGGCGGGTCACCGAGCTCGCCGGAAAGGAAGCCGATCACAGAATCCGGGACGTCGTACTTTTGCGGGTTCTCGTTGAAGTCTTCCGGGTCGGCGTTGAGGCCCACCAGGTGCAGGGCGAGGTCGCCCACCACCTTGGACGACGGGGTCACCTTGACCAGCCGGCCGAGGATCCGGTCCGCCGCGGTGTACATGTCCTCGATCGCCTCGAAACGCTCGCCCAGGCCAAGCGCCATCGCCTGCTGGCGCAGGTTGGAGAGCTGGCCGCCCGGAATTTCGTGCTGGTAGACCCGGCCCGTGGGCCCCGGCAGTCCGGACTCGAACGGCGCGTAGACCCGGCGGACGGCCTCCCAGTAAGGCTCGAGGGCGCAGACGTTCGCCAGGCTGAGGCCGGTGTCGCGCGGCGTGTGGGCCAGCGCGGCGACGAGGGCCGATGCCGAGGGCTGGCTGGTGGTTCCGGCCAGGGAGGCCGAGGCCACGTCCACAGCGTCCACGCCGGCATCCACGGCCGCGAGGAGCGTGGCCAGCTGGCCGCCGGCGGTGTCGTGGGTGTGCAGGTGGACGGGGAGGTCGAACCGCTCCCGGAGCGCCGAGACCAGGCGTGCCGCGGCAGCCGGACGCAGCAGTCCAGCCATGTCCTTGATCGCCAGGATGTGCGCCCCGGCGTCGACGATTTTCTGCGCCAGCTCCAGGTAGTAATCCAGGGTGTAGAGCGTTTCCTCCGGGTCCAGCATGTCCGCGGTGTAGCAGAGGGCAACCTCGGCGACGGCGGTACCGGTCTCACGGACGGCCCGGATGGCCGGGGCCATCTGGTTGACGTCGTTGAGGGCGTCGAAGATCCGGAAAATGTCGATGCCCGTGGCGGCGGCCTCGTTGACGAACGCCACCGTGACCTCTTCCGGGTAGGGCGTGTAGCCGACGGTGTTGCGGCCGCGGAGCAGCATCTGCAGGCACAGGTTCGGCATGGCCCTGCGCAGGGCGGCAAGCCGGTCCCAGGGGTCTTCGCCGAGGAAGCGCAGGGCGACGTCGTAGGTGGCCCCGCCCCAGGCCTCGACCGAGAGCAGCTCAGGGAGCAGCTTGGATTCTGCGGGACCAGCCGCCACGAGGTCCCGGGTGCGCACCCGGGTGGCGAGCAGGGACTGGTGCGCGTCGCGGAACGTGGTGTCCGTGACGGCCACGGCGTCCTGCGCGCGCAGGGCACGGGCAAACCCTTCCGGGCCGAGTTCCTGGAGACGCTGGCGGGACCCTGGCCGGGCCGCTGCGTCATCCAGGGCCGGAAGCTTGTCCGCCGGGTCCGTGTGGACCTTGAGTTCGCCGTTGGGCTTGTTGACAGTGACGTCGGCAAGCCAGGTCAGCAGCTTGGTGCCGCGGTCGGCCGAGACCCGTGCCTTCAGCAGCTGGGGCCGTTCGTCAATGAACGAGGTGGCCACATCCCCGGCGACGAAGTCGGGATCGTCCAGGACAGCCTGCAGGAAGGAGATGTTGGTGGACACGCCGCGGATGCGGAACTCGGCGAGGGCGCGGCGGGCCCGGGCGACGGCGGCCGGGTAGTTGCGGCCGCGGCAGGTCAGCTTGACCAGCATGGAGTCGAAGTGCGGGCTGATCTCCGCGCCCGAGTAGACGGTGCCGCCGTCAAGCCGGACGCCTGCGCCGCCGGCCGAGCGGTAGCCGGTGATCTTGCCGACGTCGGGCCGGAAGCCGTTGGCCGGGTCCTCCGTGGTGATGCGGCACTGCAGGGCGGCACCCTTGAGCTGGACGCTCTCCTGGGACAGGCCCAGGTCCGCGAGGCTCTCACCGGCGGCGATGCGCAGCTGCGCCTGGACGAGATCGACGTCGGTGACTTCCTCGGTCACCGTGTGCTCGACCTGGATCCGGGGGTTCATTTCGATGAATACGTGCTGGCCGGCCCGCTCACCCACCGTGTCGACAAGGAATTCGACGGTACCGGCGTTGACGTAGTTCAGCGCTTTCGCGAACTTCACGGCGTCGCGGTACAGCGCCTGCCGGATGCCTTCGTCCAGGTTCGGCGCCGGGGCGATCTCGATGACCTTCTGGTGGCGGCGTTGGATGGAACAGTCACGCTCGAAGAGGTGCATCACGTTGCCCTCCGCGTCGGCCAGGATCTGGACCTCGATGTGGCGCGGGCGCAGGACGGCCTGCTCCAGGAACATGGTGGGGTCGCCGAACGCGGCGTCGGCTTCGCGCATGGCGGCCTGCAGGGCCTCCGGGAGCGCCTCGCGGGTGTCCACGCGGCGCATGCCGCGCCCGCCGCCGCCGGCGACGGCCTTGGCAAAAATGGGGAAGCCGATTTCATCCGCGGCGGCGATCAGTTCGTCCAGGTCCTTCGACGGCTGGCTGGACTTGAGGACCGGGACGCCGGCCTTGCGCGCGGCCTCGAGGGCGGCAACCTTATTACCGGCGAGTTCCAGAACCTCGGCCGGCGGGCCGACGAAGGTGATGCCGGCCTCCTTCGCGGCCCGCGCCAGGCGCGGGTTCTCGGAGAGGAAACCGTAACCGGGGTAAATGGCGTCCGCCCCGGACTCCTTGGCGACGCGCACCACCTCATCAACGTCCAGGTAGGCCCGGACCGGATGTCCCTCCTCGCCGATCAGATACGCCTCATCGGCCTTCTGGCGGTGAATGGAGTTGCGGTCCTCATGGGGAAACACAGCGACAGTCTTGGCACCCAGCTCGTAGCTCGCGCGGAAGGCGCGAATCGCGATTTCGCCGCGGTTGGCCACCAGAATCTTAGAAAACATACTTCTCCTGCTTCATCGCGGGCGTATCGGTAAGTGCTCACAGTGTCTAGGACCTGTGCGGGCAAACACAAATCATTGTGGCGACTGTCACAGCATTATCCGTCACGGACGCCGCGATGGGCAGGGCCTTGGCCTTGGAGCTTTCCCCGTCCGTCCGATTGGCGAGGTTCTGGCGCCCCACGCCGGATGAAACGGGTTTCGCCGGAGCATCAACATATGATGAGTGGGTGGGTGGCGCACGCACGCCCCGGCTCCGAAGAACGCAGGAGCCGGCACGACCCCGTCTCGGCAACCGGCGTTAGGTATTGGTTTTTCAAGTGCAAGTAGTGAGCATCAGCAGCCTCAAAGGCGGTGTCGGCAAGACATCCGTGACCACCGGACTGGCGTCGGCGGCATTGGCCGCCGGCATCCCCACCCTCGTCGTCGACCTTGATCCGCATGCTGACGCCAGCACGGCCCTGGGCGTGAGTCCGGACGATCAGCTCGATATCGGCAGGATGCTGAGGTCGCCGCGGCGGGCACATCTGGCGGACAACGTGGTCCCCAGCGGCTGGGTGGAACACGCCCGGATCAACGGCCGCAGCAACGCCAACGGCAGTGCCAACGGCAGGATTCAGTCCGGCGCGGCAACCTCCGTCCTGGACGTGGCCGTCGGCTCTGCCTATACCGGCATCTACGACCGCCCCGACCTGGGCCGCCGCGACCTTCGCCGGCTTTCCACGGTCCTGGCGGGCGCCACGAACTACGAACTCGTCCTGGTCGATTGCCCCCCGTCACTGAACGGCCTGACCCGGATGGCGTGGTCCGCAAGCGACAAGGTGACCCTGGTAGCCGAGCCCGGGCTTTTCTCGGTGGCCGGCACGGAACGCACCATGCGCGCCATCCAGCTCTTCCGGCAGGAATTCGCCCCCAAGCTGTCCCCTGCCGGCATCGTGGCCAACCGGGTGCGCAGCAGTTCGGCCGAGCACACGTTCCGGCTCTCGGAGATGGAATCCATGTTCGGCCAACTGCTGTTGAGCCCGCATATCCCGGAGCAGGCCAACTGGCAGCAGATCCAGGGCGCCGCCCACTCCATCCACCACTGGCCCGGCGACTCGGCCAAGAATGCGGCCGGGCTCTTCGATGCCCTGCTGCAGAACCTGCTGAACCAGGGCGGCGTGGCCCCGGCCGGCGCTGTCCGAGACCGCAGCCTTCGGTAGCCCCGGACTGCCGTACACAGCCCAACAGAAATGAGGCCGCCTTCCCTGTCCGGGAGGCGGCCTCATCTTGTTGTACTCAGTTTCTGTGCTCAGTCGTTGCTGTGCTCAGTCACGTCTGCAGCTGCGGGCGCTAGCCGATCTTGCGGGCCGCCCGGCGTTTGCTCAGCTCGTCGTCGGGAAAGGACTGGTCCGCGGCGTGTTCGCTGGGAAGAGCTGCGAGGCTTCCTTCAACTTCGCGCCATACGCGGCCGACGGCGATGCCGAACACCCCCTGGCCGCCCTGGACGAGATCGATGACTTCATCTGCCGATGTGCACTCGTAGACGCTGGCGCCGTCGCTCATGAGCGTGATTTGGGCGAGGTCCTCGACGCCGCGCTCCCGCAGGTGTTCCACGGCGGTGCGGATCTGTTGCAGGGAGACGCCCGTGTCCAGGAGCCGTTTGACCACCTTGAGAACCAGAATGTCGCGGAAGCCGTAGAGCCGCTGCGAGCCGGAGCCGGCCGCACCGCGGACGGCGGGCTCAACGAGTCCGGTGCGCGCCCAATAATCGAGTTGGCGGTAGGTAATGCCGGCCGCCTTGCAGGCGGTGGGTCCGCGGTAGCCCGCGTCCTCGTCCAGAACGGGGAGATCCTCGGTGAACAGCAGGCCTTGGGCACCGCTGGCGGGCACAGCAACGCCGGCCGTTGAGGCCTGCTTCAGCTCGCCTGCTTCGCCTTTCGGACTCACGTGGACCCTCCTTGTCGTGGGTTCCCCTGGGTTTGTTGCATCGGCAGCAATAGATGTGAACAGCTGCATGACACCGGATGAATATTTCATCCGTGTAATTCAGCCGGACTGCACCTTCCAGTGTGACTTGCGCGGCTACCGTATGCAATGGGAACTTGTACCTTCGACGTTAGGCCTGCCGGGGCCCAAGGTCAAAGACGTTGGGGCTATTCCAAGGGCGTGTCGAAAGTTTCATCCTCGACTTTAACGTTTGGTGCCGCCACAGCTGTCACGCACGTATCAGAAACACCAGCAGTCACAGGCACGCCCGCAATCGCGGCAGGTTCCCTGGCGCCGGTTGCCTGGGCCGGCTCAGCCGCCGAAGTCTTCGGGTTCGACGTCGTCGAGGAACTCGCGGAAGCGCCGCAGTTCGACTTCCTCGTCCACGGCGGGTCCGGGGTGCGTGTCCTCGCCCTCGTCGTGTTCGGTGATCCGGACGCCGGCCTCGTCCATGACGGCGTCGGCGCACCAGATCCGGCACTTGGCGCGCAGGGCAACGGCCAACCCATCGGAGGCCCGGGAGCTCACGGTGGTGCCGTTCTCGAACTGCAGCTGCCCGTAGAAGATGTTGTCCTCCACCGCCACGATGTTGACGCTGACGATCGTGTGGCCCAGGGCCTCGACGACGTCCACCAGGAGGTCGTGGGTCATCGGCCGGGGCGGGATGACCCCCTGCTGGGCCAGGGCGATGGCGCTGGCCTCCGGGGTCCCGATCCAGATGGGCACGTGGCGCTCACCATGGATTTCCTTGAGCAGGACAAGCGGCTGGTTGGACGGCAACTCGATCCGCACGCCGACAATCTCCACCTCAATCATCAGATGTCCATCCTTGAGATGCGGTCGTGGACCAGCGCCTGGTGCAAGGACAGGCAGAGGTCGCTGATTTCCCGGGCCGCCTCGGCGGCGCGGGCGTGGGAGGCTGCGTCCTTGCGGGAGGTCAGGGTGGCCACAGCACGCTCCACGAGCCCGAATTCGCGGTCGGCAGCCGCCTGGAAGGGCCGCAGGTGGCGGGGTTCCAGGCCATGGCTCTCCAGCTGGACGCAGGCCCGCGCGACCTGCAGCGCGTGTTCGTCGAATTTGCCGTTGACGTGCCCGATCAGGCCGTAGCTCAGGAGCGATTCCAGCAGTGGGACGCTCGCCCCGGATTCGGCGCGCAGCTGCTCCTCGCTGAGCCTGCGTGCCCGGCTCTGCAGCTCGGAGGCGAGCTCCTCGGAGACAATCCGCGGGGACAACGTGACGCCTGCCGGCAGGTTCTCCGGCCGTTCGCCCCGGTCGATCGCATCCAGGTAGTCCTTGATGACCTTCAGCGGCAGGTACTGGTCACGCTGGAGTGAGAGGACGAAGCGCAGCCGTTCGACGTCGTTCTCAGAGTACTGACGGTAGCCGGCAGGTGTCCGCTGCGGGTTGATGAGTCCCTTTTCTTCAAGGAACCGGATTTTTGACGCAGTCATGCTGGGGAAGTCGTCGCTCAGTTGAGCCAGGACTTCCCCGATGTTCAGAACCTGGGGTCCGCGCCGATCCGCATGTGCCGTGGCCACAGGCAACTACCCCGGAATCAGACGTTGCCTGCTGCGCGGGCAGGGCTGAGGTAGAAGGTGAGGCGGAATTTGCCGATCTGGACCTCGTTGCCGGACTTCAGTTCCACCGAGTCCACGCGGTCGTGGTTGACGTAGGTGCCGTTCAGGCTCCCGGTGTCCACAACCTCAAAGCTGCGCGCAGTGCGGCGGAATTCGACGTGCCTGCGCGAGACAGTGACGTCGTCGAGGAAGATGTCGGCGTCCGGGTGGCGGCCCGCCGTGGTGACGTCGGAGTCCAGCAGGAACCGCGCACCGGCGTTGGGGCCGCTGTGCGCGACGAGCAGGGCCGATCCGAAGGGAAGGGCCTCAACCGCTGCCCGTTCCTCAGTTGAAAGCTTCGGCGTGAAATTGGGTTCGTCGCGCACCGGAGTGAGGTTGATCGACGTGGTCTCCGAAGCCTTCACTCCACCCGTGCCGTAACCGTCACCGGTGTCGTTCCGTTCGTGCCCAAACATTGAGTCCTCCTCATTCGTTGCAGGTGTCCCCCCTGCAAACAACGCATGCCGTCCGGAAAAGCCTTGCAGTCCCGGTGATGAGGCCCTTCGGCGGGGCGCGGCTTTGTTTTGTTATCCCAACAACACTCGCCGGCGGCCCCGGCCCGAATGACCTCTGTCTTTAGCCTACCTGCTGTTCATACTCGGATGCACTGAGCAAGGACTCGACCGCGTCGGCTTCCGCGAGCTTGATTTCGATCAGCCAGCCTTCACCGTACGGATCGGAGTTGATAAGGGCGGAATCGGTGTCCAGCGACTCGTTCCTGGCGACCACCTCGCCCGTCACCGGGGCGTAAATGTCGCTGACGCTCTTGGTGGATTCGACCTCGCCGACGACGTCGTTGGCCTTGATGGTGGTCCCGACCTCGGGCATCTGGGCGTAGACGACATCCCCGAGGGCGTCCTGGGCAAAATCAGTGATGCCCACGCGCACAACCCCGTCGGCGTTGGGGGCCGAAACCCATTCGTGTTCTGCGGTGTAGGACAGGTCTTCGGGAATGATGCTCATGACGGGCCTTTCATCGGGTCAATCACCTGGCGGCGGCAGTCGTTTGTTCTAGCCGCCGCTGAAAGTATAGGCACATCGGGCAGGGGCCGGGGAGGCATCTGCGAAGATGGTGCCATGGCAGAACATGCTCCGCTGAAGGGCGGGAATGTGAACAACCGGGGTGCCGGGACCGTCCGGACACGTGAGGGCTAGGCCGTGCCTGAGCTTCCTGAAGTTGCGGCCCTGACGGACTTTCTGGACGAGCACCTGCGCGGAGCAATGGTGCGGAAAATCCAGCCGGTCTCCTTCGCCGTGCTCAAGACGGCAGACCCTCCCTACTCCGACCTCCAGGGCAAGGCCGTCAGCGGCGTGCAAAGGTTCGGCAAGTTTGTCAGCCTGGAAGCGGACGGGCTGCATTTTGTCTTCCACCTCGCCCGGGCCGGCTGGGTCCGCTTCACGGACTCCCCCACCGACGCCCAGCTGAAAATGGGGAAGGGCCACATCGCGCTGCGGCTGACGTTCTCCGCCGATTCCGGCCCGGTGGGCATGGACCTGACCGAGGCGGGCACGAAGAAGAGCCTGGCGGTCTATGTGGTCCGTGATCCGCACGACGTGCCCGGCATCGCGGCGCTCGGACCGGATCCGTTCAGTCCGGACTTCGACGTAGATGCCCTGGCCGGGATTCTCGGCTCCAGTTCCCAGCAGATCAAGGGCGTCCTGAGGAGCCAGGGCATCATCGCCGGGATTGGGAACGCGTACAGTGACGAGATCCTGCACGCCGCCAGGACTTCGCCGTTCGCGATCGCCAGGTCGCTGGGCCGGACGCACGTGCAGCACCTCTACGACGCCATCCACACCATTCTGGGAACGGCGGTGGCGGAGGCCAAGGGCAAGCCGCCCAACGAGCTCAAGGACACCAAGCGGAGCCACATGCGGGTCCACGGCCGGACCGGCGAACCGTGTCCGGTGTGCGGGGACACGGTCCGGGAGGTTTCCTTTGCCGATTCCGCCCTGCAGTACTGCCCGACGTGCCAGACCAAAGGAAAGATCCTGGCCGACCGCCGGACGTCCCGCTTCCTGAAATAGCGGATCACCGCGGACCTTCCTGGGAACACCACGGAGCGGATGTGTCCGGGAAACAGAAAACCCCGCCATTCCTTCATCAGGAATGGCGGGGTTTCAGCTGTTGGTCGGGCTGACAGGATTTGAACCTGCGACCCCTTGACCCCCAGTCAAGTGCGCTACCAAGCTGCGCTACAGCCCGCTGGTTCCACCGTTCTCCGCCCGGAAGTCTTCCCGGATTCGCTCCAGGTTTTCTTCCAAGCAGTCCGGCCGAACCACCTCCAAAAGCTTACACGATCCGGGAGGGTGCCTGTGACAATTTCAGGCTGTCACGGCAAGGTGTGTTGGAATTAACGTTTCTTGCCACGCTTTTCGCGCACGCGCATGTTGACCTCAATCGGCGTGCCCTCGAAGCCGAAGGTCTCCCGGAGGCGTCGGGTGATGAAGCGGCGGTATCCCGGATCCAGGAATCCGGTAGTGAAGAGCACGAACTTCGGCGGCCGGCTCGAGGCCTGGGTGCCGAACAGGATGCGGGGCTGCTTGCCGCCGCGGACCGGGTGCGGGTGCGCTGCGACAAGTTCGCCCAGGAACGCGTTGAGGCGTCCGGTGGGGATGCGCTTGTCCCAGCTTTCCAGGGCGGTGTCCAGGGCCGGGACGAGCCGGTCCTTGTGCCAGCCGGTCTTGGCCGAGATGTTCACGCGCGGCGCCCAGGCCACGTGTGCCAGGTCCTGCTCGATTTCGCGTTCCAGGTAGCGGCGGCGCTCGTCGTCGAGGAGGTCCCATTTGTTGAAGGCCAGCACCAGGGCGCGGCCGGATTCAACGGCAAGCTGCAGGATGCGGACGTCCTGCTCGCTGAGCACCTCGTCCACGGCCAGAAGCACGACGGCGACCTCGGCCTTTTCGAGCGCGCTCTGCGTGCGCAGGGAAGCGTAGAAGTCCGCGCCCTGGGCCATGTGCTGGCGGCGCCGGATGCCGGCGGTGTCCACGAAGCGCCACGTGCGTCCGCCGAGTTCGATGAATTCATCGACCGGGTCGCGGGTGGTGCCGGCGGTATTGTCCACCACCACACGCTCGGAACCGGCGAGCTTGTTCAGCAGCGAGGACTTGCCGACGTTCGGGCGGCCGATCAGGGCGATGCGGCGGGGGCCACCGGAGCGCTCGAGGCCTTCAATCAGGGAGTACTCCGGGAGGGTGTCCATGACGTGGTCCAGGAGGTCCGCCACGCCGCGGCCGTGCAGGGCCGAGACGGGGTACGGTTCGCCGAAGCCCAGGCCCCAGAGGGTGGCCGAGTCGGCTTCCTGGGCGAAGTCGTCCACCTTGTTGGCCACCATGATGACCGGCTTCTTCGACTTGCGCAGCATTTTCATGACGCCTTCGTCGGTCGCGGTCGCGCCCACGGCGGAGTCGACGACGAACAGGACGGCGTCGGCAAGTTCCACGGCCATCTCGGCCTGCTCCGCCACACGGGCGTGGATGCCGCGGGCATCGTGCTCCCACCCGCCGGTGTCCACCACGGTGAAGTTGCGGCCGTTCCAGTTTGCCGAGTACATGACACGGTCGCGGGTGACGCCGGGGGTGTCCTCGACCACGGCCTCGCGGCGGCCCAGGATCCTGTTGACCAGGGTGGATTTGCCCACGTTGGGCCGTCCGATGATGGCGAGGACCGGGTCCAGCTTGACCGGGCCGTCAAAGTCCTCGTCGTCGAAGTGGCCGCTCAGCAGCGCGGCGTCGTCTTCGTCGAGCTCGTAGTCGTCCAGCCCGGCACGCAGCGAGGCCGCGCGGAGTTCCGCTTCGTCATCGTCCAGGGCGGCAAGGTTTTCAGCCACCTGGTCGGTGCCGGTGGGCGTGTATTCGTCTTCGCCGGCGCCAAAATTGCCGGAGGTTTGAGTCGTATCGCTCATTGCACTTTCCTTAGGTGGTGATCTGCCGGCGTCCCGGCTACTTCTTCATGACGTTCATGCGGTGATTCCGCGTGGGGCAGGGGCTGCCCGGTTCTTAGTACTGAGTCCTGGACATGGCGCGCTAATGCGGCCCGGATTTCGGTTCCCGCCCTGTCCATTGAAACACGCCCGGTCTCGCCGGGCCTGCGGCTGACGTTGATGGCCCCGCCGAAGCTGACATGCAGGCGCCGGCGCGGTGCGGGCACGGTGTCCAGGTGTTCGCCGCCGATTCTTGTGCCCAGGATGGCCACGGGGACCACGGTGGCGCGGGAGTTAAGCGCCAGCCAGGCGACGCCGTTGTTGATCGCGGCGGCCTCACCGCTCCCCCGCGTGCCTTCGGGAAGAATCCCGACGCACCGTCCGGCGTCGAGCAGGCTCCGGGCCGTGGCCAGCGCCGCACGGCCACCGCGGCGGTCGACGGGCAACTGGCCCGACGCCGCCAGGACGCGGCCGAGGAACCCGGTGAACATCTCCTGCTTGACGAGGATGTGCATGGGCCGGGGCGAGGCGCCGAACATGACGGGCCCGTCCAGGAAGCTGATGTGGTTTCCCGCGAAGATCACGGGACCGGCCGCCGGGACGTTGGAGCGTCCGCTGACCGAGGTGCGGTAGACGACGTGGTCCAGGAGCCAGCCCACGGGCCGGCTCCACGCCGTCGTCCACTGACCGGGCAGGGAGGCCGGCGCTGTCCCCGGCAGTCCGGCGCGCCCCTCAGTCACCGTGGACGGCCCGGAGCGGAACGGGAGAGTGGTTGACCACGGTGTCCACGATGTCGAGGGCGGCCTGGACCGTCTCGTCAAAGTCCAGGTCGGAGGAGTCCAGGGTCACGACGCCGTCGGCGGCCGTGGTGAAGTTCACTACGGTGGAGTCCTTGGCATCGCGGTGCGTGACCTGGGCTGCCAGCTGCTCGGCATTCTGGCTGCCGCCGAGCTGGATGCCGCGGCGGCGCAGCCGGGCTTCCTCGCTGGCGGTCAGCAACATCCGCACCTCGGCATGGGGCGCGACGACGGTGGTGATGTCCCGGCCCTCGACCACCATGCGGCGGTGGTGCTTTTCGATCAGCTCGCGCTGCCGGCGGATCAGTTCAGTCCGCGCGCCCAGGGTGGTGGCGACGGCGCTGACTGCCGCGGAAATGGCGGGTTCACGGATGGCGAGAGTGACATCGTGCCCGCCGACGCGGACGTACTCTTCCTGCGGGCTGGTGCTGATTTCAAGCGGCAGGGTCTCGGCGGCGGTCTCGACGGCGGCCCCGTCGTCCAGGTCCGTGCCGCTCTGCAGGCAGAACCATGTCAGGGCGCGGTACATCGCGCCGGTGTCGAGGTAGGCCAGTTTCAGCCGGCGGGCCACCTCTTTGCTCACGCTGGATTTGCCGGAGCCGGAGGGGCCGTCGATGGCAACCACAAGGCTTTTGCCGGGGCGGACTACGTCCACTGTCTCGATGAGTTCCTGGGTCATTACTGGAGTACCCGCCATCCACGGTCGTTTAGGGCTGCTATCAAAAGGTCGTGCTTGTTGGGCAGGACGGAAATTTCCACCATGCCCACATTCTGCCCCGAAGAGTGGTCGAGGCGGAGGTCTTCGACGTTGACGCCGATCTCGCCAATCTCGGTCAGCAGCTTGGCGATCTGTCCGGGTGTGTCATCCACCAGCACCGTCAGCCACGAGTATGCCTGCGGGGGTCCGCCGTGCTTGCCCGGGATCCGGGACTGGCCGGCATTGCCTTCGCTGATCAGCTGGGCAAGGTCCAGCCTGGCGCCGGGAGCGGCCGGTGCCTCCAGGGTGCCGATCAGCCGGTTGAGGTCCTCGCGGACTCCGTGCAGGATTTCCACCACTTTTTCCGCGTTCGCGCCCAGGATCTGGACCCAGAGCGTGGGATCGCTTGCGGCAATCCGGGTGACATCCCGCAGCCCGTTGCCGGCCAGGGACAGGGCGTGCAGGGGCGTGCCCTGCAGGCGGCTGGCCACGAGCGAGGACATCACCTGCGGCAGGTGTGAGACGAGCGCCACGGCTGCATCGTGCTCGTCGGCAGCGAATTCGGACACGACGGCGCCGAGATCGCCGGCCAGCGCACGCGCCACCCGCAGGGACTCCGGCAGTGTCTCCTCCGCCGGGCACACGACCCACGGCATGGAGGTGAACAGCTCGCCCCGGGCCGCGACCGGGCCCGATTTCTCGCGCCCGGCCATGGGGTGGGTCCCCACGTAGCGGCCCAGGTCCGCGCCGCGGCTGCGCAGATCGGCTAGGATCTGTGCCTTCACGCTCGCGATGTCCACCACGACGGCGTGCGGGTAGTCCTGGAGCGCCTTGGCCACGACGTCCGCCGTGACATCCGGCGGCGCGGCCACGACGACGAGCTCCGGCGCCTCCCCCTCGAGGCGCGCCAGCGGCAGGCCGGCGCCGATGTCGACGGCGACGGCCTGGTTGGTCGGCGAGGGATCCGAGAGGAACACGGGAACGCCCCGCCCCCGCAGCCCCAGCCCGATGCTGGTGCCCAGAAGCCCGGAGCCCAGGACGAGCACCGGGCCGTTCAGGTGGCCGCGGCCGTGCGTGCGGAAGGCGGACATGCTTACAGCCCCACGGAGGCCAGCAGGTGGCCGACTTCCTGCTTGCCGAGGTTGCGGATGCTGCCCTGGCGCTGGTCGCCGAGCCCGATGGGGCCGACCTTGACTCGCACAAGGCGCAGCACGGGGAAGCCGACGGCGTCGAACAAGCGCCGGACGATCCGGTTCTTGCCCGAGTGCAGCACGACCTCGATCAGCACGTGGCCCGGGGTCGAGTCGACGAGCTTGAAGGAGTCCACCGAGGCGATGCCGTCCTCGAGTTCGACGCCGCCCTTGAGTTCGGCGCCCACGCCCTGCGGGAAGGGCCCGCGGACCTGCACGAGGTAGGTTTTGGGCACTTCATAGGACGGGTGCGTCAGGCGGTTGGCGAGCTCGCCGTCGTTCGTCAGCAGCAGCAGCCCTTCGGTGGCGACGTCAAGCCGGCCCACGTGGAAGAGGCGTTCGCCGTGGTGGTTGCGGACAAAGTCGCTGATGCACGGGCGGCCGTCCGGGTCCTCCATGGTGGAGACAACGCCCTTGGGCTTGTTGAAGACCATGTAGACCATGTTCTCGTCCAGCTGGATGCGCAGTCCGTCGACGTGGATCACTGCCGTCTTCGGGTCGACGCGCACGCCGAGTTCGGTGACAACCTGGCCGTCGACCTCGACGCGGCCCTCGGCGATCATTTCCTCGCAGACCCGCCGTGAGGCGACGCCGGCGGAGGCCATGACCTTCTGGAGGCGGGTGCCGTCGGCGTCGTGCAGTTCAGACTGGGGCACCTCGGCGCGGGGGCCGCGTTTGCGGGCCGGCTTGCGCACGGGCCCGAGGTTCTGGCCGAAGCGTTCACTGCCGAAGGCACGGGAACCGGTGGCCTTGGCCGCTCCGGCGCCGACGCGCGGCTTGGGCTTGAGGGCGCCGGGAGTGCCCGGTGCCTTGCCGAAGCCCGGCTTGCGGGCTGCCGCTTTGCGGGCTGCCTCCTTGCCGGACGGCGCTTTCGACTTCCAGTCAGCGGAAGCCGGGCGGGCGGCCGACGGCGCGCCGTCCGGACCCTGCAGGTCCGGATCGATGAAGGCCTCTTCGCGAGGCTTGGGGTGCTTGAAGGGGCGGTCTCCGCCGCCCTTGTAGCCGGCTCCGCCGCTGCGGCCTGCGCCGCCCTGGGAGCTGCGGCCTGCGCCGCCCTTGTAGTCGGCTCCGCCGCTGCGGCCCGAACCGCCCTGTGCGCCGCGGCCTGAGCCTTGCGCTGAGTTTTGTCCGGCACTGTTACGTCCCGAACTGTTACGTGGTGAACCCTGGCGTCCCGCCTGTGTCATGACCCGTCCTTCGTTTGTTGGCCGACGGCCGCTGTCTCCCGACAACACCCGCCGACTGGGCAAAATGATTCTGCCCTAGTGGATACTCGTGCGCAGGCAGTTGTTCCTGCCTACATTCTTCCAGCGTCGTAAAACTCTTCGATGCCTTCAAGCCCCGGAAGGTGGGGTGAAAGCTGTGGCAATTCCGCCACCGAGCCGATTCCCATTCGCTCCAGGAAATACGACGTCGTGCGGTACAGGATTGCTCCGGATTCAGGATCGGTTCCCGAGTCCTCGATCAGCCCCCGCTGCGTCAGCGTCCGCACGACAGAGTCAACGTTGACTCCTCGAATTGCAGACACCCGCGCCCTAGATACGGGCTGGCGGTAAGCGATGACGGCGAGCGTTTCGAGCGCCGCCTGCGTCAGCCTGGCCGTCTGTCCTTCCAGCACGAATTCGCCAACGATCTCGGCGAATTCAGCGCGGGAATAGATCCGCCAGCCTCCGGCGATATTCCGCAATTCAAAACCCCGGGCGGTGGCGCTGAAGCCGTTCAAACTGGCATCGTCCACATCCGGGGCATTAACAGTATAACCGTTATACTCCCGCTGCAGTTCAGCCAGCAGGGTCTCGACGACGTCGACCGCCAGGTTCAGTCCGGCTGCCAGGGCCTGGGCCGTGGCCGGTTCGTCGATCACCATCAGGACCGCTTCGAGGGCCGCGCGGGCACCCCCTGGCAGGCTCGCGACGTCCGGCCGCGCGTCTGTCCCGGCGTCCGGCCCGGCCTCGCGGGCAGCGTCAGGGAGTCGTTCGTTCACGGTTGGTCCTCGTATTCTTCACTCAGGTTTTCGCTGCTCCACCCCTGGGTATCGGCCGTCCAGTGCACCGTCAGTTCCCCCAGCGGCAGCAGCTGGTCAAAGCCCACTGCCCGGTCGCGGAACAGCTCCAGCAACGCCAGGAACCGCGCCACCACCACCAGCGTGGATTCGGCGTCGGCGATCAGGGCCCGGAAGCTCAGCGGCGTGCCCAGCCGCAGCCGGTTCCCCAGCAGCTCGGCCTGGTCCTTGACGCTGACGGGCGCGCCGTGCAGGTGCGCGAGGCCTACTTCGGTGGGGGCTGCCTCCTTGGGTTTGAGGGCCGCCTCGGCCAGGGAGGCGAACTGGGCAGGGGTGTGCCGCCACAGCAGTTCCGGAAGCAGGGCAGCGAAGTGTCCCTCAAGGGCAACCTGCCGGGGATAGCGCCGGGCCTCAAGCTCGAGTGTGGAGCCGATCATGCCGGCCACCTGCTTGAACGCCTTGTACTGCAGCAGCCGGGCGAACAGGAGGTCCCGGGCCTCCAGCAGGGCAATGTCCTCATCGTCCTCAACCTCGCCCGCGGGCAGCAGCCGGGCCGCCTTGAGGTCCAGGAGGGTGGCCGCAATCACCAGGAATTCGCTGGCCTCATCCAGGGCCCACTCCTCCCCCAGCTGCTGCAGGCCCCTGATGTACTTGATGAATTCGTCAGTGACCGTGGACAGCGCCACCTCGGTGATGTCCAGTTGGTGCTTGGAGATCAGGCCGAGCAGGAGATCGAACGGGCCGGTGAAGTTGGCCAGCCGCACTTCGAATCCGGGCTTTTTGACGCCCTGTTCTGCTGGGTCCTCCGGCCGCGCGGCCCGCGCGGATTCCGCGCGTGTGTCGAGCTCCGCAGGCATGTCGAGATTCGCTGGCGGAGAAAAGGCGCCTGCCACGACCCTGGCTAGGGCGCGCCGCCGCGCGAGATCAGCTCTTTGGCCAGGCGGCGGTAGGCGTCGGCACCGACGTGGTTGCCCGCGTAGGTTGTGATGGGCTCGGCCGCGACCGTGGCGTCGGCAAATTTGATCGAGCGCTTGATGACGGTTTCGAAGACCTTGTCGCCAAAGGCCTCCACGAGGCGGGCGATTACCTCGCGGCCGTGCAGGGTCCGGGCGTCGTACATCGTGGCGAGCACGCCGTCGACCTGCAGGCGCGGGTTGAGGCGGTCCTGGACCTTGTCGATGGTTTCCACGAGCAGCGCCACGGCGCGCAGGGCAAAGAATTCACAGATCAGCGGGATGATGACCCCATGGGCGGCGGTCAGCGCGTTGACGGTGAGCAGGCCGAGCGAGGGCTGGCAATCGATCAGGACGACGTCGTAGTCGTCCTCGACCTTTTTCAAGGCCCGGTCCAGCACTTGTTCGCGGGCCACTTCATTAACCAGCTGCACCTCGGCGGCGGAGAGGTCGATGTTGGCCGGGAGCAGATCCACGTTTTCCACGCCGGTCTTCTGGATGGCGTCGCGAATGTCCACCTTGCGGTCCATCAGCACGTTGTACACGGTGAGGTCGAGCTCGTGCGGATTGGTGCCCAGGCCGGCGGACAGGGCGCCCTGCGGATCGAAGTCGACCAAGAGCACGCGGCGGCCGTATTCGGCCAGGGCGGCGGCGAGGTTGATCGTGGACGTGGTTTTGCCCACCCCGCCCTTCTGGTTCACCATGGCGATAACCCGCGCAGGACCGTGGGAGGACAGCGGCGCGGGCTCCGGAAAGTCGCGTTGGGGCCGCCCGGTGGGGCCCATGACGGCGTCTTCCAGATCGAGTTCGGTGCCTTCCAGAGTTGCTGAACCCTGTTCGCTGCTCACGTATCTATCCACACTTTCGATGACGGTGATTGTCGTGCTTCATTTTGCCGCCTCCGGGCTCCCGGAGCCCAGCGCGTTCCTCCCAAGGTTACAGCGCCCGACACGGTATTCGCCGGACCTTGACACTGCGCCGGAGGCTGTGCCTTGACGTTCGGGTTGAAGTCGAAGGTTGCCACCCGGCTGTCACGGCAGCCCGGGCGTGCCGGCTGACAGGCCCGGAGGGACACCAAGGGGGACGCCCGCAGGCGCGCCGGGAGCGGTGAAGCAGGCGGCCGGTTCCGGCCTCCGGCGGCCCCGGACATATTGAAGTTTGTACCCCGCAGGCCTACATTGAAACGACGAGGTGGCAGCGGCTCATGCACGAACTTTCGATCACGCAAAGTCTTGTGGAGGCGGTCCTGGACCGGACCGGTGGCCGCTCCGTGACGGGCGTCAACCTGCGGATCGGACCCTTGAGCGGCGTCCTCCCGGACGCCGTGCGCTTTTGCTTCGAAGTCGTTTCAGCTGACACGCCGCTGGCCGGGGCAACCCTGACGATCGATGAATCCGAGGGCCGGGCCAGATGCCGCAGCTGCCGCGACGAGTTCGTCCTTGAGGACATGTTTCTGCTCTGCCCCTGTGGCAGTGCCGATGTCGAAGTCGTCAGTGGCCGGGAGCTCCTGGTCACCTCGGTGGAGGTTGCGTAGACATGTGTGCGACGTGCGGATGCGGCGACGACGCCGGCACCAGAGTTTCGGACCTCGACGGCACTGTGCACGACATCTTGCCCGCTGCTGCGGCCCCGCACGAACATCCGCATCCGCACGATCACGGCCATCCCCACGATCACGATCACGATCATGATCACGGCCATCAGCATCCCCAATCCCCCGGGACAGCCGACGCCGGGCACAGCCCCGCGGCGGAAGGACGGACCCTCATCTCCCTGGAGGAGAACCTGCTCGCCAAGAACGACCTCCTGGCCGCACGGAACCGGGGTTGGCTGGAAGGACGCGGCATCCAGGCCTTCAATGTCATGAGTTCCCCAGGGGCCGGCAAGACCACGCTCCTGGTCCGGACCATCAGGGAACTTGCCGGTGAGCTGGACATTGGTGTGATCGAAGGGGACCAGGAGACCTCGCTGGACGCCGACCGGATCCGGTCAACCGGGCGGCCGGTGATCCAAATCAACACCGGGGCAGGCTGCCACTTGGATGCCGGGATGCTGCAGCGGGCGCTGGGCGCGCTGGATCCAGTCCCCGGATCGACACTCTTCATCGAAAACGTGGGCAACCTGGTGTGCCCGGCATTGTTCGACCTCGGCGAATCGGCCCGGGTCGTCGTGATCTCAGTTACGGAGGGCGATGACAAACCGCAGAAATACCCCCACATGTTCCTGGCCGCCGACCTGGTGATCATCAACAAAGCAGACCTGCTCCCCTATGTGGAGTTCGACGTCGAGCGATGCGTGCGCCAGGCGCGCCTGCTGAATCCCGGCGTCGACGTCCTGACCCTGTCAGCTACCACCGGCGACGGCATGGACGGCTGGCTGGAGTGGATCCGGAAGAATCCCCACCCGGCGGCGGCTGCCGCCGGGAGTGCGCCGCGCTCTGGCGGACTACGCGTTTGACCGTTGACGCAACATTCGAGCCGCGGCCACAGGGCGGGCTCCGAAGGAGGCAACGATGCCTACAGCTACTGCATTGAAAGCGGAAGAAACCTTGAT
This sequence comes from Arthrobacter sp. 05T45, assembly GCF_056395875.1. Lineage (NCBI taxonomy): Bacteria > Bacillati > Actinomycetota > Actinomycetes > Micrococcales > Micrococcaceae > Arthrobacter > Arthrobacter sp. 05T45. The sequence continues at coordinate 39,387 of NZ_JBFTKI010000028.1, read as the reverse complement.
CCACGTCCTGTGGATCAATGCCGGACTCAGTTGCGACGGTGACTCCGTGGCCCTGACGGCGGCAACCCAGCCAAGCGTCGAGGAGATAGCCCTTGGGGCGCTTCCCGGACTACCCAAGATTGCCATGCACTGGCCGCTGATCGACTTCGAATGCGGCCCGCAGCAAGGCGCCGACGACTTCCTCGAGTGGTTCCGCAAGGCGGACCGCGGCGAGCTGGAGCCGTTTGTGCTGGTGGTGGAGGGGTCCATCCCGAATGAAAAGCTGCACGCCGCGGGCGGCTACTGGGCAGCCTTCGGCAACAACCTCGACACCGGACAGCCGATCACCACCAGCGAGTGGCTGGACCGGCTGGCGCCCAAGGCGACGGCGATCATCGCCGCCGGGACCTGTGCGACCTACGGCGGCATCCATGCCATGGCCGGAAACCCTACCGGCGCCATGGGGGTGCCCGACTATCTCGGGTATGACTGGCGCTCCAAAGCCGGGATCCCGATCGTGTGCGTCCCGGGCTGCCCCATCCAGCCGGACAACCTTTCCGAAACCATGACGTACCTGCTGTATCAGGCCACCGGACAGGCCCCCATGATTCCCCTGGATGAGGCGCTCCGGCCGACCTGGCTGTTTGGCCAGACGGTGCACGAGGGATGCGACCGCGCGGGATACTACGAACAGGGCGACTTCGCCACCGAATACGGGTCCCCGAAGTGCATCGTCAAGCTCGGCTGCTGGGGGCCGGTGGTCAAGTGCAACGTGCCCAAACGCGGCTGGATGAACGGAATCGGCGGCTGCCCCAACGTGGGCGGCATCTGCATCGGCTGCACCATGCCGGGCTTCCCGGACAAATTCATGCCGTTCATGGACGAACCTCCCGGCGGCAAGCTGTCTACCGCGTCGGTCATGCCGTACGGCAAGACCATCAGGACACTGCGGAACATCACGAAGCACACGCTGGACCAGGAACCCCGCTGGCGCAAACCCGGTAATGATCTGCTGACCGGCGCCAAGCGGACCTGGTAGGGACGCTAGGCAGAGAGGCAATGCAATGACTTCGACGATTCCGATGCCCTCAGCGGACGGTACCGCGGGCGAGAACCTGGTAGAGATGGCCTGGGACCCGATCACAAGGATCGTCGGCAGCCTCGGCATCTACACCAAGGTCGATTTCAAGAACAACCAAGTGGTGGAATGCCACAGCACGTCCTCGATTTTCCGCGGCTATTCCATCTTCATGCGCGGCAAGGACCCCCGGGACGCACACTTCATCACGAGCCGGATCTGCGGAATCTGTGGCGACAACCACGCCACCTGTTCCTGTTACGCGCAGAACATGGCCTACGGCGTGAAGCCGCCCCACCTCGGCGAATGGATCGTCAACCTGGGCGAGGCTGCCGAGTACATGTTTGACCACAACATCTTCCAGGAGAACCTGGTCGGCGTGGACTACTGCGAGAAGATGGTCTCCGAAACCAACCCGTCGGTGCTGGCCAAAGCCGAGAACACGCCGGCCCCGCACGCCGCTGAGCACGGCTACCGCACCATCGCGGACATCATGCGCTCGCTGAACCCGTTTACCGGGGAGTTCTACCGCGAGGCGCTGCAAGTGAGCCGGATGACCCGGGAAATGTTCTGCCTGATGGAGGGCCGGCATGTCCATCCCTCCACGCTTTACCCCGGCGGCGTGGGCACCGTGGCGACGATCCAGCTGATGACGGACTACATCACCCGGCTCATGCGGTACGTGGAGTTCATGAAGAAGGTCGTGCCGATGCACGATGACCTCTTCGACTTCTTCTATGCGGCCCTGCCCGGGTACGAGCAGGTGGGGCTGCGGCGCACCCTGCTGGGCTGCTGGGGGTCCTTCCAGGACCCGGAGTTCTGCAATTTCGCCTACAAGGACATGACGGAGTGGGGCCGGAAGATGTTCGTCACCCCCGGCGTCGTGGTGGACGGCAAACTCGTGACCACGGATCTGGTGCGCATCAACCTGGGGATCCGGATCATGCTGGGCTCGTCCTACTACGAGGACTGGGGCGACCAGGAAATGTTCGTCACCCGCGACCCGCTGGGCAACCCGGTGGACCGCCGGCACCCCTGGAACCAGCACACCAACCCGCGGCCGCAGAAGCGCGACCTCGAGGATAAGTACAGCTGGGTGATGTCACCGCGGTGGAATGACGGCGAAAGCAACCTGGCGCTGGATACCGGCGGCGGCCCGCTGGCCCGGCTCTGGTCGACCGCTCTTGCCGGCTTCGTCGACACCGGCTACCTCAAGTCAACGGGCAGCAGCGTCCAGATCGAGCTACCCAAGACTGCGCTGAAGGGCCCGGTGACCCTGGAATGGAAGATCCCGCAGTGGAGCAACACGCTGGAGCGGAACCGCGCCCGGACCTATTTCCAGGCCTACGCGGCGGCCGCCGCCCTGCACTTCGCCGAAAAGGCGCTCGAGGAGATCCGGGCCGGCCGCACCAAGACGTGGGAGTCCTTCGAGGTGCCGGAGGAAGCCATCAGCTGCGGCTTCACCGAAGCCGTCCGCGGCGTGCTCTCGCACCACATGGTGATCCGCGACGGCAAGATCGCCAACTACCATCCCTATCCGCCGACGCCGTGGAACGCCAGCCCGCGCGACTCCGAGGGAACACCGGGCCCGTATGAGGACGCGGTGCAGGGCCAGCCCATCTTCGAGGAGAACGACCGCGACCATTTCAAGGGCATTGACATCATGCGCACCGTCCGCAGCTTTGACCCCTGCCTGCCGTGCGGCGTCCATATGTATCTCGGCGACGGGCAGACGCTGGACTTGCTGCACTCCCCCACGCAGTCGCTCACCGGTGAGTAGCCCGCCATGGACCGGGAGAATCTGTTGGGCTCGGCCGGTGAACGGATCAGTTCGCTCCTGGACGCGCTGGGCTCCGGCGGTCCGGTGGCCCGGGACCGGGCGGAAGAACTGGTCCGGCAGGTGACGGAACTGTACGGTGCCGGGCTGGAACGGATCCTGCACGTGCTCGATTCGCAGGGTGCGCTCGGGCCCGGAACGCTGTCCGCCCTCACGTCCGACCCGTTGGTGTCGGGCCTGCTCCTGATCCACGGGCTGCACCCCGTGGACCTGCCCGGCAGGGTCGCCGGCGCCCTGGACTCGGTCCGGCCCTACCTCGGCTCGCACGGCGGCGATGTGGAACTGCTCGGCATCAGCGAAGAAGGCGTCGTCCGGCTGAGGCTGCTGGGCAGCTGCCAGGGCTGTCCGTCGTCGTCGGTGACGCTCAAGCTCGCCGTCGAGGACGCGATCGAATCTGCGGCGCCCGAGGTGACCGGCATCGAAGTGGAGGAAGCGGCCCCCGCCGCCGTTCCCGCCCTCATCCCGGTCGGCGCCCTGCGCTCGCGGCTGGACGGGCTGGGCGGCCCGCCCGACGGCGGCATTCGCAGTGCCGCGCCGGACTGGGCGGTCCCCGACTCCGGCACACCGGCCCCAGGCACGTGGCAGGCGGTCCCGGCCCTCGCTGAGCTGGAGTCCGGAGCCGTGGCCGGCTTCCTGGTGGCGGGCGTGGACGTGCTCACGTGCCGGATCGGCCCGGACATCTACGCGTTTGTGGACCGCTGCCCGCGGTGCACCCACACCATGCCGGGCGCCTCGCTGCAGCGGGCGCTGGCTGCCCCGGTGGGCGGGGGGCTGTTGCGCTGCCCGCACTGCCGCAGCCACTTCGACGTCCGGAAGGCCGGGGCCTGCCTCGAGGACAAGGGGCTGCATCTTGATCCCCTCCCGCTGCTGCTCCGCGACGGGATTCCCTCCGTGGCCGTCCCCACCACCGCGGACCCGCTGTGAGATGCCGGCACATGAATTCCGCGGCACGGGAACGGAGCAGGGCATGACGGCGCCGCCGGGAACCGGGAGTCCGCCGGCCGGCAGCGCCGGAAACAACAGCGCCGGAAACAACAGGGCCGGAAACAGCGCGTCGGCGCTGGCCGTGCTCCGCCGGATAACGTCCACCCGCCCGGCCCAGCCTGCCGGCGAGCGCTGCGAGATGTGCGCGGAGCCCATCCCGGACGCCCACCAGCACGTGGTGGATCTGGAGAGCCGCTCCCTGCTGTGCACGTGCCGGCCCTGCTATCTGCTGTTCACGGACTCGTCGGCCCATCTGCGTTACCGCTCCGTCCCTGACCGCTACCTCTCGTTCGAGCCCTTCGAGCTCGGCCAGGCCCAGTGGGACGAGCTGGAAATCCCGGTGGGGCTGGCATTCTTCTTCTTCAACTCGGCTCTTGGCCGGACGGCCGCTTTCTACCCGAGCCCCGCGGGCGCCACGGAGTCCGAACTTCCCCTGGCTGCCTGGGCGTCGGTCGAGGCGGCCAACCCGGCCATCACCGTGCTCGCCCCCGACACGGAAGCCCTGCTGATCCGCGCCCCCGGCCCGGACCGGGACCGGGCGGACTGCCACCTGGTCCCCATCGATGCGTGCTACGAGCTGGTGGGCCGCCTGCGGCGGGTATGGAAGGGCTTCGACGGCGGTCAGGAGTCCCGCCAGGAGCTCGCGGGATTCTTCGACCGGATCAGCCGCCGCAGCAGGCCGGGCGCCCCCGCGGCAGACTTGGAGGGACGCCATGGTTGAGCTCGAATTCAGTGTGCTGGACATCGCCCCGGAGCCCTACGCGGCCGCACCCCAGCTGACCGCGCGCCTGCGGATCCAGGAGAAGAGTGGCGCCGCCGTCCATGCCATGGCCCTGCGGTGCCAGGTGCGGATCCTGGCCCAGCGCCGCGGCTACGACGCCGACGAGGAAGCCGGGCTGCTGGAACTCTTCGGCACCCGCGGACGGTGGCCCACCACACTCAAGCCCTTCATCTGGATGCACAGCGGCGTCCTGGTCCAGGGATTTGCGGACAGTGCCGACGTTGACCTGCCGCTGCCCTGCACGTTCGACTTCGACGTCGCAGCGGCAAAATACCTGAACTCCCTGCGGGACGGGACGGTCCCGCTCGAGTTCCTCTTCTCCGGGACGGTCTTCACGCGCGGCGCGGCGGGCTTCGGCGTCGAGCAGATTCCCTGGGACCGGGAAACGCGGTACGCCCTGCCCGTGGCGGCCTGGCGCTCGCTGATGGACGCATTCTTCCCGAACCAGGGATGGATCCGCCTGGACCGCGACGTCCTCGCGGCCCTGGCCAGGTACAAGGCGGTCCACGGCTTGATTTCCTGGGAGGCCGCCATCGAGGGGCTGCTGGCCGGGGCGGGTGACCCGGTGCCGTGAACACCGGACTCAGCCTGGCCCGCGCCGTCGCCGACGCCGTCCTCTACGAGGGATACCTCCTGTACCCCTACCGCGCCTCGTCCGCCAAGAACCAGGCCCGCTGGCAGTTCGGCGTGCTCGGGCCGCCGGGCGCGGCTGAATCCGGTGCCGGCGAAGCGCCGGACATGGCAGCGGATTGCCTCCTCGAGCCGGGACCCGCGGCGCGGGTCGACGTGCACCTGCGCTTCCTGCACCTCCAGAGACGGTCCGCCGAACGCGCGGATGACGGCGGATTCACGCCCGTCGACGAACTCACCGTCGGCGCCTCCCGGTGGCTTAGCTGGGACGAGGCAACGGATCGGGAGATCACCCTCGGGCCGTACAGCCTCGGCCAGCTTGCCGCGGGCGTGTCCGCGCCGGTGAACGTGCCGGCGAACGAGGACATCGAGCCCGTGCTGGATTCCGCCGGCGCCATTGCGGGCCGGCTTGTGCGCCGGCGGCGGGAGCTTCGTGGCGAGGTGCGCCTGCTGGCGGCGCAAGTGGCGGCGCAGGGGCAGGCCGCCGGAGCAGATGCCGCGGCGGGGCCGGCCCACGGGCCGCTGTGGCGGCTCAGGGTCACGGTGGAGAACGCGGCGGCAGCGGCCACCGACACGCGTTCCGCCATCGAGTACTCGTTCATCGGAGCCCATGTCCTGCTCGCCGTCCACGATGCCGACTTCCTGTCGGTGATCGATCCGCCGGGATGGGCAGCGGCGGCGGCGGCTTCGTGCAGCCAGCACCGCTGCTGGCCCGTGCTCGCCGGCCCCGAGGGGCAGCGCGATGTCCTGCTCCTGTCCCCGATCATCCTCTATGACCATCCGGCGGTGGCACCGGAAAGCACCGTGGAACTGTTCGACGCGACGGAGATCGATGAAATCCTGACCTTGCGGGTGCTCACCCTGACCGATGCGGAAAAGGCGGAGGCCCGGTCAACCGATGCCCGGGCCGCGGCGATCATCGAACGCTGCGAAAACATGACGGCAGAGGAGCTCCAGCAGTTGCACGGCATCCTGCGGAACCCGCACGCCGGTGCGCCCCTCGGACCCGGGAGCATCGGAGGCGACGGCTTCCCCGGCCCCGCGGTCCCGGCCTATCCGGAGTTCTCAGTTCCGGAATTCTCGGTTCCGGGCGCCTCCGACGCGGACACCGGCACGCCGTGGTGGGATCCGGCCCGGGACGCCGCCGTGGATCCGGGATCGGACACCGTCTTCATCGACGGCGTCCCGATCTCACGCGGCAGCAGGGTGCGGGTTGTCCCGCTGCGCCGCGCCGACGCCCAGGACCTCTTCTTCGCCGGCAAGTCGGGGCGCGTCACCGGAGTCCACTTCGACGTCGACGGCGGAACGCACGTCGCGGTGGTCCTCGAGGCCGACCCCGCCGCCGAACTGCAGGAGTGGTACGGACGGTATCTGTATTTCGCCCCCGAGGAACTCGTGCCGCTCACCGCGGCGCCGGCCCCGGACAACGGAAAGGAACCATCACCATGAAAGCTCTGGGCATCATGACAGTCGTGCTCTTGCTGGCCGCGGGCCTGGCAGCAGCCGTCGTCGGCCTGCGTTCAATTCCGGACATCAAGCGCTACGTGCGAATGCGGAGCATGTGAGGCCCGGTGTGAGCGGGGTCCTCGTGGCGGGCGTGGGGAACGTGTTCCTTCGCGACGACGGATTTGGGCCGGCCGTCGCCCGCCGGCTGGCCGAGGAGGTGTCCGGCCTGCCCGGCTGGGCGCCGGAGGAGGTCCAGGTGCGGGACTACGGGATCCGCGGGCTGCACCTCGCCTACGATCTCCTGGACGGGGTGGATGCGCTGGTGCTCGTGGATGTGCTCCCGGCCCCGGCGGACGGGAGCACAGGCGCCGGAACGCTTCGGATCCTGAAGATCCGGGTGGAGGACCTGGAAAGCGGCGGTCCGCTGACGCCGGCCGGCCTGCGGGCCAATCCGGCCTTCGATCCGCATGGCATGGACCCGCTGGCTGTCCTCCGCCGTCTGCGTGTTTTGGGCGGATCGCTGCCGGAGACCTACCTGGTCGGCTGCATCGCGGGGCGAACGGACGAGGGCATGGGACTGTCCGAGGACGTGTCCCGCGCCGTTCCGGCAGCCGTGGAAGCAGTCCGCACCCTGGTCACAGCCCGCATCACGAACGCAGACGCAGCGCCCGCGAGCGCGGCTCCGGATGAAACAGGCTGAGGAGGAACCACGGATGTGTCTGGGAATACCGGGCCGGATCATCGAAGTGATCGACGGCTACAACGGGCAACTCGCCCTCGTGGATGTGGCCGGAGTGGAGCGCAAAATCAACATTGGCCTCCTCGATGACGGCCCCGTGGAGAGCGGCACGTGGGTCCTGATCCACATGGGCTTCGCCCTGGAACGCGTGGACCAGGAAGGCGCCGACCGTGCGATGACGGGACTTGAGCTCATGGGACGGGGCCCGGACCCCACCGACACGGTCCCGTAGCCTTCACTCCCCCACTGAAGGAACTCTCCCACTGAAGGAACTCCCCCACTGAAGGATCGAAAGGCGCCGCTATTCGAGGGCGATCGCTGCGCCGCGGTGCTCCACGCCGGAATTCGCGATCTTGAGGTGGCGCGCAAAGTAGTGCTGGAGCCGGTGGAGCTGGGCGGCCGAGAGCCGGTCGCACACCCAGTCCCAGTGGAGGGACACCATGTCCCCGGGCATGAGGTCAGCGATGAAGCCGGACCCGGCCACGGCGTACTTGGCCGTCTCGATCACCGGTTCCCCCAGCGACAGCGCCATCCCGTCCCACGCCAGGGGCCGCGAGCGCACGAGGGCGCTGTCCGCTTCGACGGCCACCACCTCGCCCCACCGGATGCGGCATTGGTCAAGGACATTCAGGGCCGTGGAGGAGCGCCTGTCATCGCGCAAGAGTCCCGTCCACGGATAGATTTCCAGGACGTGGAAGCTGTGATGCGGGACGCCGCCGGCCAGGACCCCTTCCATCAGATGCGGGAACTGATGCCCGGTCCGTGCGCGGAACCGGTCCTCCATGGAATTGCCGATGCTGCGCACACCCACGGAGTCCAGTAGCGTGTTTCCCACCCAGTAGGCCTCCACCACCGCGTAGTCCAGCGGGTCCGGGTTGCCGGTGGCGCCGGCGATGAGCTCCAGGTACGGCCAGGCCCCGGCGAACCCCTTCGCAAGTTCGCGCAGGCCCGCGTCGGTCACCCCGGACTGGCCATAGTGCAGCAGCGCGTCGCTGTCAGGCGGCCCGCAGCTGCCCCGCGAATTCGGCGGATACGCGTAGCGGACAAACAGTTGGGCGCCGTTGATTTCCATCCCGTGGCCTCATTTCACAGGGGATATCAGCGAGGCTAGCACCGGCGCCCATCGGCGAACAATGCCCGGCGGGACCGGCATTGACACCCCTGCGCATTCGGCGGATGCTGTGAGGAAATGCCGCACCGGGACCATTGCTGTGGCCGGCGCGGAGCGAATGGCCGTTGCGCGCGGTCCTTCCCGGGAGGTAGGCCGATGAGCGTCCCCGAAGCCAACCGACGATCTGTACTGGCAGCGGCCCTCTACGGCGGAGGGGCGCTGTTCCTCGCTTCCTGCGCCGCGGCCGGCACGTCGCCGCAGTCAACGCCGCCGGCAGGGGCTGCCGGTACTGCGCCCGCGGGTTCCGCCTCCGGCCCGGCCGGGATCCAGGTGACGGACCAGCGCGGGACGGTCCTAAGTTTCGACCGCCCGGTCACCCGGGTGGTGACCATTCCCATGCCCGCCGCCTCCCTGCTGGCCGCCGTCGACCAGGGCGCCGGCCATCTGGCCGGGATGCACAACGCCTCATGGGTCGCCATGCGCGACGGCGCCATGGGCACCATGTACCCGGAGGCCCTGAACATCCCGCACGACATCGCCACGACCGACTTCACGCCCAATGTCGAAAGCATCCGGGCACTGAACCCCGACGTCGTGGTCCAGTGGAGCGATGCGCAACTGACGGCACCCCTGGAACAGGCCGGGATGAAGGTCCTGGGCATCACGAACACCGGCACGCAGCAGGACGTGGACACGTGGACCGCGCTTTTCGCAACGATGCTGGGCCGGCCGGACCGGGCCGTGCAGATGAAGGCGCGCAGCGACGGGCAACAGAAGGCCATCCAGGCCGAGGCCGCCGCCCGCGGCACCGGCGGCCCGGGCATCATCTACTTCAACAGGTTCAGCGGCGGCCTCAAGGTGGCCGGAAACGGCAGCTACAACGACTTCTACATCAAGCTCATCGGGGCACACAACCCCGCCACCGGCCCGCAGGGCCTTCAGGGCAAGGGCATGGTGGGCGTGGACGTCGAACAGGTCCTCGCCTGGGATCCGGAAATCATCCTGCTCGGGAACTTCGACGCCGCGATGCCCGCCGACGTCTACGCCAACCCGGTGTGGCAAAGCGTCTCCGCGGTGCGCTCCCGCCGCGTCTACAAGGTCCCGCTGGGCGGCTACCGCTGGGATCCCCCCGGCCAGGAATCGCCACTGATGTGGCGCTGGCTCACAGATGTCAGTTTCCCCTCCGGCAACCGCTCCACGCTGAGGGACGAGACAAACGACTACTTCGACTTCCTGTACCGCCACCGGCCATCGGCGCCGGAGCTGGACAAGATCCTCTGGACCGAGGCCAACGGCACCTCGGCCAACTACCGGCAGTTCGATGCTTCGTGAGGCCCAGCCTCTGACCACGGGACCCCCCGGCGGCCGGGGACCAGGGCTGCGCCAGGTCATCGGTCCATGCCTGCTCTCAGGAGCAGTCCTGGCGGCCGTGTCGGCGGTTGCACTCGCCAGCGGCCGCTACAGCGTGTCCCTGGACCATGTCGTGCAGATCCTGGCCTCCCGAATAGTTCCCTTCGGCCCGGGCCTTCCCGCGGCCGAGGAAAACGTGGTGCTGCTGGTCAGGTTGCCCAGGGTCCTGCTTGCCCTGCTGGTCGGTGGCGCCCTCGCAATCGGCGGCGCGGCCCTGCAGGCCGTGTTCCGCAATCCCCTGGTCAGCCCAGAGGTCATCGGCGTCTCCTCGGGCGCCTCCTTCGGCGGTGCCCTGGCCCTGCTGCTGGGCCTGGGCCCCGTCGCCCTCGTGGGCGGATCGTTCGGCTTCGGGCTGCTGGCACTGGGAATCGTCTTCCTCATCACGTCCGGGCGGGGCGGCGCCCACATCCTCATGGTGGTCCTCGGAGGAATCGTCACGGCCTCCTTCTTCTCCGCCCTGGTGGCCCTGGTGACGTATCTGGCGGACCCGTTCACCACCTTGCCCGCCATCGTATTCTGGCTGCTTGGCAGTGTCTCCACCGCCACCTGGGCGAAAGTGCTGGTGGCCCTCATTCCCATCGCTGCCGGCGGCGTCGTCCTGCTGGCCCTGCGGTGGCGGATCAATGTGCTCTCGCTCGGCGACGACGACGCCACCGCCCTGGGGCTCCGGCCGCGCCCCCTGCGCTGGGCGGTCCTCGCCGCCGTGGCCCTCATGGTCGCCGGGGCCGTCGCCGTCAGCGGCGTCATCAGCTGGGTGGGGCTGGTCATCCCGCACCTCGCACGCATGTGGGTGGGACCGGACCACCGGGTGCTGCTGCCGGTCTCCTTCCTGCTGGGCGGGGCCTACCTGATCGCCATCGACACCATCGCGCGCACCGCCACGGCCGGGGAAATCCCGTTGGGCGTCCTGACCGCCCTGATCGGCGCACCGGTGTTCTTCGTGCTGTTGCGCCGGAACCGGGAGAGGATCTGGGACGGTGCTTGAGCTGCGCGGGGCCGGGTTTGGCTATTCGCCGCAGAACTGGGTGTTCAAGGATCTCAGCTTCTCGGTGCCGCCGGGCACCGTGACCGCGGTCCTGGGGCCCAACGGCAGCGGCAAGACGACCCTGGTGCGCTGCGCGGCCGGCATGCTGGCCGTACAGGAGGGTGCGGTGCGCAGGTCCGAGACGGCGGGCTATGTTCCCCAGGCGCGCGGCAGCACGTTCGGCTACCCGGCCCTGGACATGGTGGTCATGGGCCGTGCCCGCCACATCGGCGTTTTCCGCTCCCCCGGCAGCCGGGACAGGGCCGCCGCGCTCCGCGCCATGGACCGGGTGGGGATCGCCGCCCTGGCCGACCGGCTGTTTCCGACGCTGAGCGGGGGCGAGCAGCAGCTGGTCCTCATTGCACGGGCTATCGCGGGCGGTTCGCGGCTCCTCGTCCTGGATGAGCCGTCCACCGGGCTGGACCTGAAGAACCAGGTCCGGGTCCTCCAGCTGCTGAGGGAACTCGTGCGGACCGGGATGTCGCTGCTCGTGAGCACCCATCACCCGGACCACGCCCTGTTCCTCGCGGACTCGGTGGTCCTCATGGGCGCCGCGGGTGTGGTGACCGGGCCTGCCGGGCCGCTCCTCGCCGATGCGCAGCTTTCCGCGCTGTACGGCGTCCGTGTCAGCACCCTGAGCTACGACGACGCCGGGACGCCCCGCCGCACGGTGGTCACCCCCTTCGGCGCCGAGGAGGGCTGAACCGAACGCCCAAGCGCCCGGCAGCTGGGCTGCCGGGCGCTTGGGGCGTCATCGAGCGGTAGTGCGTCCTGTCAGTTTAGGGCCGGGGTGCGGCCCTGGCCGGTTCCGGCGTGGTTCGGGACGGTGCAGGCGCGGGTTCAGGCGTGTGCCAGGACCGGTTGTGCCGGCTGTGCGGGCTGTTCGGCGGCATCCTGTGCGCCGGAGTGGCCGGCCAGCATCGTCTCTTCGTCGAACGGCTCGGCACCGGCCAGGACACGGTCCACGCGTCCGCCGTCGATCTCCTTGACCCAGGTGCCGATCAGCACCGTGGCGACGGCGTTGCCGGTGAAGTTGGTCAGGGCGCGCGCCTCGGACATGAACCGGTCGATGCCGACGATCATGCCCACGCCGCCCAGCAGTTGGGGTGCGTGCGCCTGGAGTCCGGCGGCCAGCGTGGCCAGGCCGGCACCGGTGACGCCGGCGGCACCCTTGGAGGCGATGATCATGAAGACCAGCAGGGAAACCTGGGCGCCAAGGTCCAGCGGCGTGCCCATGGCGTTGGCGACGAACAGTGCGGCCATGGTCAAGTAGATGGCGGTCCCGTCGAGGTTGAAGGAGTACCCGGTGGGGACCGTGACACCCACGACGGGCTTGGACACGCCGAGGTGTTCCATCTTCGCGATCAGGCGGGGCAGCGCGGCTTCGGAGGAGGACGTGGAGAAGATCAGCAGGTATTCGCGGCCGAGGTACTTCATGAGCTTGAAGATGCTGACGCCTGCGACCGCCTTGAGCAGGCCGCCGAGGATCACGACGATGAACAGGGCGCAGGTGATGTAGAAGGCACCCATCAGGGTCGCCATGCTGATGATGGCCTGGAAGCCGGTTGCACCGACCACTGCGGCGATCGCGCCGAAGGCTCCGACCGGGGCCAGCCACATGATCATGATGAGGATGCGGAACACGAGGGCCTGGCCGTAACCGACGGCCTTGAGGATCGGGGCTCCCTGCGGGCCCATCTTCTGCAGCGCGAAGCCGACCAGGATCGCGGCGAGGAGGGTCGGCAACACGGGAATGTCGCCCGGGATGATGCCCAGAAGGAAGTCAACGGTGCTGTCGACTGCCGCCTTCTTGTTCGGATCATAGGGGGCGAGCTTGAGGCCCTCGCCCGGGTGGATCAGGTTGCCGACCACCAGGCCGATCCCCAGGGCGAACGTGGACATGACCACAAAGTAGGCGAGCGCCAGGCCGCCGACCTTGCCGACCGTGGCGGCCTTGGCGATGGAGCCGATGCCCAGCACGATGGTGCAGAAGATCACGGGCGCGATCATCATCTTGATGAGTTTGATGAAGCCGTCGCCGAGTGGTTTGAGGGATTTGCCGACCTCGGGGAACAGCAGGCCGATAACGGCACCTGCAATCACGGCTACGATGACTGCGATGTAGAGGTAGTGGGACTTGTCCAGTCCCTTGCGCTTCTTGGCCGGAGCGGCGGCCGGTGCTGCTGACTCTCCTCGTTGAGAGGCCATGGTGTTCTCCTTGGATAGGCTGGACTTGGTGCGGTCCTGGCTGTGGTCCGCTCTTGTCCTTCTTGCGTGTAACCCCATCATTGATGAGAAGGTGACGCGCATCACCCTTGCGTTCATATTGGTCATGGAAGGTGTTGATGATCCGGCGCTGGAGCATCGCCCGCAGGCTGTTTGCGGCCAACCTGCTGTTCGTGGTGGCCCTGACGGCCATCGTTGGCACGGCCGTGTTCGTGGACGCGCGCGATCACGCCTACGACGAGGCCGGACGCCGGATGGCCGGCATCGCCACCGCCGTCGCCGACGCCCCCTTCGTCCTGGCGGCGGCGGACTCGGCCGATCCCACGGCCCTGCTGCAGCCGTATGCCCTGAAGACCATGAACGACGCCGACGCGGATTTCATCACGATCATGGCCCCGGACCGCACGCGCTGGACCCACCCGCGGGATGAGGAACTGGGCAAACCGTATATCGGCTCCATTGACGCGGCCCTCCATGGCCAGGTGTTCACGGAAGTCGTGGCCGGCACCCTCGGCCCGTCGGTGCGCACCATCGCCCCGGTCAAGGATGCCGACGGCAAGGTCCGGGCGCTCGTGGCCGCGGGCGTGACGGTCCGGACGGTGGACGTCGCACTCTCCGGCCGGCTGCCGGCGCTGCTGGCCATCAGCCTGGCGCTGCTGGCCGGCGGGTCGGCGGCGGCCTGGCTCCTGGGACGGTACCTGCGCCGGGTGACCCGCGGCTGGGGCCCCGAAGAGCTGGGCCAGCTCTTCGCGTACTACGAATCGGTGCTGCATTCGGTGCGCGAGGGCGTGATCCTCATCGACCCCAAGGGCAAAGTGGTGATGTACAACGACCAGGCCGCCGAACTGCTCGGGTTGAGGAAGCAGTCCGCCGACGGCGGTCCCACCTCCGGCGCTGACCGCGGGGTTGCGGGGGGCGGCCGCCAGGCGGCGCCCTCCCTCGCGGAGTTGCCGCTGGCCCCCAGCCTCAAAGAGCTCTTCGAATCGGGGCGGACCGCCCTGGATGAGATCCACCTGACCGGCTCGCGGATCCTGGTGGTCAACCAGGGCCCCGCGGTGGGACCCGAATCTGCCAGCGCCCGCCCGCGCGGAGCGAAGTCCGGCGCTGCCGGCGCTGGCACTCCTGTTTATGGAACGGTCGCCACCATCCGGGACCGTACCGAGATCGAATCCCTGGGCAGTGAACTCGAGACCATGCGCACGCTCTCGGACGCGCTCCGCGCCCAGACCCATGAACACGCCAACCGGCTCCACACCATCGTCTCGCTCATGGAACTGGGCCGGGGCCCCGAGGCGCTGGACTTCGCCACCAAAGATCTGGAACTGAGCCAGCGGCTCACGGATGACATTGTGAGCTCCATCGAGGAACCCGTGCTCGGCGCCCTGATCATGGGCAAGGCAGCCGAAGCACACGAACGCGGCGTCGAACTGACCCTCAATACCAGCGGTTCCACGGCCGTGACCGGACTGGCCGTGCAGGACCTCGTGGCCATCCTGGGGAACCTGCTGGACAATGCCATCGACGCCGCGGCCGAGGCGCCGGCACCCCGGCTCGTGGAGCTGACCGTCGAGACCACCGGCTCCGCCCTGGAGATTACCGTGGAGGACAGCGGCCCCGGGATCGATCCCGCGGCCGTGGAGGACGTCTTCCGGCACGGTTTCAGCACCAAGGCCCCGGGACCGTTCGGACGCGGCCTTGGACTGGCCCTGGTGCGCCAGGCGGTACAGCGGCTGGGCGGTACCATGACAATCACCAGCCCGGCCGGGGCGCTGTTCCGCGTCACTCTGCCCGTCACAACACCGCCGGTCACTCCGCTGCCGGTCACTCCGCTGCCGGTCACTACCGAGGGACAACCATGAGCGAGATCCGGGTACTCGTCGTCGAGGACGAGCCCATCGCTGCCGCAGCGCACGCCGCCTACATAGAAAGGCTGGACGGTTTCACCCTGGCGGGCTCCGCGCCCGACGGCCAGTCCGCCCTGCGCCTGCTCACCGAATTCTCCGCGGCAGGCAATCCGGTGGAGCTGGTCCTGCTGGACATGAACCTCCCGGACCTCCACGGGCTGGACATCGCACGCCGGATGCGGGCGGCCGGACTGTTCGCGGACATCATCGCCATCACCGCGGTGCGGGAACTGAACATTGTCCGCAGCGCGGTGGCCACCGGCGTGGTCCAGTACCTGATCAAACCGTTCACCTACGCGACCTTTGCGGACAAGCTCGCCAGCTACCGGCTGTTCCGCGAGCAGCTGGCCGCACCCCTGGCCGGGGAAGCCGGAGCCCGGGCGTCCCAAAGCGATGTGGACCAGGCCTTCGCCAGCCTCCGTGCCCCGTCCGAGCTGTCGCTGCCCAAGGGCCTGGCCGTATCCACGCTGGAATCCGTCCAGGACTACATCAAGCAGCAGGCCGAGGCGGTGTCGGCCAGCGAGGTCATGGAGGCGCTCGGGATGTCCCGGGTCACCGCCCGGCGCTACCTCGAATACCTCGCCGACGCCGGAACGGTCTCCCGCGCCGCCCGCTACGGCGCCCCCGGGCGGCCGGAGAACGAATACCGCTGGAACCGGCCGCGGACGTAGGCCTGCCGCTCCCCGTTACCGTCACCGGGAGGGCACTTGCCGGCAATCCCGGGAAACACTGCCGCGAAATGCCGTCCCGGCGGTTTCCTTGTGGCGGGATGATCGCGAATGCTTAGTGCCATGCGGCCGCTGTTGACGTGTCAGGGCAGCGGGGCGGCGCGCGTTGCGAATAGGCGATGATCCGGGTGATCATCATTCGCCGCCCCACTGCGGTCTGGTGCCGGCGGACACTGTGTGTCCGGGCCTTCTGCGTGGTTACTTGCCGCAAACGAAGACTTCATTCAATGCGGCGGGGTCGGCCCGGCTATCGGTAGCCGCACCGCCGGTGGCCGCGCGGTTACATGATGCCGGTGGGAACCAGCAGGACCCAGGCGAGGGCCGGGGCTACGAGCACCACTCCCCCGGCATACGCCATCAGCTGCCGGTACACTCGCTGCCTGTCATTGTCGCGGGCGTTGGCGACCACCAGCGCACCGTCGGTGGAGAAGGGCGAGACATCCACCACCGTGGCAGCTATAGCCAGCGCCGCGACCGTTCCTGATGCGCTCAGCGAGCTGGTAGCCAGGAGCGGACCGGCCAGGGGAATGAACGCGGTCAGCAACGCCGTGGAGGAGGCGAAGGCTGAGCCGACGCCAATGACATAGCAGAGGACCAGCGCCACCAGCAGCGGTGCGCCCAGTGCCAGAGCCTGCTCGGCGAGGGTGTCGATGACGCCAACGTGCTGGAGCAGGGAGACATAGGTGATCATGCCGGCAACCAGCAGGACGGTGGACCAGGAGACACCGCCGATGAACGTCTGGTGTTCTTTGATATTGACCAGCGCCAGCAGGAGCCCGGCGGAGAGTGCGACAAAGCCGATCGGCAGGTGGAAGCCCAGGGTGCACACGAGCATCACCGCGATCAGTGCCAGCGTGAGGATCTGCTGCCCGCGAGGGCGGCTGGTGCGGGCGGTGTCGACGTCGGCATGCTGGCCGCCTTCGCCGTCCCGCAGCCTGCCCAGGAGGGCGAACAGGACGATGGTGAGCACGGAGAGAATGAGGTTAAGAGCGAAGCTGGCGATGAAGAGTGCGCCCTGGGAAATGGGAAATCCGTTCTTCAGGGCGATATCGTGCACCAGCACGCCGGCGACGGACAGCGGGGAAAAGCCGCCGGCGTGGGCTCCGTTGATGATGAATGCGCCCATCAAGACGGGATGGATCCGGGACTCGTAGGCGAAGCCGATGGCCGCCGGCGCCAGCAGCGCGACGGCGGCCGGCGAGAAGGTGCCCAGTGACGTGAGCGCAGCAGCGATCAGGAAGAACACCCAGGGCAGCAGCATCGTCTTGCCCCTGACGAGGCGTACGCAGGTCTGGACGATGATGTCGATGGTGCCGTTCCGCTGGGCCATGCTGAAGAAGTACGTGACTCCGATGATCGTCACGACGATGCTGGCGGGGAACTCTTCGAGGATCTGCTTGTCCGTCATTCCGAGCATGAAATAGCCGACGCCGAAGGAGGCAACCAGCCCCATCACGCCGATGTTCAGCGGCCATTTCGTGGCGACGATGAACATAATGACGAGGATGACGAGCGGGATGATTTGGACAGCGGTCATGGAGTGCTCCGGTTGCGGGGTGGCCGAAGGGTTGAAGATATCACCCCCCAGCACGAGCGCAATCAAAGCCAGGAACGCGAACCCGGCGGCCGCCGCCAGCAGGATTCGGCGGCGGCGGGTTGGACGCGGGGCATCGTCGTCCCGGGTCTGGTCCGCAGCGACAGCGGTGCGGTGCTCAGTCTTGGTCATGATGGTCTCCTCAGCGGGTGGCTCCCGCGAGGGAGGCAGCGACGGCGCTGCCGGGGACCTCGGGGAGATGGATGATGGTTGTGGCGATGGTGCGGGCCGTGCGGTCGACGCCTACGAGGAGCGTCCCGTCGTGCTCCTCGCTCCAGGTCTCGATGACCCCGGCGGGGGTGCGGAGCCGGAGCGTGCTCCCCAGGGAGTCGCCCGTAATGGTGTGCAGCACGGTGCCGGGGGTGCGGGCGGCCAGGGTCAGGGCGATGCTGCCGGTGATGGCCAGGGCCGGGTGGGGCTTGCCCATGGAGAGCATCATGACGTTGGCGTCGCAGTCTGGGTCAGCCTGGGCGGCCGCGGCGACGATGGCGAGCTTGGGGATGGCCCGGGCCGCTTCGGCTGTTGTGCGGACCAGCCCCATCCGCACCGCCGCCTGCCGCCGGATCTGCTCCAGGGTATCCAGCTGCAGCTCCACTCCGGCGCGCCAGCTGTCGTACCTGGCCGGGTCCAGGCCCAGTTCTTCGGCGTTGACGATCACGACGGGCGCTCCGGCGTCGACCATCGACACAGTCCAGCGGGTTCCGCCGGCGGTGAGGGTGTCAGTGGCCGCACCGGTGGGCAGCAGCGCACCGGTGGTCCTGCCGGCAGGGTCCTGGAAGCCGAGCCCCACAGCGTAGCCGGGGAAGGGTACGCCTGGCGTCCGGGCGTCCGGAACGGAGGCCAGGGCTCCGGCAGGGGTGGCCACGCGCTGGACGATGATTTGGTTGGTGTTGGTGTTGCGGGTGACGATCCGGGTGACGTCTCCGTTGGGGAGCACCCAGCCCTTCTCGATGGCGTACAGACCCACCACCGCCGAGCCGTTCCCGCAGTTGCTGCCCCAGTCCACCGCGGCCTCTTCGACACCGACTTGGGCAAAGGTGTACTCAACGTCGACGTCGCCACTGACGGGCCGGTGCACGATCACGGCCTTGCTGGTGGTCGAGGTGGCGCCGCCGACGCCGTCGATCTGGCGCGGATCCGGGCTGCCGAACAGCCGCGGCAGCAGCACATCCAGGCTGATGCCGCCCGCCTGAAGATGCTCCGCTTCGAACACCCAGCACTTGCTGGTGCCTCCGCGCATCCATTGGGCTTCGATCTTCATGGTGTTTCCCGCTTCTCCTCGTGCCTCAGACTTGAATGAGGACCTGAAAAGAGATTGAGCCAGATCACAACTTTAGACAATGTTGGATTTTTTCAGGGGGATGTAGGATTGCTTAATTCATAGAGCGCTGGAGGATTATTCCCCAGCTGCAAAGCGTCCGTTGCCAGGAAAAGTGCTCGAAGTCCTCAAGGCAGGCCTCGTCCCGGCAGGGAATGAACCAAAGGCGAAGAAGGGTGAAGCGTTGCTAAAGGACGAAGGTCAGGATTTGTTCGACATAAGGCGGCTGGCGCTTCTGCTGGAGGTGGTGGAGCAGGGCTCGATCACCGCGGCGGCCGAGTTGATGATGTACACGCCCTCGGCCGTCTCCCAGCAGCTGCGCAAGCTCGAACAGGAAGTGGGGCAGCCTCTGCTCACCCGCCGCTCCCGCGGGGTGGTGCCCACCGAGGCCGGCCAGGTTCTGGCCGGCCACGCCCGCAAGATCGTCTGGCAGATGCAGGCAGCCCGGTCCGACCTGGGCCAGATTGCCGGCCTCAGACGCGGTTCCCTGACTGTGGGTACATTCCCAACCCTGGCCGGATCCTTCCTGCCCATCGTCATCCGGACCTTCAAGAAGCGCTACCCGGCCATCAGCCTCTCTTTGCGCAGCGCCCGCTTCGACGAACTCGTCGCAGATCTGCAGTCCGGGGTCACGGGTCTGTGCCTGCTCTGGGATTACCCCTGGAACCCGTTCCGGGACGATTCCATCCGCGTAACCGAGGTCTTCCGGGAGAGCACCGTTATCCTGGTGGCCCGCAGCCATCCACTCGCCGAGCGGGAGCAGGTACGCATGGAAGACCTGCGCAACGAGTCCTGGATCGTGCGCGCCGAGGCCCACCCCGTCGTGGAGGTGCTGCAGCGTTCCGCTCACGACGCCGGATTCGAACCGGAGATTGCCTTCCTGGCCAACGACTACCAGGAGGCCCAGGCCATGGTCAGCGTGGGAATGGGCGTGGCTATGGTGCCCAAAACCGCCGTGGCACTTCAGCATCCCGACGTGAAGGTGCTGAGCCTGGGCTCCGCTGCCCCGCTGCGGAGAATACTGCTGGCGCAGCGGGAGGACAAGGTCTATGCCCCGGCCGAGGTGGCCTTCCACTCCACCCTGTTGGAAATCGCCCGCGAACGGGCCGGCGACTATCACTAGACCACGAGGCTGCTCCGGTCACTCCGTAGGGCCGGGGCGCAGGGTGTCGAGCAGCGCGTCGATCACGCCGGCGTCCTCGATCGTGGAGGGCACCACGTAGGTCTCGCCGTCGGCGATCTGGCGCATGGTCTTGCGCAGGATCTTTCCCGAACGGGTCTTCGGCAGGGCATCCACCACGGTGACGTGCTTGAAGTCCGCCACGGCCCCGATGTCGCGCCGGACCAGGGCGATCAGGTCCTTGACCAGGACTTCCTCGGGCACGTCCACCCCGGACTTGAGGACCACGTAGCCGCTGGGCCGCTGGCCCTTGAGCGGGTCGGCGAGGCCGATCACGGCGCATTCGGCAACTGCCGGGTGCTGGCCGATCACCTGTTCCATGGCGCCGGTGGAGAGCCGGTGTCCGGCGACGTTGATGATGTCATCCGTGCGGCCCATGACGAAGACATAGCCGTCCTCGTCCCGGTAGCCCGAGTCACCGGTGGCATAGTAGCCCTCAAACGCCTGGAGGTAGGAGGAAATGTAGCGGTCGTCGTTGCGCCAGAGCGTGGTCAGGGTGCCAGGCGGCAGCGGCAGGCCGAGGACGATGTTGCCTTCTGTGCCGGCCTCGACGTCCCCGCCCGCGCCGTCGACGACGTTGAGCCGGAAGCCGGGCATCGGGACGCTCGGCGACCCGGCCTTGATCGGCAGTCCGCCGAGGCCTCGGGGGTTGGCGCAGATGGCCCAGCCCGTCTCCGTCTGCCACCAGTGGTCGACCACCGGAACACCGAGCACCCGGGAGGCCCAGTGGAAGGTATCGGTGTCCAGCCGCTCGCCGGCCGCGAACAGGGTCCGCAGGCTGGCAATGTCGTACTTGTCCAGGAACCGGCCCTCAGGGTCGGCCTTGCGGATGGCCCGCAGCGCGGTGGGCGCGGTGAACAGCACGTTGACCTTGTGGTCCTGGATGACCCGCCAGAACGCGCCGGCGTCGGGCGTCCCCACCGGCTTGCCTTCGTACAGCACCGTGGTGGCGCCGGCCAGCAGCGGACCGTAGACGATGTAGGAGTGGCCCACCACCCAGCCGACATCCGAGGCGGTCCACATGACGTCGCCGGGGCCGACGTCGTAGAGGTTTTCCATGGTCCATTTCAGGGCCACGGCGTGGCCGCCGTTGTCCCGCACCACGCCCTTGGGCGAGCCGGTGGTGCCCGAGGTGTAGAGGATGTACAGCGGGTCCGTCGCCTTGACGTCCACCGGCGCGGCCGCCTCGGCGGAGGCCATCTCGGTGTCCCAGTCGAGCCACCCGGGGTGCTCGGCCGCCATGGAGGCCACCGTCGAGCCGAAGCCGTCCCTGGCCTTGACCAGCACCGGGGTTTCGGCGGCGCCGGCGATACTGAGGGCCTCGGCGACGGCAGGCAGGTACTCAATCCGGCGCGACGGCTCGATGCCGCCGGACGCCGTCACCACCGCCGCGGGGGCTGCGTCGCGGATGCGGGCGGCAAGTTCCTTGGGGGCAAACCCGCCGAAGACGACCGAGTGCACGGCGCCGAGCCGTGCGGTGGCCAGCATCGCGATCACGGCCTCGGGGATCATCGGCATGTAAATCACCACGCGGTCGCCCTTGCCGACGCCGCTGCGGCGCAGGACACCGGCGAACCGGGCCACGAGGTCCGTCAGTTCCGCATAGGTATAGCTCTGCCGGATGCCCACCATCGCGGAGTCGTAGACCAGGGCATCCTGCTGACCCCTGCCCTGGGCGACGTGCCGGTCGAGGGCGTTGTACGACGTGTTCAGGACCCCGTCCGGAAACCAGTCGTAGAGCGGTGCCCGGCCCGCCTCGAGGGCCTGCCGCGGGGACGTCTGCCAGGAGATCCCTTCCGCGGCCTCCAGCCAGAACTCTGCGGGATGTTCCAGGCTCCGTTCGTAGGCTGCCCTGTAGCTCTTGGTGACCATGACGTACATCCTGTCCACGACGTTGTGATGCGACCAATGATAGACAAGGGTAAACCGGGGCGGACCGGCGATACAAGGGTCATGTATACACAACTCGGCTATTTGTTCACCACAGGCGGCAATTGCTGGGCAAAGAGCCGTTGCGTGTATACACTGATGTTGTTCCATCCCGACACAGCCGCCACCGAAGGAGGCAGGATGCGCGCCAGCGACAAGGCCTACGCGGCCCTGCGCGACGACATCATCGAATGGCGCCTCCTGCCCGGAACCGTGCTCGCGGAGGTGGAACAGTCGGCGCGCCTCGGCATCTCCCGCACCCCGCTGCGGGAGGCCCTGAGCCGGCTCACGGCCGAAGGGCTGACGACGACGGCGGGCGGCCGCGGCGTCGTCGTCACCGACATTTCCCTGGACGACATCGACGAACTGTTCGAACTGCGCGAAACCCTCGAGGGCAGGGCCGCCGCCCTGGCCGCCGAGCGCGGCGACCCCGCAACCTTCGATGCGTTGCGGCGCGAACTGCTCCAGGCCCCGGAACTGATCGGCGGACAGGATCCGGCCCTGCACGACTATTACGGGCTGGTCGGACGGCTGGACGCGGCCATCGACGCCGCCATTTCCAACGCCTACCTCGTCCAGGCCATGCGCAGTCTCCGCGTCCACCTCGTGCGCGTCCGGCGCCTGGCCGCCGACGACGCCGCCCGGCTTACTGCCGCGGCCGCCGAGCACGCTGCCATCGCCGAGGCGATCGCCGCCGGCAACCCGCGCCTGGCCGAGGCCGCCACCACGCTTCACCTGCACCGCAGTCTTTCGCACGTCAAAGCCACCCATACACCTCAGCAAAGGGAGCACCATGGTTAAGGAACACCACGTCCGCGTTTACAAGAGCGAGGAAAACCTGGGCCGCGAGGACCAGCTCGCCTACAAGATCGCCAAGGTCGCCGCGGATCCCGTGGAGGTCACCGATGAGGTCACCGACATGGTGATCAACCGGATCATCGACAACGCCTCGGTGGCGGTTGCCTCGCTGAACCGCGCCCCGATCGTCGCGGCCCGGGCCCAGGCCCTCACCCACGGTCCCAGCACCGGCGGCAAGGGCGCCAAGGTCTTCGGCATCGAGGAACGCGTCTCCCCCGAATGGGCCGCCTGGGCCAACGGCGTCGCGGTCCGTGAACTCGACTACCACGACACCTTCCTGGCCGCGGACTACTCGCACCCGGGTGACAACATCCCCCCGGTCCTGGCCGTCGCCCAGCACGTCGGTTCAAGCGGCCGGGACCTGGTCCGCGGCATCGCCACCGGCTACGAGATCCAGGTCAACCTGGTCAAGGCCATCTGCCTGCACAAGCACAAGATCGACCACGTGGCCCATCTCGGCCCGTCCGCGGCCGCCGGCATCGGCACCCTGCTGGGCCTCGACGTCGAGACCATCTTCCAGTCGGTCGGCCAGGCGCTGCACACCACCACCGCCACCCGGCAGTCCCGCAAGGGCGAAATCTCCACCTGGAAGGCGCACGCCCCCGCGTTCGCAGGCAAAATGGCCGTCGAATCCGCGGACCGTGCGATGCGCGGCCAGACCTCGCCCGTACCGATCTACGAGGGCGAAGACGGCGTGATCGCCTGGATGCTGGACGGCCCGGACGCCTCCTACACCGTGCCGCTGCCTGAGGCCGGCGAGGCCAAGCGGGCCATCATGGACACGTACACCAAGGAACACTCGGCCGAATACCAGGCCCAGGCGTGGATCGACCTCGCCCGCAAGCTCAACGGCGAACACCCCGAGGTCACGGACCCGGCCAATGTCGAATCCGTGCTGATCAAGACCAGCCACCACACCCACTACGTGATCGGCTCCGGCGCCAACGACCCGCAGAAGTACGATCCCACGGCCAGCCGCGAGACGCTGGACCACTCGATCCCGTACATTTTCACTGTCGCCCTGCAGGACGGCACCTGGCACCACGTGGACTCCTACGCCCCGGAACGCGCTGGCCGCCCCGACACCGTGGAACTCTGGCACAAGGTCACCACGGTCGAGGACCCGGAATGGACCCGCCGCTACCACTCCCTGGACATCGCCGAGAAGGCCTTCGGCGGCACCGTGGAGATCACGCTCAAGGACGGCACGGTCATCACCGATGACATCGCGGTCGCCGACGCCCACCCGCTGGGCGCCCGGCCGTTCGCCCGGGAGCAGTACGTCAACAAGTTCCGCACCCTTGCCGCCGGCCTCGTGGCCGACGAGGAGATCGAGCGCTTCCTCGCCGCCGCCGCCCGGCTCCCCGAGCTCGCCGCCGGCGAGCTGGACCAGCTGAACATCCAGGCCGCCGACGGCGTGATCGACCTCGCCGGCGCCCCGAAGGGACTCTTCTAATGTTGTATTCGAAAGTCACCCCGGAGCAAAAGCGGATCCGGTTCCGCGAAATCCTCGCCTCCGGCACCATCGCCCAGTTCCCCGGCGCGTTCAACCCGCTGTCGGCGCGGCTGATCGAGGAGAAGGGCTTCGCCGGGGTGTACGTTTCCGGCGCCGTCCTCGCCAATGACCTGGGCCTGCCGGACATCGGGCTGACCACCCTCACGGAGGTCGCCACCCGCGCCGGGCAGATCGCCCGGATGACGGACCTGCCGGCAATCGTCGACGCCGACACCGGCTTCGGTGAGCCCATGAACGTGGCCCGGTCGGTCCAGGAACTCGAGAACGCCGGCCTGGCCGGCTGCCACATCGAGGACCAGTTCAACCCCAAGCGCTGCGGCCACCTCGACGGGAAGAACGTCGTGGACCTGGAAACCGCCACCAAGCGGATCCGGGCCGCGGCCGATGCCCGCCGCGACCCGAACTTCCTGATCATGGCCCGGACCGACATCCGCGCCACGGACGGGCTCGAGGCCGCCCAGGAGCGTGCCAAAGCGCTCGTGGAGGCCGGTGCGGACGCGATCTTCCCGGAGGCGATGAAGGACCTGGCCGAATTCCAGGCCATCCGCGACGCCGTCAACGTCCCGATCCTGGCCAACATGACCGAATTCGGCCAGAGTGCCTTGTTCACCGTGGAGGAGCTGGCCGGCGTCGGTGTCAATATGGTCATTTATCCGGTGACGCTGCTCCGTAGTGCCATGGGCGCTGCGGAGCGTACTCTGGAATCGATTAAGGCCGACGGAACCCAGGAGGCACAGGTTGGAAGCATGCTGACCCGTGCGCGTTTGTACGATCTCGTTGATTACGAGGCTTACAACCGTTTCGATACCGGAGTCTTTAATTTCCAGATCCCCGGTAAGTAAGCCCCGCATAGAACCTCCGGCACGTGCCGGTATACAGGCGTTAGGAACAAAGGAGTTTCAGCATGGCTGAACAGGACATTAAAAAGGGCCTCGCCGGCGTCGTGGTGGACTACACCGCAGTCTCCAAGGTCAACCCGGACACGAACTCGCTGCTGTACCGCGGCTACCCCGTCCAGGAACTGGCTGCCAAGTGCAGCTTCGAGGAAGTCGCGTACCTGCTCTGGAACGGCGAGCTGCCCGACGCGGCGCAGCTGGCGGAGTTCACCGCCCGGGAACGCGCCGGGCGTGCCCTGGATCCGGTCGTCAAACAGGTGATTGACGCGCTGCCCACCACCGCGCATCCCATGGATGTCTGCCGGACTGCCACGTCGGTGTTGGGGGCCCGGCACCCCCTCGCCGAGGACGCCTCGCGCGAAGCCAACCTGGCCAAGGCCATCGATCTGTTCGCCGCGATGCCGGCCGTGGTGGCCTACGACCAGCGGCGCCGGCACGGCCAGGACGTGGTGGAACCCCGCGAGGATCTGGGCTACGACGCCAACTTCCTCTGGATGACGTTTGGTGAGGAGGCCGTCCCCGAAGTAGTCGACGCGTTCAATGTCTCCATGATTTTGTACGCCGAGCACTCCTTCAATGCCTCGACCTTCACGGCCCGGGTAATCACCTCCACGCTCTCGGACCTGCACTCAGCCGTGACCGGCGCCATCGGGGCCCTCAAGGGATCGCTGCACGGCGGTGCCAACGAGGCCGTCATGCACACCTTTGACGAGATCGGCATCCGGCCGGAGGAGTCCCTGGAGGACGCCCACGTCCGGGCCAAGGCCTGGATGGAGGACGCCCTGGCCCACAAGAAGAAGGTCATGGGCTTCGGCCACCGCGTCTACAAGCACGGCGACTCCCGGGTGCCCACCATGAAGTCGGCGCTGGACAAGATGATCGCGCACTATGGCCGGCCGGAGCTGCTGGGCCTCTACAACGGGCTCGAGACGGCGATGGACGAGGCGAAGGGGATTAAGCCGAACCTCGACTACCCGACCGGACCCACGTACCACCTCATGGGCTTCGACACCGCCACGTTCACCCCGCTGTTCGTCGCCAGCCGCATCACAGGCTGGACGGCGCACATCATGGAGCAGCTGGATTCGAACTCCCTCATCCGTCCCTTGAGCGAGTACAACGGCGTCGAGGAACGGCACCTGGGGTAGCAGGGCTTCCTGCGGGACGCACGGGACCGGACAGCCGGCACGGGCCGGCCACCTATTCGTAGGTGGCCGGCCCGTGCTGTTTGCCCGCGGACTTCAGCGCCGCGGGATCCGGACCGACGCAACAGTCTCGTTGTCCTCGTTGAGGACCACGACGACGTCGATCGTTTCGCCTGCCAGCGCCGGAGGCAGCCAGTGCCCCGCATCCTGCCACATCCGCTCCAGCGGCAACGCCGCGGAGTCGAACCATTCGGGCGTGATTTCCGGGCTCTCGGCGGGTTCGCCGTGCCACCGCCGGGTGGTGAAGAGCCGGCACGACATGTTCCAGTCAGGCCGGGCCGGAAAGATGAACTCGACAACGCCGGCGTGGGCCAGGTCCTCTTGGAGCACTATGATCCCGGCTTCTTCCCAGACCTCGCGGACCACGGCCTCGGCGTCGCTCTCCCCCGGCTCCACGTGGCCGCCGATTCCCACGATCTTGCCGATGCCAAAGCCGGTCCTTTTCATGCCCAGCAGCACCTCGGTGCCGCTCTCCGCATCACGGAGCGGGAAGCAGAGAGTGACTGGCGTGAGCTTCATGTGCTCAACCCTATAGCTGCCGCAGGCTGCCGGCGCTATCCGGCGGCCGGGCCGTCGCCGACAAGCTGCGGCCTCAGTTCGACCGGTATCCCCTTCTGCGCGAATTCCTTGTCCATGGCCTGCTGCGGCGTGAGGCCCTGGTTGTTCGTGGCTTGGAACTCCCAGTTGTAGACGCTGGACCACTCCTGCCGGACATCGCAGAGGAATCGGCCGTTCTGCAGTTTGGCGATCTTGAACCAGGCGTTGCCGCCGTCGAGCTGGAGTGCCCGGATCCCGTCACCGGAAATGGAGTAGGCGAGCCATCCGCCGGCGCAGCCCAGCACCGTGTAGTAGCCCTGTTCGGCGGGGGCAATCGGGATGATCGCGCGCTGCTGGTCATTGCGCTGCTGGTCAATGTTGGCCAGGGTGCATGCGACCCCGCCGGTGCCCAAAGCGGCAGGACCCGCTTTCGTGGGAGACGCTGTGGGGGCGGCAGCGGAAGGGGTTGGGGACGACGGCGATGGGCTGGCGGAGACAGTCGGGGCCGGGATGCCCGTCTGGGCCGGCCCCGGCGCTGGTTGCGGCATCAGATTGCCGCCGACAACCACCGCGCCAACGACGGCTGCAGCGGCCAGTACAGTCGCGGCCGCAGCCCGCACGGCATTCCGTCGTGCCGGAGTGCGCCCTGCCAAAAGAACGACATTCGGATCCGTGGAAAATACGATTGAGCGGGCAGAGTCGCTTCCCGGCTCTGCTCCCGGCGCTCCCACCCGAGGTTTTGCATCCCTCATGAGCTGTTCGATGCGGTCCATGGCTAGTCCTTCCGTTCGGTCATGAGATGTGAGGGGGCAGCTTTCGCGAACGCCCGGCGTGCCCGGTGCAGGCGAACGGCAGCGGCGGATGAAGAACAGCCCAGCGTCTGCGCCAGTTCAGCGATGGTCAGCTCGTCCCAGTAGCTGAGCATGAGGACCTCGCGGTCCCGCTCCCTGAGCTGCACCAGCACCTCCGCCACGGCGGCTCGTTCTTCATTGTTTGACTCGGGGATTTGGCTGCGGGCATCGTCTTTCAGCCTTTCGACAAGTTCCTGGCGGCGACGGCGGCCCTTGTACTCATTGCCGACCACATTCCGGGCCGTTGCCAACAGCCAGCCAATGCCGGGCGGTTCCGACAGCTCCTTCTCCCAGGCAATTCTGAAGACGTCCGCGGCCAGTTCCTCGGCGCGGTGCCGGTCACTGATACGGCAGGCAATGTAGCGGTAGACCCGCGCGGAGTGCTGGGTGTGCAGATCAATGAACGCTTGCTCTTTGGCAGCCAACATGGTGGTTCCCCCGGACATCGATGACTTCTTCTTGCTGTGTAAGTGTCCAGTGAACGGCATTTTCTTACACAGGCCCGCAAAAAAGTTTGCCGGCACCGGCGCGGTGCGGGGACCCGGCGGACTACGTCTTAGCCCAGGGCGCGCGGGTGCGCGGCGGCGTAGATCTCCCGCAGCGTATCGGCCGTCACCTGGGTGTAGACCTGCGTGGTGGTCACCGAGGCGTGCCCCAGCAGCTCCTGCACCACCCGGACGTCGGCCCCGCCCTCCAGCAGGTGGGTGGCGAAGGAGTGCCGCAGCGTGTGTGGCGAAACGTCCTTGGTGATGTGGGCCTTGTCCGCCGCCGCCTTCAAAATGGTCCAGGCGCTTTGCCGGCTGATCCTGCCGCCGCGGGCGTTGAGGAACAGGGCGGGGGTGCCCTTGCCCTTGGCGGCCAGCAGGGGCCGGCCGCGGACGAGGTAGGTGTCAAGGGCTCGTGCCCCATAGGATCCGAGCGGGACGAGGCGTTCCTTGGACCCCTTGCCGAAGAGCCTGACGATCGCGGGCCCGTCGCCGGCATCGGACCCGCCGGAGGTATGCAGGGAAATGTCGTCAACGTCCAGGCCCACGGCTTCGCTGATGCGGGCACCGGTGGAATAGAGGAATTCGAGCAGCGCGCGGTCGCGCAGGCCCGTTGCCGTGTCCGTGCCGGCCGCCTCGAGGATCCGGGTGACCTCATCGACGCTGATGGCCTTGGGCAGCCGCTTGCCGGGCATGGGCGGGTGGACGTCGCTGGCCGGGTCGGTGGACGTGATGCCTTCGAGGGCCCAGAACTTGTGGAGTCCGCGCACCGCCACCACCGTCCGGGCCGCCGAGCGGATGCCCAGGGCGGAGCCGCCGTCGGACCCGTCGGAGAGCGCCTGAACGAATCCGGTGACGTCGTGCCGGGTGATCTCCGCGGGGCGTTCCCGGCCCGCGTGGGCCAGATGCCTGGCGTAGCGGGCCAGGTCCCGCCGGTAGGCGGAGAGGGTGTTGGCCGCGAGGCCCCGCTCCACGCCCATGTGCTGCAGGTAGTCAGTGATTGCGCGGTCGATCGCCGTCAACGCCCTGGCGGGCGGCCGCTCGGGAGCGGCTGCCTGCGCCGGGGCCGGCGGTTCGGCGATCAGCGGCTCCACTAGCGCTGGCTGGGATGGGCGGGCCAGGGCGCGTCGGCCGGGCGGAGGCTTTCGAAATTGCCCGCGCGGGCGGCGGCAGCGGCCAGGACGCCGACGACGGCGGACGGGTTGTGGAGGCGGCCGTCAAGGACCGCCTGCACGGCCTCGTCCAGCGGGGTCCAGCGCAGTTCGATTTCGGCTTCCTCGTCTGTGCGGACGTGCCGCTCATGTCCCGGCACCTCACTCAGGCCGCGGGCCATGTAGATGCGGATGGCCTCGCTGGAGGAGCCCGGGGAGTTGAAGAAGTCCGCCAGCACGTTCCAGCGGTCCGCGACGAGGTCCGCTTCCTCGGCCAGTTCGCGGGCGGCCCCGACGACGAAGTCCTCCCCTTCGACGTCAAGCAGCCCGGCGGGGATCTCCCAGAGGTCCATGCCGACGGGGTGCCGGTACTGCCGGAGCAGCAGCACGTCGCCGTCGTCGTTCATCGGGAGAACCGCCACCGCGCCTGGATGGTCGATGTAGTCCCGGACCAGGGTGTCGCCGTCGTCGTTGAGCTGGAAACTGTCGCTGACGACGTCCCAGATCCGGCCCTCGTACACCTTTCGGGACGACAAAAGACGGCGCGGGCTCGGCTCATCCGAAACCTGCCGTGCAGCATTGGGGGTCTCAGACATACCGGGCATCGCGCCGTCCTTTGATTCAGTTGGAAATTACTTGGACACTGCTGCCGACGAGGGCTTGGGCGCAGGTGCCGGGGCATCGGCCTTCGCACTCGGGCTGCTGCTTGCAGCGTTCGCGGCGTCGCCGGCCCGCTGGTGGCCAAGGGCAGCCTCAATCAGGCCCGCGAACAGCGGGTGCGGGCGCGTGGGCCGCGAGCTGAGCTCGGGGTGCGCCTGCGTGGCCACGTAGTACGGGTGGACGTCGCGGGGAAGTTCCACGAACTCGACCAGTTTGCCGTCGGGCGACGTTCCGGAGAACGACAGGCCCTTGGCGGCGATCTGATCGCGGTACTTGTTGTTGACCTCGTAGCGGTGCCGGTGCCGTTCGCTGACCTTCGTGGCGCCGTAGGTCTCGGCGACGACGGAGCCTTCGTCGAGCTTGGCCTCGTACAGGCCCAGGCGCATGGTGCCGCCGAGGTCGCCCTTGCCGTCAACGATGTCCAGCTGCTCTTCCATCGTGGCGATGACGGGGTACTTGGAGTCCGGCTCGAACTCGGACGAGGACGCCCCCTCGAGGCCGACTACGTTGCGGGCATACTCGATCACCATGCACTGCAGGCCCAGGCACAGGCCCAGGACCGGGAGCTTAGTTTCGCGGGCGTACTTCAGGGCGCCGAGTTTGCCTTCCAGGCCGCGGATGCCGAAGCCGCCGGGAACGCAGATGGCGTCGACGCCGGCCAGGGACTGCACGGCGCCCTCACGGGTTTCGCATTCGTCCGAGGGGACCCAGCGGATCTTGACCTTGGTGTCGTTGGCGAAGCCGCCGGCGCGCAGGGCCTCCGTGACGGACAGGTAGGCGTCAGGCAGGTCGATGTACTTGCCCACGAGCGCGATCTCAACTTCGTGCTTCGGGTTGTGGACGGCGTCGAGCAGCTTGTCCCAGCTGGTCCAGTCCACATCCTTGAACGGCAGGTCCAGGGCGCGGACGATGTAGGAATCCAGACCCTGGGAGTGCAGGGTCTTCGGGATGTCGTAGATGCTCGGTGCGTCCGGGCAGCCGATCACGGCGTCGATGTCGACGTCGCACATGCGGCCGATCTTGTCGCGCATCGGCTGCGGGACTTCGCGGTCCGACCGGATCACGATTGCCTCGGGCTGGATGCCGATGGAGCGCAGCGCGGCAACGGAGTGCTGCGTCGGCTTGGTCTTCAGCTCCTGCGACGGGCCGATGTAAGGCACGAGGGACACGTGGAGGAAGAACACATTTCCGCGGCCGATGTCCTGGCGGACCTGGCGGGCGGATTCGAGGAACGGCTGGGACTCGATGTCGCCCACCGTGCCGCCGATTTCGGTGATGATGACGTCGGGGGCGTTCTTGCCCTCGGCGGGAAGCCGCATGCGCCGCTTGATCTCATCGGTGATGTGCGGGATGACCTGGACGGTGTCGCCGAGGTATTCGCCGCGGCGTTCCTTCGCGATGACGGTCGAGTAGACCTGGCCGGTTGTGACGTTGGCCGATCCTTCGAGGTTTTCATCGAGGAAGCGCTCATAGTGGCCGATGTCCAGGTCCGTCTCGGCGCCGTCGTCAGTGACGAAGACTTCGCCGTGCTGGAAGGGGTTCATCGTGCCCGGATCCACATTCAAATAGGGATCGAGCTTTTGCATTGTTACAGACAGACCGCGTGCCCGCAGGAGGTGGCCGAGGCTCGAAGCCGTCAGTCCCTTACCGAGCGAGGACGCTACACCACCGGTGACGAAGATGTGTTTGGTCGTCTTGGACGAGCCCGGAAACCGGGAATTTACACGAGAGTTTGATCGCTGCACCACGGGGTTTGAGCTTATCATCAATTCGGCCTTCCACGGGTTCCTTGGCGGGATCCCGATGTGATTGTTGTCCTAGCAGCGGTCCTTGCGGGAGTCCCTGCGGACGTCCTTTCGGGCCCGCCTAGCTTTGCGGGAGGAGTTTGGCGTCGTCCAGCAGCTCCTGGGCGTGGGCCTGGGCTGATTCGGAGTCCTCTTGGCCGGCCAGCATGCGGGCCAGTTCGCGGACGCGCTCGGCCTCGTCCAGCAGCTGCACGTCGCTGGAGGTGAAGCCGGTGGCGGTAGCCCCGTCAGCGCCCCGCACGGAAGTCTTGGTGACCCTGATGTGCTGGTTCGCGAAAGCGGCCACCTGCGGCAGGTGGGTCACCACGAGGACCTGGACGTGCTGGGCCAGCATCGCCAGCCGGCGCCCGATCTCGACGGCGGCACGGCCGCCGACGCCGGCGTCGACCTCGTCGAAGACAAACGTCGGGACGGGATCGACGGCAGCAAGCACCACCTCAATGGCGAGCATGACGCGGGAGAGTTCACCGCCCGAGGCGCCTTTGCCCAGCGGCCGGGCCGGCGCGCCGGAGTGCGGCTGAAGCAGGAAGGAGATCTCGTCGGCCCCGAACGGTCCCAGCTGGCCTGCGGGCTCCACATTGATGACCAGGGTGGCATCGGCCATGGCCAGCGCCGTGAGCTCAGCGCTGACCCGCGCGGAGAGGTCCTTGGCGGCCTTGCTGCGGGCCTTGCTGATCCCGGCGGCCTTCTTCCGGAGCTCGGTTTCGGCCCGTGCGACCTCGGCGTCCAGCGCTTCGATCCTGGTGGAGTCGTCCTGGAGTTCCTCGTGCCGGGCCCGGGCCTCCTCCGCCCAGACCAGCACCTCGTCGATGCTCGGCGCGTACTTGCGGACCAGCTTGGCCAGCGCGGCCCGTCGGTCCTCGATTTCGGCGAGCCGTTCCGGGCCCTCCGTGTCAAGGGCGGCCTGGTAGCTGGCGAGTTCAGCGGCGATGTCGTTGAGCAGGAAACCGACCTCGGCCAGGCGCGCCGCGGCAGAGCCCAGCTCCCCGTCGTGTTCGGCCACGTGCTCCAGGGTGCGTTTGGCAGCGTCCACGAGGGTGGTGGCGTCGGCTTCTTCACCGAAGTCCTCGGCGATGAGGGCCTGGTGGGCGGTGCTGGCCGCGATCCGCAATTCTTCGACGTTGGCCAGTTTCACGGCCTCGGCCTTGAGGGCCTCGTCCTCCCCCGGCTGCGGGTCCACCGCGTCGATCTCGGCCAGGGCAACGTGCAGCGACTCGGCCTCGCGGAGGCGTTCACGCGCGGCACTGCGCAAGGAGTCCAGCTCGCCCTGGCTGGCATGCCAGTGCGCGTAGAGGTCCTGATAGGCGGCAAGCGCGCCCGCAAGGCTCTCGCCAGCGAATTTGTCCAGGGCGCCGCGTTGCGCCACCGGGCTCTTGAGCCGGATCTGGTCCGACTGTCCGTGCACCACCACGAGGGTTTCGCCGATTTCGGCCAGCACCCCCACCGGCGCGGCGCGTCCGCCCAGATAGGCCCGGCTGCGGCCGTCGGCTCCGACGCTGCGGGCCAGCAGCAGTTCCACACCGCCGTCGAACTCCTCCACCTCGGCCCCGGCTTCCCTGCACCGCGCGACGGCAGCGTGGCCGGCGTCGAGCTTCAGCACAGCCTCCGCCGAGGCGCTCTTCGCGCCGCTGCGGACGGCGCCGGCGTCGGACCTGGCACCGAGGAGCAGCCCGACGGCGGTCACCACCATGGTCTTGCCGGCACCGGTTTCACCGGTCACCACGCTGAGGCCCGGGCCCAGCGGCAGGGTGGCGTCGGTGATGACGCCGAGGTCGCGGATACGCAGTTCTTCAAGCATGGTTCACTTCTCGGTTGTGGGATCTGGCGAGGGATCGGGCGCGTCACCGGGTTCGGCGTGGCGCGGCGAGGGAAGCGGCGGCATGGGACGGGGCGTGCGGATGATCGGGAGGGGGCCGGTGTGGATGGCCCGGGTTTGGGGCACGGGCCCGCGCCAGCCCTGGATGGGGAGCTGGAATTTGCGCACGAGCCTGCCGGAGAAGGGGGTCTGGTGCGTCCTGGCCAGACGCACGGGCGTTGCGGAGCGGGTCACTTCGACGCGCGCGCCGGGCGGCAGGTCCACCGAGCGGCGGCCGTCGCACCAGAGGACGCCCTGGGCGTCGGTGCGGTTCAGGATCTCGACGGCGAGCCGGGACCGCGGCGAAACCACGAGCGGCTTCGCGAAGAGGGCATGGGCGCTGATCGGCACGATCAGGAGGGCCTCGACCTCGGGCCACACCACGGGACCGCCGGCGGAAAACGCGTAGGCCGTGGAGCCTGTGGGCGTGGCCAGGACCACGCCGTCGCAGCCGAATGAGGTCAGGGGGCGTTCGTCGACTTCGGTGACCACCTCCAGCATCCGTTCCCGGTTGCCTTTTTCGATCGCGGCCTCATTCAGGGCCCAGGTGTGCCAGATCTTCTGGCCGCGGACCCAGACCTGGACGTCGATCGTCATGCGCTCTTCCACCGTGTAGTCACGGCTGGCGATCCACTCGACGGTCTGGGCGAGGTCGGCCCGTTCGCTCTCGGCCAGGAACCCCACGTGGCCAAGGTTCACCCCAAGCAGCGGCACGTCGACTTCGCGGACCAGTTCGGCAGCCCGGAGGATGGTGCCGTCTCCGCCGAGGACCATGACAAGTTCCACGTCGGGCAGCTTCACGTGGTCGTGAAGGACCTCGACCGGGTGGTCGAGCCGGCCGAAGAAGCGGACCATGTCCCCGAGCTCGTTCTCCTGCAGCACGGGGACCAGCCCGGATTCGTGCAGCAGCGCACACGCTTCCCAGGCAGCCTTGAGGGACTCCTCGCGCCCTGT
Source organism: Arthrobacter sp. 05T45 (assembly GCF_056395875.1). NCBI lineage: Bacteria > Bacillati > Actinomycetota > Actinomycetes > Micrococcales > Micrococcaceae > Arthrobacter > Arthrobacter sp. 05T45. The sequence continues at coordinate 4,716 of NZ_JBFTKI010000028.1, read as the reverse complement.
GTGGGCCAGGATCAGGACACGCCTGCTCATCAGGTTCCGCCTTCTGGTGGTACTAGTGGTTCGGCCAGATTGTTCCGAGCAACGCAGCAACAGCTGCGTCCCGCTCCTCGATCTTAGGCGGGACTTCCGACATCGCGCGTTTTATCCACAGGAAGTATTCGACATTGCCGTCCTGGCCCGGCAGCGGGCTCTGGGCGAGGCCTGACAAGACCAGGCCCGCGTCCACGGCGGCGGCAGCCACCTTGCCCACGGCGAGCCGGCGTTCGCGTTCCGAGGTGACCACGCCGGTCCGGCCCAGCCGGTCCTTGCCGATCTCGAACTGTGGCTTGACCATGAGGACGAGGTCGCCGCCGGGCAGGGTGCAGGCCGCGAGTGGCGCCACCACAAGCGTCAGCGAGATGAAGGACAGGTCAGCCACCGTCAGGGCGGCCGGTCCGCCTATTTCCGCGGCCGCCATGTAGCGGACGTTGAGGCCTTCGTGCACGGAAACCCTGGAGTCATTCCGGATTTCCGGCACCAGCTGGCCGTGCCCCACGTCGACGGCCACCACGTGGGCCGCACCGCGCCGAAGCAGCACATCGGTGAACCCGCCGGTGGAGGCGCCGGCGTCGAGGCACCGTTTGCCTGCGACGTCGACGGCGGGAAAGGCATCCAGCGCGCCGGCCAGCTTGTGCCCGGCGCGGCTGACGTAGCCGTCCTCGGCCGAGGCCGTAACGTCCAGCGCGGCGTCGTCCGGGACCTGCTGGGACGCCTTGGCGAGGACCTCGCCCCCGGAGCTCACCTTGCCCTCGGCAATGAGCCGGGCGGCATGGGTCCGGGACCTGGCGAGCCCCCGGCTGACGAGTGCCTGGTCAAGCCGGCTCACGATCCCCCGTTCCCCGCGGCATGGATACGGCGCGCCACGCCGGCGTGGCCGGCGACGTCTTCGTTCAGGGCCTCCAGCAGGGCATCATGCATGCCCGCATAGACTTCGCCGTGCCCGGACACAGGCATTTGCCGCACGGCCCCGAGGCGGTCCAGGACAGCGTTGACGGCCGGATCCAGGACTGCTGCCGCGTGTTCTGGTGCGGCGTGCCCGGACAGCTCCGCCGGGAGCTGCTGCGACGGCAGCTCGGGCCAGGCGACATCGGCCGCAGGGGTCGGCGCCTCAGCCGGCTGTTCGTCTGGGGCCTGGTCCAGTCCCTGGTGTAGCTCGCTCATGTGTCCAGCCTAGTGATCGGACCACTCGAGGACCGGAGCCAGCGCGCTGGTCGTCTCGGGGTTTGCGGCCCACCAGGCCGAACAGGCGGCACGCCACGAATCGAGGTCGGCGGGGTCGCCGCTGATGTGGACCGACTGCCCCCGCACGACCGCCGAGGCCGTGCCGCTGCGGAACCGCCCGGCGTCGTGCTCTACGGCAGGGTATGGCGCGTACAGGCCGGTCAGATCATTGATGAGGAAATCGGGGCGTTCCACAGATCGTGCCGCGAGGATCGATTCCCTCGTGTCCACTCCGGTCAGCACGGCGACGGTGGCGAAACCGGCGTTGTTGCCGCCCAGGATGTCGGTGTCCAGGCGGTCGCCGACGACCAACGGCCGGTCCGCCGCCAGCCGCTTGGCGGCAGTGTGGAACAGTGGGGCTTCGGGTTTGCCGGCCACGATCGGACTCTTGCCGGTCGCGGCTGCCACTGCGGCCACGAGCGTCCCGTTACCGGGGGCAATTCCACGCGCCTGGGGAATGGACCAGTCCGTGTTGGTGGCCACCCACAGGGCGCCGCCGGCGACGACGTACGATGCGTCGGCGAGGTCCTTCCAGCCAAGTTCCGGACTAAAGCCCTGAACGACGGCGACGGGGGCATCCTCCGCGCCGCGGACGGGAACCAGGCCAACCAGTTCAATTTCCCGGGCAAGTGCGGCACTGCCCGTGATCAGCACGTGTGCCCCGGCCGGCAGCATCGACGCCAGCAGCGCTGCCGCTGCCTGCGAGGAACTCACCACCTGGTGGTCCTCGGCGGGGGCGCCGAGATCGCGCAGGTGTTGGGCCACCTGTGCCGGGGAACGGGATGCGTTGTTGGTGACGTAGCCCAGCCCGACGCCCACCCCGGCCAGCCGGCGCAGCGACTCGACGGCCCCGGGAATGGCGTTGGGGCCGGCATAGACAACGCCGTCAAGATCGGAGAGCAGGGCATCAAAGGTGGCGATCAGGGCGGTTCCCGTCATGCGATTAGTCCTCCACACTTTCGTGCTGCGCCGGCTCTGAGTCAGCGGAGAGTTCCTGGTCCGCGTCATCGTTCAGTTCCAGGTCGGCCTCGTCGATCGCTTCGCCGTCGGCTTCGTCATCAGCTTCGTCGAGCACGTCGGATTCCACTGAATCCACGTCGGACTCGGCGTCGTCAGACTCGAAGTAGCCGGCTTCTGCGTCGTCGGCTCCGTCGTCGCTGGCGAGCTCATCGCCCGCGTTCAAGCCGGCCACTCCGGCTGCGGCGCCGGTGGCTTCTGCCGCGGCAGCGGCACCTGCGGCACGCGGTGCGCGCTCTTCGGTTCCGGCGTGCGTGTCGGCATGCTCCTGCGCCCGGAGGCGGCGCTGCCGTTCCTCCTCGCGGGCTTCTTCTTCCTCGTCCCAGCCGAGATCGATGATGTCGGGTTCCTCGTCAGCCCCGAGGCCCAGCGCGTTTTCGGCCACGGTGGCCTGGCGTTGCCATTTGGCGGCTTCGGCAGCGCGGCCGGCTGCCGTCAGCGCGTCAGCATAGGCACGGAACAGCCGGGGGCTGTAGGAAAAGGCGCGGTTGATGTCCAGCTGCGGGATTTCCAGTTCGGAAACCGCGGCGTCGAGCTGCCCGAGGTCGGTGCGGGCCCCGGCTGCAACGATGGCCAGTTCCACCTTGCCGGGGGCGTCGAGATCCTTGGCTTCGTCGGACCGGGCCATGTCCAGGGCACGGTCCGGGCGGCCAAGGCCGCGTTCGCAGTCGGCCATGACCGGCAGGTGCATGTTGGAGCCACTGATCCGGCGGTAGGTCCGGAATTCCCGGAGGGCTTCACCATAGTGGCCGGCTGCGTAGGCCGTCAGGCCGACAGCTTCGCGGACGGACGCGAGGCGTCCGCCACGGCGGCTGGCCGCCAGGGCATGCTGGAAGGCAAGCTCGGGTTCTTCGTCCAGGAGCCGCCCGGCCATGACGAGGTGGCGGGCCACCCATTCGGCGCTGGTGCCTTCGAGGGTCTTGATCTGGTGCTGCGTGGCGCGGTCAAGCTCCTTGCCCGTGACGTCCTCGTCGATCTGGGGTGAACGCTCCCGGTCCGGGCGGTTGGCGCTGCGGAGGTCGCGGGCATTGGGCACGCGAACCGGACGGTCCTCGGGGCGGTCGCGTCCGTACTGGCGCGGGCCTGAGTCGCCACGGTCGAAGCCCCGTGCGGGACGATCCTCGCGGGTGCCGAAGGGCTTGCGGTTCTCGCCGCTGCCGTAAGGCTTGCGGTCACGGTCGCCACCGCCACCAAAGCTGCGCTGGCCGCCGCCGTCACGCGGGGCACGGTCACCGTACGGCTTACGGTCCCGATCGCCACCACCGCCGTACGGCTTGCGATCACCATAGGACGGGCGGCTGTCGCCACCAAAGCTGCGCTGATCCCCGCCTTCACGCGGGGCACGGTCACCGTACGGCTTACGGTCCCGATCGCCACCACCGCCGTACGGCTTGCGATCACCATAGGACGGGCGGCTGTCGCCACCAAAGCTGCGCTGTCCCCCACCTTCACGGGGAGCACGATCACCGTACGGCTTACGGTCACGATCGCCACCACCGCTGTACGGCTTACGGTCACCATAGGACGGACGGCTGTCGCCACCGAAGCTGCGCTGTCCCCCACCTTCACGCGGAGCACGATCACCATAAGGCTTACGCTCACCACCGCCGCTGTACGGCTTGCGGTCACCATAGGACGGACGGCTGTCGCCACCGAAGCTGCGCTGACCCCCGCCCTCACGCGGAGCACGATCACCATAAGGCTTACGCTCACCGCCGCCGCTGTACGGCTTACGCTCGCTGTTTCCGAAGCCGCGCTGATCCCCGCCCTCACGCGGAGCACGATCACCATACGGCTTACGGTCACGGTCTTCCCTGGAACGGAATCCGCGGGGATCGCCGCCAGAGTTGCTGGTGCCGCGGAACGGGGCTCCACCGGAACTGCGTCCGCCCGAGTTGCCGTGGGCCTTGCCGCCGCGGTTGCCATCATTGTGCTCAGCCATGCTGGAATCCTCCTGTTGTGAGCTGACCACTGGCGCAATCGCAGCCGCTCTGTTCCGTGTTTCGTTTCCTACGCAACCCGAAATCAAGCGCTTCGAAGTCCGTACATCTCCCCCAATTCTAGGCGAGCAACCCGCCACCGGCTAACGGCACCAGGTCGACGGGGGCCCGCGGTGGGAAGTCTCACAACCTCCCGGGGCACTTCTGTCGGCGGCCGCCGGCTGGCGGGCAGTTGGGTGGTCGACGGCGGCTGTGACGCTCCCCCACCTTGGGCGGGAAGTCCGGTGACGCTCCCTCACGTTTAGCGGGGTGTGGCGGGATGCTCCCGCAGGTGTTGCGCGGTCCCGGTCCGTATGGGTCGTTAAATGCGGGAGGACCCCCACCTGGTGGTGGGGGTCCTCGACCGTTAATGGTGTTCCGGCGGTGACCTACTCTCCCACACCCTCCCGGGTGCAGTACCATCGGCGCTGTGGGTCTTAGCTTCCGGGTTCGGGATGGG
>NZ_JBFTKI010000027.1:0-62103 GCF_056395875.1 Arthrobacter sp. 05T45 | reverse complement strand
TCGCGGGAGAGCACGGCGGGCGGTGACTGCGGGAAGGCGAGGGACCCGGACGGCGGGGGTGTGACGGGCGCAGGGCGGGGGTGGCATCGCGAGTTCGCCGGAAGCGTCCGAGGTCGCCGTATGTTTCCGGCGACCTGGCACGGGTCCGGCGAACTCGAGCAAGGGCCCGCGGCGGGGCGGGGCTGGGCTGCGGTACGGGGCCGGGGTACAGGGCCGCGGCGGCGGTCGCGGCGGAGTCCCGGCAGGGTCGTGAGGGCTGCGCAGGGGCGCGGGAGGCCGGGCCCGTAGAATGGTCGGGTGATGCAATCCCCCCTTCCCGTGCGCGACGGCGTCAACGCGACGCGTCTGCGCCTGCCGGACGAGGGGCCCTGGGAGACCGCGCTGGACTACATGATGCACCGCTGGGGGCACATCGATCCGCAGGGCATCGAGGACCGGTTCGACGCCGGCGAGATCGTCGGCGAGGCAGGGATCGCCCTGGACCGCAGCACGCCGATGCAGGACCACACGTTCATCTGGTACTACCGGACCCTGCCGCCGGAGACCCGGATCCCGGTGGAGCTGAACATCCTGCACCAGGACGATCACCTGCTGGTGGTGGACAAGCCGCACTTCCTGCCCACCACCCCCGGCGGGACGTACATCCAGGAATCGGCCTTGGTCCGGCTCCGGAACCAGCTCGGCCTCCCGGACCTGATTCCCATGCACCGTCTGGACCGCATGACCGCCGGCATCCTGCTGCTCTCCACGAACCCCGAGACCCGGGGCAAATACCAGGTGCTCTTCGAAAAGCGCCAGGTCCAGAAGGAATACGAGTGTGTGTCCGCCGCGGAGCCCGCTCCGGGCCATCCCCCGGTGGACTTCCCTGTGGTGGTGCGGAACCGGATGACCAAGTCCCGCAGCTACCTGCTGGCCGAGGTCGTCGACGGCGAACCCAACGCGGAAACCCGGATCGAGCGTCTGCGCACGTTTGACGCTTCCGGCGCACCCGACGGCGGCGCACCCGACGGCGGCGCACCCGACGTCGACGGCGGCCCGCACCGCCGCGCGCTGTACCGGCTGGAGCCGCACTCCGGGAAGACCCATCAGCTCCGCGTGCACATGGCCTCACTGGGCCTCGGGATCGTCAACGATGCGTTCTACCCGGAACTGCTGGACAAGGCTCCGGACAATTACGCCAAGCCGCTGCAGCTCCTGGCCCGTGGGATCCGCTTCGTGGACCCCATCTCCGGGAGCCCGGTGGAATACCGCAGCAGACTGGAACTCAGCGAGGCACGCTAGCGGCTGGAAGTGCGGTACCTTGTGCCCATGGACTTCGGAAATGCGGACAGCTGGGGCGCCGCGATCTATTTCTGGATCTTCCCCTTCGTGATCGGCGATGCGATTTTCCCGCCCGTCCCCTCGGAAATGCTGGTCATCACCGGCGGCGCGCTGTCAGCGGAGGGCCGCATCAACGGCTTCCTCGTCGTGCTCCTCGCCGCCGCGTCCTCATGGCTTGGTGACCTTCTCGTCTTCCAGCTGTTCAAGCGCCGGCTGAGCCACGTGCTCGACCGCTGGAAATGGGGCCTGGGGTTCCACGCGGCGGTGCATTCGGCGATCGCGAAAGCCGGCCGGTCCTCCACCTACGGCGCGATTATCGGCCTCCGCTTCATCCCCGGCGGGCGGCTGGCCACGACGGCCGCGGCGGGCATCGCCAACGTCTCCACCCGTGGGTTCAGCCTCTGCGCGGCCCTCGGCGGCCTGCTCTGGGCAAGCTGGTCCGTGGCACTGGGCTATTTCATGGGCTCCGCCACCGGGCTGCCCTTCTGGGCGAGCTCCTTGATCGGCGTCGGCGTCGGGCTGCTGGTCGGAGCGGTCGTGGGCGTGATCGTGACGCGGCGCCGGGGCAACCCCTCCCCCGTGGAGTCCGCCGTGGTCGACCCGGACGAGGAACTGGACTTTTAGACGGGCGCCCAGCGGCCGCGGCTGCGGCGCAGCACGGTCAGCGCGCCGGTGAGCGCAACGCGTTCGACGGCGTCGCGCATCATGGCTGCCGACTCCAGCGCCTGGCTGTTTTCGGCGCTGTAGGCGGTGGCCTCGACCAGGAAGCGCAGGTTCAGCTGCGGTACGCCGCCGGCGAGCTCAAGCTGGTGCGATTCGACGTGGTGCCGCGTCCCAAGCGCCTCGATGGCCGCGGCCATGACCGCTTCAGGAGCGGTGCCCGGCTTGAGCCCGGTGATCTTCAGTCTGGTCTGGAACGACGGCATGGAACAACCCTAGCCGCGCCGCCACGCTCCCTCACCTTCCGCACCCAAAACCCCAACGCTCCCTCACCGGGAGAGGGAGCGTCCGGGGAAGAACCGCAGGATCTGAGGGAGCGTCTGGGCCGAGGTGCAGGCTACCCGGTGTTGCGCAGCCCGGCAGCGACTCCGTTGACCGTGATCAGCATGGCCCGCTGGAGCCGTTCGTCGATCTCGGCCCCGGTCATGCCCGCCGCGGCCTCGGCCCGGACGCGGCGCAGCAGTTCCACCTGCAGGTAGCTGATGGGGTCGAGGTACTGGTCCCGGATCTCGAGGGAGCGCTTCAGGGTGGGCTGGGCATCGAGGATCACGTGCTCGCCGGTGAGGTTCTGGATCTCCTCGACCGTGAGATCATATTCGGCCCGGATGGCACGGAACAGGTGGTGCAGTTCCGCCGGCACCAGGGTGGAGACGTAGTAGCCGGCAATGTCCATGTCCGTCTTCGCCAGGGTCATCTCAACATTGGAGAGCACCGAGCGGAAGAAGTGCCAGCCCTCGATCATCTCCTTGAGCTGGGCCGAGTTACCGGCCTCGCGCGCGGCTTTGAGGCCGGAGCCCACGCCGAACCAGCCCGGAACGATCTGCCGCGACTGTGTCCAGCCGAACACCCATGGGATGGCGCGGAGCCCTTCGAGCCCGGCGCCGGAGTCGGGGCGCTTGGACGGACGCGACCCGATGTTGAGGGAACCCAACTGCTCCACCGGGGTGGAAGCCATGAAGTAGGCGGGCAGATCCGGGTCATCAATCAGCGTGCGGTAGCGCGCAAACGCGGCGTCGGAGACGGTTTCCATGACGTGGCCGTAGCGCACGCGCTGGTCCTCCGAGGTGCGCGGGGTGCGGTGCAGCGCCGAGCCCTGCAGTACCGCGGCCAGGGAGAGTTCGAGGTTTTCTCGGGCCAGCTCCGGCAGGGAGTACTTGTCCGAGATGACCTCGCCCTGCTCGGTGAACTTGATCTCGCCCTCGAGCACGCCGTTGGGCTGGGCCATGATGGCATCATAGGTCGGCCCGCCGCCGCGGCCCACCGAGCCGCCGCGGCCGTGGAAAAGGCGCACGCGGACGCCGTGCTTGGCGGCCACGTCGCGGAGCTTGCGCTGGGTCTTGTAGATTTCCCACTGGCTCGTCATGACGCCGGATTCCTTGTTGGAGTCCGAGTAGCCGAGCATGATTTCCTGCACGTCGCCGCGGAGCCGGACGAGTTCGCGGTAGGAGGCATCGGAGAGCAGCCGGTCCACGATCTCGGCCGAGGCGCGGAGTTCGTCGACTGTCTCCAGCAGCGGCGCGAAGCCGATCTTGGCGTAGGGCGCCTCGCCGAACAGGCTGACCAGGCCGGCCTCGCGGGCCAGCACGGCCGCGGCCAGGACGTCGTCCGCGCCGCGGGTCATGGAGATGATGTAGGTCTCGATCACGTCGGGGCCGTAGGTGCGCAGGGCCCGCCGGATCTCCCGGAAGACGTCGTATGTGCCGTCGGCGACGCCGTCGAGCTTGATCGGGTGGCCGGAGAGCGGACGCCGGGACGCAAGTTCGGAGCCCAGCACCTCGAGCCGCTCGGCGCGGCTGAGTTCCGCGTACCGGACACCGGGCCCGCCAAGGCGGTCCATGAGCTGCCCGACGGCGTCGTGGTGGTGGTCTGCGTGCTCGCGGATGTCGAGGGTGGCCAGGTGCAGGCCGAAGGAGGCGATGGCGCGCCGGACCCGGGACAGGGCGCCGTCGGCGGCGAGGGCCGCGTGGTGGTTCCGCAGCGACCGTTCGAGCAGGCCGAGCTCGGCGAGGAGCTCCGCGGTGGCGGTGTAGTCGCGGCCGGGCTCGTGCGCGGATCCGGCCGCGACCCGGCGGCCGGTGTTGATCAGCTTGGCCTTGATGCAGGTGAGTTTGAGCCGGTAGGGCTCCTGAGCGTTCAGCTCGAGGACGCGGCGGTCCAGGCCAGGCAGGTTCCCCAGGTCGACGTCGATCGAGTCCAGGAGCTCCTGGTCCGCCCCGGCCAGCGCGGTCGAGTTGGACAGGATGGAGATGAGCCCGTCGATCAGGCCGATGCTGATCCGCACGGCGTGCTGGTTCTGGATCTGGAGTATTTCGCGGGTGACGGCGGCCGTGACGTTGGGGTTGCCGTCGCGGTCCCCGCCGATCCAGGAGCCGAAGCGGATCGGGGCCTTCTGCGGCGGCAGCGTGACGCCGTGCTCGGCAAGCAGCTCGGAGAGGTCCGAGAGCATTTCCGGCATGGCGTCGCTGAGGATGCCGGTGAGGTAATAGATGGCGTTCCGGGCCTCGTCCACGGGGGTGGGGCGGACCTGGCGGAGCTCGTCCGTCTGCCACATCTGGTCGATCACTTCGGACAGGTGGCGGTCCTGGCGGCGGCGCGCGGAGGTGCCGTCCGCCGTGGATTCGGACAGGATGTCCGAGAGCCGGCGGATTTTGTCCAGCACGGAGCGGCGGGAGGCCTCGGTGGGGTGTGCGGTGAAGATGGGGCGGACGTCGAGTTCGTTGACGACTTCCTGCAGCACGGAGTTGCCGGCCTGGTCCGCGATCTCCTCCACGGCTTTGGCGAGCCAGCCGTCCTTCTCCTGCCGGGTGCGCAGCCCGCGGACCCGGTGGACCTGCTCGGCGGCGTTGGCCAGGTGGAAGTAGAACGCGAAGGCGCGGACCAGGTCGGTGGCCTGCTCCAGCGGCAGGGAACCGAGCAGTTCGCGGACCTGGGCGACGACGTCGTACGAGCTCCACGGCCCGGTAGCGTCGGCGCCGCCGCGGGCGGCTTCCTTGGATTCCTTGGTCAGCAGGCGCACCTGCTCCACCAGGTCCAGGAGCTCGGGGCCGTGCTGGCGGACCAGGGATTCGCCGAGGAGGGTGGAGACCCGGCGGACATCAGCCCGGAGTTCGGCGGCAAGATCGGTGTCAGAATGCATTGCAGTGTCAGCCATGGAAACTATCTTTCGAGGGGTCGACTTGGCTCGTACACTGCGCTGGATACTGTGAGCCCGATTACTTCTTCCCATGGGATGTTACCCGCAGGCACTCCCTGCTGGAATTCCGTCTCAGATAGTGTCAGGCCCCGCCGCGCCGCCCCGACGTCCCTCCCCCGAGACCCCAACCAGTTCGCAGCAGGGCCGTTCTGAGCGCCCGGAACGGCCCCTGCTGCGGGCTTGGCGGGTGAGGGGGTTAGCGCGCGATCTTGAAGTTGAACTCGCCGGTTCCCAGCGCGCCCCAGATCCGCAGCCAGATCGGCAGGATCATTTCCGCCCCGCGGGCACTCGTGATGTCGCCGAGATCGATCACGTCGCGGTGGCCGAAGCCCTTGAGGAGTTCCGTCACGGCCGCCTTGGCGCCGGCGTCATCCCCGGAGACGAACACCGTGTGGTCACCGCCGGCCACCCGGGCCGGATCGACCATCACGGACGCGGTCATGGTGTTCAGCGTCTTCACCACCTTGGCCTCCGGGAAGGACCGCTGGATCTCTTCGCCGAGGCTGTCCGTGTTCACCGGGTTCAGCGACGGCGGCATGCCCTGCGAGAAGTCCAGCGGGTTGGCGATGTCCATGATGATCTTGCCGGCGAGGTTCGGGGTCCCCGCTGCGGCCAGCGCGGCCAGCGAGCCGGCACCGTTGGTGGCATTGACGATCAGCTCGGCGCCGGATGCCGCGTCAGCAAAGGCGGCGACGTCGACCACGGCGTTTGCGGCGTGCCACTCGGCGAACGGCGCGGTGCCCATCATGTCCGGCTCGGTCCGGGCGAGCGTCGCCTGCGGGTCGCGGGTGCCGATCACGACGTCATGCCCCAGCCCTGCCAGTGCGCCGGCAATCGTGCGCCCCACCATGCCGGTTCCCAGTACTGCAATCTTCATGGCGTCCTCATTCTGAAGTCGTGGAGTAGACAGGTTCGTCTATGTGTTGGCATGACGCTATCAGACAGACCTGTCTACGGCAATAAGCGCATGCCGACGCCCCGTCCACCCCGTTTCAGCTGACAAAGTTTGAAATCTGTCAGCTGATTGTTGTATGGTCATCGCATGACAACTTCTACTCTCGGCACCCCCCGCACCCTGGGCTCCACCGGCCCCAGCACCGCCGCCATCGGCCTCGGCCTGATGGGAATGTCCGATCTTTACGGCCCCGCCGACGACGCCGAGAGCGTCGCCACGATCCAGGCCGCCCTCGACGCCGGCGTGACCCTGCTGGACACCGGCGACTTCTACGGCATGGGCCACAACGAAATGCTGCTGCGCGAGGCGATCCGCGGCCGTCGGCGCGAGAGCGCCCAGATCAGCGTGAAGTTCGGCGTCCTGCGCGATGCCCGGGGCGGATGGAACGGCGTGGACACCCGTCCGGTGGCCATCAAGAACTTCCTGGCCTACACCCTCCGGCGCCTCGGCACCGACTACGTGGACATCTACCGGCCGGCCCGCCTGGATCCGTCCGTTCCGGTGGAAGAGACCGTGGGAGCACTGGCCGAGCTCGTGCAGCAGGGCCTGATCCGCCACATCGGCCTCTCGGAGGTCGGCGCCGACACCCTGCGCCGCGCCAACGCCGTCCACCCGGTCTCGGACCTCCAGATCGAGTACTCCCTCCTCTCCCGTGGCATCGAGCAGGACATCCTGCCGGTGGCCCGGGAGCTGGGCATCGGCATCACGGCATACGGCGTGCTGTCCCGCGGCCTGGTTTCCGGCCACTGGCCGGCCGCCGGAACTGGGAACCGGCGCGACTTCCGGGCCCACCTGCCCCGGTTCTCCGGCGAGAACCTGCAGCGGAACCTCGAGCTCGTCGAACGGCTCCGCGAAATCGCGGACCGCAAGGGCGCGACCGTCGCCCAGCTCGCCATCGCCTGGGTCCTCTCCCGCGGCGAGGACATCGTGCCCCTCGTCGGCGCGCGCCGCCGCGAGCGGCTCACCGAATCGCTGGGAGCAGCCGAACTGGTCCTCTCCGGCGCGGACCTCGCGGAGATCGAGGCCGCCGTCCCGGCCGACGCCGCCGCGGGCACCCGCTACGACGCAGGCCAGATGGCCATGCTCGACAGCGAACGCCGGTGACCCCTGCCGCCGTCGTCCTGACGGAAGAGCGCATCCTCGACGCCGCGGAAGACGTGCTGCGGCGCTTTGGGCCGGCCAAGGCCACGGTGGTTGACGTCGCGAAGGCCCTGGGCGTCAGCCACGGCAGCGTGTACCGGCACTTCCCCACAAAGGTGGCGCTGCGGGACGCGGTAGCCCGGCGCTGGCTGGACCGCCTCGCGGAGCCGCTGGATCCCGCCCGCGATACGGACGGCCCTGCCGCGGAACGCCTGCTCCGCTGGCTCGAACGCCTCGCGGCCATCAAGCAGGGCATGGCGCTGAACGATCCGGAGCTGTTTGCCACGTTCGGCCAGCTGACCGCCGAGGCGCGGGAAGTGGTGGCGGCCCACGTTGACCACCTGGCCGCAGCGCTCACCGAGATCATTGCCGACGGCGTCAGCAGCGGCGAATTCGCCGTCCCGGATCCGGTGCCGGCCGGCCGCGCCGTCCTGCACGCCACGGCGCGGTTCCACCACCCGCTGCACGCTTCGGAATGGTCGGACCCCGCCATCGGGGCCGAGCTGCGCGAGGTCTGGCGGCTGCTCGTGCGGGGTCTGGCCGCCCGCCCGTAGCCGCCGGATCAGGCGGGGGCGGGCCGGCGGGACGTCATTGACGAGGTACAACGCGAATGACATTGCGGCGTAGACAGACTTGTCTGTGTACGATTGAGCCATGACCTCGCCAGCAGCCACTGCCGCCCCGGCTGCCCGCACCCCCGCCGGGCATGCCAGGGAGAAGATCCTGGCGACTGCCTTCCGGCTCTTCTACGCGCAGGGTTTCCGGGCCGCCGGCATCGACACCATCATCGCCGAGTCCGGCGTCGCGAAAGCCACGTTCTATAAGTACTTTCCGGCCAAGGACGACCTCATGCTGGCCTACCTGGAGAAGGTGGACAGCGTCTGGACCGGGCAGCTGCACGCCGCCGCCGAGGCCGCCGGCGAGGACCCGGCCGCGCAGCTCGTGGGCCTGTTCGATGCCCTGACAGCCGCCTGCCGGCGCGACGGCTACCGCGGCTGCGCCTTCATCAATGCGGCCGCCGAGTCGGCCGCCGGCACCCGGGTCCACGACCGGACCGTGGCCCACAAGCGGCAGATCCGCGCCTGGATCCGGGACCTCGCCGCGCGCGCGGGCGCCCGGGACCCGGACCAGCTCGCCCGCAGCCTGACACTGGTACTCGACGGCGGCCTGGCAAGCGGGGTGCTCGACGGCGACCCGGCCGCGGCCGCCGCAGCCGGAACTACTGCCGCCCAGCTCGTTGCGGCCAGCCTCAACACCCCACCCGCCACCAGCTGAAACCCCTTGGAGGTGCCCATGACCGCCCCTGAACCCGGGACTGGCTCGAAGCCCACGCCTGATGCAGTGCAGAACCCGCAGCTGGCCCGCTGGCAACGCTTCCGGAACAGCCGCAACACGGCCCTCGCCAGCGAGCACGGCTGGCTCACGCTGACCTCCTTCCAGTGGCTGGAAGGCGAGCCGGCCGCCGTCGAGCTCGCCCCCGGCCTCTGGTCCACGGACGGCACCGCGGCGTTCCTCACGGCCGCCGCGTCCGACGGCCTGACCCTCGTCGAAACCGGCGAACCCGTGGACGGGACCATCAGCGCCGTGCTCGCCGACGAGGAATCACTGATGTGGGTCCGGTACGGCGGCGACGACGGCCGCCAGGTGGTGGTGGAGCTCGCCATGCGGGCGGACAAGTACGCCATCCGCACCCGCGACTCCCAGTCGCCGGTGTTCACGGAGTTCGATGGCGTGCCCACCTTCGGCTTCCGCCCGGACCTGGTCATCGAGGCCCGGTTCGTGCCCTACCCCGAGCCTGTGGATGTCCCGATCGGCACGGCCAACCCGCTCGTGGACGGGGTCCACCGCTCGGTCGGCGAGCTGGTCTTCCGGCTTCCCGGCGCGGACCACGAGATCCACCTGCAGGCCGAGGAGGAGAAGCTCGGTGCCCTGACGGTGACGTTCCACGACGAGACCAATGGGGAAAGTACGGACGAGTGGCGGAAGGTGTCCACCGCGAAACCCCGCCCGGACAATACCGTCGTCCTGGACTTCAACCGGGCCATCAACTACCCCAGCGCCTTCACCCCGTACGGCACCTGCCCCATGCCGGTGCGGAACAACAGCCTTGATGTGAAGATTGAGGCCGGCGAGAAGGAACCCGGCCTCTTCTAAACGGGTCTAAACGGTCTAAACGGTCAAAGCCGTCTTCTAGACGATCGCGGACACCCCGGTGACGGCGCGGCCCGTGATCAGGGTGTTGATCTCGAACGAGCCCTCGTAGGTGTAGATCGCCTCGGCGTCGGAGAAGATCTTGGCCATCCGGTAGTCGGTGACGATCCCGTTGCCGCCCAGCAGGGACCGGCCCATCGCGACGGTTTCGCGCATCCGGGCGCTGACATAGGACTTGGCGAGGGCCACCTGCGGCATGTCCGCGGCGCCGGCGTCCTGCAGCTGGGCGATCCGGACCATCATGCCCATGCTGGCCACGGCGTTGCCGAGCATGGTGACCAGCTGCTGCTGGACCAGCTGGAACTTTGCCAGCGGGCGGCCGAACTGCTGGCGTTCGACGGCGTACTGCCGGGCGACGTCGAACGCCGCGAGCTGCTGCCCCACACCTTGCCAGGCCACCATGATCCGGGAACCGCGCAGGAGCTCGTTGGTGTCCTCGAAGCTGCTGATCCCGGCGAAGCGGTCCGTTTCGGCCACCCGGACGTCGGTGAAGACGATGTCCGCGTTCTGCACCGTGCGCAGGGCAATCTTGTTCTCGATCCGGCTCCGGCTCACGCCCGGCAAGGTGGCGTCGACGATGAAGCCGCGGATGCCGCCGTCGGCCTCGTCCCGGGCCCAGACCAGCATGTAGTCGCAAAACGTGCCGTTGCCGATCCAGCGCTTGGCGCCGTTGAGCACCCAGATGTCGCCGCCGCCGGCCGCGCCGCCGGGGACCCGGCGGGCCCGGGTTTCCATGCCACCGGCAACGTCCGAGCCGTGGTCCGGTTCGGTGAGGGCAAAGGCACCGGTGGTGCGCAGGCTTGCCGCGTCCTCAAGCAGGCGCGCCTTCTGCTCCTCGGAGCCGAAGCCGTAGAGAGACTCCACGAAGAGGTCATGGTGGACCAGGAAGAAGGTGGCGAGCGAGGTGTCCACCCGGGTCATCTCGGCGATGACGATCCCGGCGAACAGGTTGCTGTAGCCGCGCTGGGCCGGGGCACTGAGCTCCAAGGCGGCCAGCTTGGGCAGGATGTGGGCCGGGAATTCGGCCTTGTTCCACCAGTCCGTGGCGAACGGGGCAACCTCGGCGGCCAGGAACTCGCGCAGCTGTGCCAGCTTGGCCCGCTCCGCCGTGCTGAGCAGGGCTTCGTAGTCGAAGAAGTCCGCCGTGGGCAGCCCCGCCACAGACGGTGCGGCCACTGTCGGTGCGGCCAGGGCCGCCGTGGCGGCCGGCCCTGCCGCGGTCACTTCGGCAGCGGCCATCTCAGACCCGGTCATTTCGGGCCCATGCGGATGGCACCGTCGAGGCGGATTGTCTCGCCGTTGAGCATGGCGTTCTCCACAATGTGCGCGGCGAGGTTCGCGTATTCGGCCGGCCGGCCCAGCCGCGACGGGTGCGGCACCTGCTGGCCCAGGGAGTCCTGCGCCTCCTGGGGCAGGCCGGCCATCATGGGAGTCTCGAAGATGCCCGGCGCGATGGTGACCACCCGGATCAGCGAGCGCGCGAGTTCGCGGGCAATCGGCAGCGTCATGGCGGCGACGGCACCCTTGGAGGCGGCGTAGGCGGGCTGGCCGATCTGCCCGTCGAACGCGGCAACGGAGGCGGTGTTGATGATGACGCCACGTTCGGGGCCGCCGAGTTCCGTGGCGGCGGGCTCGGTGGCTGCCATGGCGGCCGCGGCGAGGCGGATCACGTTGAAGGTGCCCACGAGGTTGATCTGGATGACGCGGTTGAAGGCCTCCAGCGGGAGGACGCCGCCGCGGCCCAGGACCTTGCCGGGGGTGGCGATCCCCGCGCAGTTGACCACGATGCGCAGCGGGCCCAATGCTGAGGCGGCGTCGACGGCGGCCTGCACCTGCGCCTCGTCCGTGACGTCGGCCGGGACAAAGACGGCCCTGCGGCCGCCTCCGGCAGCAGCTTCTCCAGCGCCGGCAGCGGCGGATGCGGTCAGTTCGTCGGCAAAGGCGTCCCCGGCGGAACCCGGCAGGTCCACGAGGACCACCGACGCGCCGGCGTCGAACAGGCGCCTGGCCGTGGCCGCTCCGAGACCGGAGGCCCCGCCCGTGATCAGCGCGACAGTACCCTTGATGTCCATCCATCCTCCTTGATGTGGAACCGAACCCCGGCGGCGAAGCCTCGACGCGGGCGGCGCCCGCAGAGGCGGCCCGCGGGGAACATTAGTTAGTGAATGTTAACTGGAATGCGGCCAATGCGCACCTTTGGGCCGCACACGCCGAGGGCGCAGTCACAGTCGCGGGCCGGACGGGCTCCCGCGATTACGCTTGAGCCATGACCCGAGCCGACGCCTCCGCCCCCAACTGGTCCTTCCGTGCGGACGAGGCCGCCCGCTCAGTGACCAGACTCTTCGGGCAGCGGCTCTTTTTCCTCCCCGGCACCCACATCGCCGCGATCCTCCGGCCCTCGGGCCGGCTGAAGAACCTGTCCCGGCCCTGGCACTACTGGTGGCAGGCACACTACCTGGACTGCCTCGTGGACGCCGGCCGCCGGGAACTGGGGTCCCCCGGGCATCCGGGCGCCAAGTTCGACGGCGAGAACCGGCCCAGCGCCGGCCGGCTCGCCTCCCGGCTCGTCACAGGCATCCGGCTGCGCAATTTCCTCACGGTGGTCAACAACTACTACGACGACATGGCCTGGCTGGCCCTTGCCACGCTCCGGCTGGACAAGCTCGCCGAGGACACCCGCAAACACACCGGCCGGGAGCGCAACGCCAAGGTCCTGCAAAGCCTGACCCTGCAGTTCGACTCCGCTTCCACGGACGACCTCGGCGGCGGTACATTCTGGAGCACGAAGCGCGACTTCAAGAACACCCCCGCCACCGCACCCGTGGCCCTCTACTACGCGCGGACCGGCAACCGGACCAAGGCGCAGTCCCTGCTGGACTGGCTGGACGCCAGGCTCTACGAGCCCGGACAGGGCCTGTACCGCGACGGCCTCCGGATTTCGGGAACGGGCGAGGCGGTGCTGGAAGAGACCATCTACACCTACAACCAGGGGCCCGTCCTCGGCGCCCTGCTGGAACTCGGGGGCGAGCCCAACCTCGGGCGTGCGGCCGCACTGGTGGACGCCGTGGCGGCCAACCTCACGCAGCCGGCCCCGCTGCTGGGCCGCACCGCCGCGGTGCTGCGCTGCGAGGGAACGGGCGACGGCGGGCTCTTCACGGGGATCCTCGTCCGCTACCTGGCCCTCGCCGCCGTCGACGAACGCCTCCCAGCCGAAACCCGGGCCACGGCGGCGGCACTCGTGAACGATACGGCGGAGGCCCTCTGGGAGGGCCGCCGGATCCTCCCTCCGAACGACCGCCTCGCGCGCCGCGGCAGCCATCTGGTCTTCTCCGACCGCACCGACGCGCCGGCACGCCGCAGCTACCCGGAAGGCGCCGCCGTCGAGCTCTCCACGCAGCTGCAGGCCTGGATGGTGCTGGAGGCGGCCGCCTCGATCGCGCAGGCGCCCGCCCGATAACCCGGCGACAATTACGTCACGCAATAGTATCGTAATTGATGTGATCCTCATCACTTAAACCAGCCTCAGGTTGGTCGCTTAGGTTTGGCTAACCTACAGTCTTTCTTAGTGAGCATGCCCTAACTTCCCCGCTCACGGGGGGCAGGGCACTACGACGACTTCCTTGTAGAAAGTAGCCCCATGAAGATCCGCACCAACGCGCTGGCGGGCATCGCCCTGGCCGCCACTGCCGCCCTGGGCCTGGCCGCCTGCGGCTCCGGTTCCTCCTCCACGGCCGGCAGCAGCGCTGCCGCCAACGGCTCCGCCGCCGGCGAGATCACGGTCTATAACGCCCAGCACGAATCCCTGACCAAAGAGTGGATCGACGCCTTCACCGCCGAGACCGGCATCAAGGTGACCGTGCGCCAGGGCGACGACACCGAGATGTCCAACCAGATCGTGCAGGAAGGCCAGGCCTCACCGGCGGACGTCTTCCTCACCGAGAACTCCCCCGCCATGGCCCAGGTGGAAAACGCCGGCCTCTTCGCGGATGTGGACAAGGCCACCGTGGACCAGGTCCCCGCCGAATTCCGCCCCTCCACCAACAAGTGGACCGGCATCGCGGCCCGCTCCACCGTGCTGGTCTACGACAAGAACAAGATCAGCGCCGACAAGCTGCCCAAGTCCATGCTGGACCTGGCCAACCCCGAGTGGAAGGGAAAGTGGGCTGCCTCGCCGTCGGGCGCCGACTTCCAGGCGATCGTCTCGGCCCTGCTGGAACTCAAGGGCGAAGCCGCCACTGAGGCCTGGCTCAAGGGCATGAAGGAAAACTCCAAGCCGTACAAGGGCAACAGCACGGCCATGAAGGCCGTCAACGCCGGTGAAGTCGACGCCGCCCTGATCTACCACTATTACTACTACGGCGACCAGGCCAAGACCGGCGAGAACTCCAAGAACGTCACGCCGTTCTACTTCAAGAACCAGGACCCGGGCGCCTTCGTCTCCATCTCCGGCGGCGGCGTGCTGAAGTCTTCCAAGAACGCCGCAGCGGCCCAGTCCTTCCTGAAGTTCATCACCGGCAAGAAGGGCCAGGAAGTGCTCCAGAAGGGCACCTCCTTCGAATACGCTGTCGGCTCGGACGTCCCGTCCAACGACAAGCTGGTTCCGCTCAAGGAGTTGCAGGCCCCCACCGTGGATCCCGCCAAACTCAATTCCGCCAAGGTCACCGAGCTGATGACCCAGGCAGGACTGCTGTAGCCGCAGTGACTAACAAGCTGGCGGTCCCCGGTCCCTCTGGGGATTTGACGACTGACACGACGACGGCGGGCAGGGGTAAACGCCCCCGCCCGCCTTTCGGCGTCTCTGTCGTGTCCATCATCGCGGTCCTCATCGCCCTGTTTTCCCTGGTGCCCCTGGCCTACGTGGTCTTCATGACAGCCTCCACCGGCTGGGACACCGCAATGGCCCTGATCTTCCGCCCGCGCGTGGGCGAACTCCTGCTCAACACGGTGCTGCTGACCGTGGTGACGGTGCCGCTGTGCCTCGTCCTGGGCGTCGGCGGCGCGTGGCTCGTCGAACGCACCAGCCTTGTGGGCCGCAAGTGGTGGGCCGTGCTGCTCGCCGCCCCGCTGGCCATCCCCGCCTTCGTCAACAGCTACGCGTGGGTTTCCGCGGTGCCGTCCCTTGGCGGGCTGTGGTCCGGGGTCCTGATCGCCACCCTGTCCTATTTCCCGCTCGTGTACATCCCGGCCGCCGCGACGCTCAGCCGCCTGGACCCGGCGATCGAACAGTCCGCCGCCTCCCTCGGCCTCGGCGCCTGGCGCGCGTTCTTCCGTGTGGTGCTCCCGCAGCTGCGCATCGCCATGACCGGCGGCGGGCTGCTGGTCGCGCTGCACCTGCTGGCCGAATACGGGGCCTTCGCGATGATCCGCTTCGACACCTTCACCACCGCGATCATGGTCCAGTACCAGTCCACGTTCAACGGCACCGCCGGGAACATGCTGGCCAGCGTGCTGGTGTTCCTCTGCCTGATCCTGCTGCTCGTGGAGGTCCGCAGCCGCGGCAGCGCCCGGTACGCCAGGATCGGCTCCGGGGCCCAGGCACGCGCCTTGCGCCTGCCCCTGCACGCCTACCAGCTCCCCGCCCAGCTGTCCCTGATCGCCCTCACCGGGCTTGCGTTCGGGCTGCCGCTGACGTTCGTGCTGCGCTGGATCGTCGCCGGCGGCCCGGAAATCTGGGCTGCCGAAGAATTCATGCCGGCGCTCCTGCAGACCTTGGCCTACGGCCTCGCGGCGGCCGTCGCCACCACCGTGGTCGCGTTCCCCATGGCTTACCTGGCCGTGCGGCGCCCCGGCTGGTTCAGCAAGTCCCTGGAGCTGTCCAACTACATCACCAGCTCCATGCCCGGGATCGTGGTGGGCCTGGCCTTCGTGACCGTGAGCATCCGGATGGTGCCCAGCATGTACCAGACCTCAGCGCTGCTCATCGCGGCCTACGTGCTGCTGTTCCTCCCCCGGGCCCTCGTGAACATCCGCTCGGGGCTGTCCCAGGCACCGAAGGAACTCGACGAGGCCGCCCAGGTGCTCGGCAAGCCGCCGCTGCTGGCCTTCCTGCGCGTGACGCTGCGGCTCACGGCCCCCGCCGCGGCTGGCGGCGCGGCCCTGGTGTTCCTGGG
This sequence comes from Arthrobacter sp. 05T45, assembly GCF_056395875.1. Taxonomy (NCBI): domain Bacteria; kingdom Bacillati; phylum Actinomycetota; class Actinomycetes; order Micrococcales; family Micrococcaceae; genus Arthrobacter; species Arthrobacter sp. 05T45. Next base: position 46,454 of record NZ_JBFTKI010000027.1, on the reverse strand, counting down.
GATTGTCAACGAGCTCACCGCCACCCTCCTGCTCTCGCCCAACGGGACCCGCACCCTCGCCACCGAGTTCTGGAGCAAGAGCAGCGAGATCGACTACGCTGGCGCCGCCCCCTATGCGCTGCTGATGATCCTGATCTCGGCGCCCATGACCTATCTCCTCTTCCAGCAGTCCAAGAAAGTAGCCGGACAGTGACCGATGTCTACCCGTCGCGTGAGGCCCCCTCGCGCCTCCCCGAGCCGCGGGTCGCGGCTTCCGTGGCCACCAGCACCAACAGCCACCTGGAAATCGACGCCGTCACCAAGAACTTTGGGCCCCAGGCCGTCCTCAAGGGCGTCAACCTCTCCGTCGCCAAGGGCGGAACGACGGCGATCGTGGGACCCTCCGGCTCCGGCAAGACCACGCTCCTTCGCCTGATTGCCGGCTTCGAGCACCCGGACACCGGCAGCATCTCGCTCAACGGAAGCAAGGTGGCCGGGGAGAACGCCTGGGTCCCCGCACACAAGCGGCACGTCGGCTACGTCGCCCAGGACGGCGCCCTGTTCCCGCACCTGACGGTTGGGCAGAACATCTCCTTCGGCCTGGACGCCGCCCAGCTTCCCGGCGGCCGCCGCGGCGTCAAGGCGCGGGTGGGCGAGCTGCTGGAAATGGTCTCACTGGACCCGGCCATGGCCAAGCGCCGCCCGCACCAGCTCTCCGGCGGCCAGCAGCAGCGGGTTGCCCTTGCCCGGGCGCTGGCCCGCAAGCCCGCGCTCATGCTGCTGGACGAGCCCTTCTCCGCCCTGGACGCCGGCCTGCGGGTGGCCACCCGCCGCGCCGTGGCCCAGGTGCTGAAGGACGCCGGCGTCACCACGATCCTCGTCACGCATGACCAGGCCGAGGCGCTGTCCTTCGCCGACCAGGTGGCCGTGATGCGCGGCGGCAAGCTGGCCCAGATCGGCAACCCGTTTGTCGTCTACACGCGCCCGGCTGACCGCGCCACCGCCGAGTTCCTGGGCGACGCCGTGATCCTGGATGCCTGGATGGAAGGCTCCCTGGCCACGTGTTCGCTCGGCGGGATCCCCGTGCGCCGCCCGCCGGCCCAGGGCCGGGTCCAGCTGATGCTGCGGCCCGAGCAGATCCGCATTTCGGAGGACGGCCCCATCCGCGGCACGGTGGTGGACACGGACTACTTCGGCCCCGAAACCACGGTGCGGCTCCAACTCCCCGTCCCGCCGGTCCTTGCCGCCGGCGCCATCCCGGACCACCGCTACCCCGGCGGCGGGGAAATCATCACCATCCGGCACTGGAACGCCTCGATCGCCCGCCCCGGCACGGAGCTGCGGCTTCGCGTCGTGGGCGAGGCCGTCGCCTTTCCGATGGATGAGCAGCCGTAACGGCGAGATTCGGCGTCCTGAAGCCTCTCTGCCCCGAAGTCTCACCCGCGACGGGTGATTCCAGAGTTACTGCATCGGCTGTCCAGGCGATGGGTTGACCGGTGATGCCCCGCGCACGAGAATGCGAACCATGAGTGATCACCGCGGCCTTTCCGGGCCGGCTCCGTTCACCGCCGATGACTTCGCCGAACGGTTGCGGCGAGCAGCCCACGCCGCCCAGGATGCCGGGCTCGACGGCATCCTGGTCACTCCCGGACCGGACCTGCTGTACCTCACCGGTTATGCACCCGTGGCCATCACTGAACGCATCACCATGCTCGTGATTCCCGTCGACGCCGAGCCCGCCATGATCGTTCCGAGGCTCGAGAGGCCCGACGCGGAAGCGGCCGCCGGCGCCTCGAATCTGCGGATCACCGACTGGACCGACGGGAGCGACCCCTACACGGAATCTGCGACGCTGATGGCCGGCACCGGACGTTATGCCGTCTCTGACTCGGCCTGGGCCATGCACCTCCTCGGCCTGCAGGATCGACTGCCCAAGTCGTCCTACGTCTCGATGACGACCGCCCTGCCGATGCTTCGGGCGATCAAGGATGACGACGAGATCGAGCGGCTGGCGGCGGCCGGCGCGGCCGCAGACCAGGCGTATGAGGAGATCGTCACCGTGCGGTTCGCTGGGCGCAGCGAGACCGACGTCGGTTCTGATCTCGCCGACCTGCTTCGCCAGTTCGGTCATTCGCAGGTGGACTTCACCGTCGTCGGTTCGGGTCCGAATGGGGCCAACCCTCACCACGAGATCGGCCCGCGGATCATCGAGGACGGGGACATGGTGGTGCTCGACTTCGGCGGCCTCAAACACGGCTACGGATCAGACACGACGCGGACCGTGCACGTCGGCGAGCCCACCGCCGAGGAGCGCGAGGTTCACGACATCGTCAGACTCGCGCAGCAGGCCGGGTTCGAGGCCGTGCGTCCAGGCGTCGAGTGCCAGGAGATCGATCGCGTGTCCCGGGCGGTGATCACTGAAGCCGGCTACGGCGACTACTTCATTCACCGCGTCGGGCACGGAATCGGGCTGACGACTCACGAGCCGCCGTACATGGTCGAGGGCGAAACCCAGATCCTCCACCCCGGCATGTGCTTCTCGATCGAACCCGGAATCTACCTGCCGGGCAGGTTCGGCGTACGGATCGAGGACATTGTGACGGTCGTTCCCGACGGCGGACGGCGACTCAATCAGACCTCGCACGAGATGAGAATCGTCCACTAGTTAGCCGACCTGGTCCACGATCTGGCGTGGCCTCGGAACGAGACCGCTTCTGAGAGTCCTCAGGAGCGATCTCGTATTGGCCAGGCTGAGCGCCAGTCAGAACCCATGCGACCACCGATGCCGCCGTCAGGCGCGGTTCAGTGTCCATCGGGCAACCTTGATCTAAGTTCTTCTGCATGGGAAGCGATGGCCTGACGCTGGTCTCGGGTGAATCTTCTGGCCTGCATGTCGAGGACTGCCCGGCTGGGCACTTCTCCCACGCCCAACAGTTGACCCACGCGACGGATTGCTTCGTCCAAGTCCTCTGAATCCTCAATCACCTGGAAGACCTCGTCCCGCCGATCCATCGCCTGCACCAGAGCCTCGACGATCATCAACTGCTGTTCCCTCATCTGCCGGTCATGCTCATCCATGCCGCGATTCTTGCACGACCGCAGTCTTGGAGCATTTCCGTCCAGTTTGGGGATCGGCTTGCGGGCGCTAGTGCGACACCGAGCGAGTTGTTGAGCTGGCCCCTCAGGTCAGGCCACGGCGGGGACTGGGGGGATGTCGTGTGTCCGGTTGGCGCGGCCCTTGACGAGGAAGATGGCAAGGAGCGCCAGGAGTATATAGGCCCAGTTGAAGAGCCCCGCGAGTGATATCAGTTCTTCCGCCCCAGCTGTGGCTGAGGTGGCGTCGATCCCACCGGTGGCGAGGAACGTTGTGGGGTCTGTGGCGGCATGCAGCAGGATGGCCCACGTGATCCGGCCCGTCGCGCGCATGGAGAGGTACATCATGGCACCGAATCCAAAGGTGTAGACGACGGTAACGGCAACAACCAGGGGGGCCATTCCGGTGAGGAGGTTTCCGCTGTGCAGCAGCGCGAAATACAGGGATGACAAGACAAAAACCAGTCGTTCGCCATAGCCGCCGTTTCGGAGCATGTTCACTACTATTCCTCGCGTGGCGAGTTCTTCAGTGAACCCCACGCACAATCCGAAGAACGCCATAACCAGAACAAGCCCGATGGAGTAGGCGGACCAGTTGGTTGCCATCAGCCGTAGGAAGATTGGGACGACGACGAGGAGGACTGCGACCCGCATCCAGGCCTTCCCGCGGACGGGTTGGGGACCGAAGATTTCCTTGACCCAGCCGAGGGAGCGAGCGAAGAGAAAGAGGAGTATTCCCGAGAGCAAGATAGGGAGTGCTAAACCTAGGAATGCGCTGAGCGGATCGCTCAGGGGGCTTCCCAGGTCGATGGAGCCCCCAACCAGTGCACCTATTCCCAGCCCGATCAGTTCGTACACGCCCCAATACACGGCGACGATCAGGAGCGCTTTCCACCACGTCCCCCGGTTCCAAAACCGGACCCACGTAGAACTGTTATTTTCCATGATTAGAACTTCCCTCCCCGTTCGTTCCCCCACTTAGTCGGGCCACCACGCTAAGAATAAGCGATCGAGCGGAAGCGAAAAGTTCTCTCTGATGTTCGGCAAATCATCTTTGGCCACCATGGCAACGTGACGAAGAGCGACCGCCAAGATGGTTCTGATGAACCCGATGGAAGCGTCCCGTAGGTCGGACACACGACGAAGCTAATCGGCTACGCACGCGTTTCGACGCGGCCGCAGTCCACAGCCCGGCAGCCCGGCAGCCGGCGGCCGGCGGCCGACGCCATGACCTCCTAGGCGGTCGGCAGCGGGCTGTGGCGCATTGAGACCGCCCAGTGCCCGGCATAGGGTAGGCGGATGACTGTTCAGCCCGGCCTGCACCGCCAACTCTGCTCCGTTGCCGCCCCCACCCAGCTGTGGCTCGATCCTGACGGCCGCTTGGCCGGCGAGGTCAAACCGCCCGGAGCCGGTGACTCCGCTGATCCGGCCGGGTTCACCGGGCTGCTCCACGGCGACACCCGGATGCTCTGCCGGGCGCTCGTGCGCGTCAACGGACTGGAACCCGAACCGGCCACCGTCGAGGCCGAGCCCGGCGGCGTCCTGCGCGTCCGGGGCCTGGTCCGGGGCATCCCGGGACCCACGGAGGATCCCGCCGTCGAGCTCCTCCAGACCTGGACAGTGACGCCGGGCGTGGTGCGGCACACCCTGCAGCTGCGCACCTCGCTGGATTCCCTCGACGTCGAAATCGACGTAGCCCTCGCGGCCGACTTCACCGACATGGCCCAGATCCGCCTCAGCCGCTTCCGTGACCCGTCCGCGCCGGTCTCTGCCGATGGGTCCACGCTGCGCTGGCAGGAGGGTGGCAAGACCCTGGCGGTCGCGGCCCCCGGCGCCGTCACCCCGGAAGGCCACCTCGCCTGGCGCGGAACCCTGGGCCGGGGCCGGCCGTTCGAGGCCGAATGGCAGGCCGTCCTCACCGATGACGACGACGCCGTGGTGGCTGCCCGCCCGCCCGCGGCCAGGCCGCCGCGGACCGGACCGGCCGGGGCCCTGGGCCTGCTCCTGGATAACTCCCTCGATGACGTGGCCGGGCTCCGCATGGCCACCCGCCAGCTGCCGGACGCCCCGTTCATCGCCGCCGGGGCGCCCTGGTACTTCACGCTGTTCGGACGGGATTCGCTGTGGGCTGCGCGGCTGCTGCTGCCTCTGGACACCGGCGCGGACAACGGGCTGGCGGCGGGCACCCTGCGCGCGCTGGCTGCTTTCCAGGGCACCCGGACGGACGCGGCGGCCGCCGAGGAACCCGGCAAGATCCTGCACGAACTGCGGTCCAAGGAACTGGTTCTTGAGAGCCAGAACCTGCGCCTGCCGCCGGTGTACTTCGGGGCGGTGGATTCCACCCCGTTGTGGCTTTGCCTGCTCGGTGAACTCTGGCGCACCGGCCGGGACGAGGACGCCGTGCGGTCGCTGCTGCCGAACGCGGCACGCGCCGCGGAGTGGCTGCTCGCCGCCGGCTCCCCGGTAGACGGCGCAGCGGACGGCGCAGCCGGAACGGACGGCGCAGCCGGCAACGGCGGGTTCCTCAGCTACCGTGACTCCACGGGCCACGGCCTGAGCAACCAGGGCTGGAAGGATTCCCGGGACGCCATGCAGTTCCGCGACGGCCGGCAGGCCGAGGGGCCCATCGCCCTGTCCGAGGTGCAGGGCTACGCGTACCAGGCAGCCATGGGGACGGCGGAACTGTTCGACGCGTTCGGGGAACCGGGCGCTCAGGCGCTGCGCGACTTCGCCGCGGCCCTGCGGCTCAGGTTCCGGGAGCGTTTCTGGGTTGAGGACGACGGCGGGCCGTTCCCGGCAATGGCCCTGGACGGGCACGGGGTCCCCTTGGACATCCCGGGCTCGAACATGGGACATCTGCTGGGCACGGGCATCCTGGACGCGGCCGAAGCCCGGATCGTCGCGGACCGGCTGGTGAGCCCCGAGCTGTTCTCCGGCTACGGCGTGCACACGATTTCGCGGCGGGCCGCAGGGTTTTGGCCCTTCAGCTACCACTGCGGCTCGGTCTGGAGCCACGACACCGCCATCGCGATCCGCGGCCTCCTGGCCGACGGTTTTGTCGCAGAGGCACGCACCCTCGCCGACGGCCTGATCGCGGCGGCGGCCTCCTTCGGGCACCGGTTGCCGGAGGTGTTCGCCGGGGTGCGGGCCGAGGACTCGAGCGTCGCGGTACCGTATCCGGCGTCGTGCCACCCGCAGGCGTGGTCCTCAGCCTCGGCGGTGGTGATCGCCCAGGCGATGGGCGTCGGACTCTGACGGTCCCGCCTCCACTGAGTGTTGCCCGGACGGGGCCGCGGCGGCGCGCAGCCCGTCGGCCAGGATAACGATCCCGGTAACGGCGAGCGCCAGGCCCATGGAGGCGAGCACGTCCGTCAGCCAGTGGTACCCCAGGTACAGGCGGCTGAAGGCAACCACCAGTGTCCCGGCAGCCGCTGCCGCGAAGCCGAGCACCGACGTCGTCCGTTTGCCCGTCCGCGTGCCGCGGGCCGCCAGCAGCAGGTAACTGAGGACGCACAGGAAGACGCCGGCCCCGAAGGTATGGCCGGAGGGAAAGGACAGGGCGTCGTCCGGTCCCAGCATGAAGCCGCTGGCGGCGGGCCGGCTCCGGCCGACGTCGTGCTTCACCAGCGTGGACACCGCGAAGGTGGCCGCCATGGCGCCGACCAGCAGGGCGGGACGCCAGACTTCACGCTTGAAGACCGCCCAGGCCAGCGCCACGGCGCAGCCGATCACCGTCATCCACAGTGGCGACGTCACCGTGGTCACGGCCGCCAGGATGGCGGTGGCCAGGGGGGTCCGGGACGCCACGATTCCGTCGTGCACGGGCCCGTCCAGGTCGGCCACGCCGCTGTTCGACTGCACGGCGGCGAGCACGGTCCAGAAGATCGTCTCGCCCGCGATTAACAGGCCCGCTGCCACGAAGAAGAGCCGCTGCTGGGACGGCAGCGGCAGGCGGGCAGGGGGTCGCGGGGCACGCTGGGCAAGGAGCATTCGCCCAATCCTGCCAGAGGCAACTCCCCGCAGCCAGCAAGGGCGCTGGGAATTCTCTGGGATGCGCGGCGGGCGAGCGCTACGGTTCCGGGGGACGCCTGGTCTGCGGGTACGGCGTGTCGAACCTGGCCAGCATCTCCACGAACCCGGCGATCTTCCGCTCCCGGGTCGAGGCCTGCTTGACCGAGTTGGTGCGGTAGATCAGGGCATACCGGTTCACGGACGTCAGGACCTCGAACATCGCCTGCGCCCGCGGCTCCGCCGCGATGGCGGCGGCGAGGTCATCCGGGACCTCCGCCGTCGCCGCGCCCGAATAGGCGGCCTCCCAGCGCCCGTCCGCCTTGGCGGCGGCGACGGCCGCCTGCCCGGCGGGGGCCATCCGCCCTGCCGCCTCCAGGCGGTCAATCCGCTCCACGTTCCGGGCCGACCACACGCTCTTGGGTCCCCGCCGGGTCATCCGCTGGAACGAGCTTTCCTCGTCCCGGCGCCGCCCCTGCCCGTCGATCCAGCCGAAACACAGCGCCTCCTGCAGCGCGGCCTCGTAGTCCAGCTCCGTCACCGATCCGCCCTTCTTGTGCAGCACGAGCCACACCCCGGGACTCTGCGCGTGGTGCTGCTCCAGCCAGGCGCGCCACTCGGCGGCGTCCTTCACCAGCAGTTCCTCCAGTTCAACAGCCATGGCCCCATTGTGCCCTGCCGTGCTGACCGGAGGGGTGCTTTGGTGGCACCATGTCAGGAGGAGCCAAAAACCGTCCCTCGCAAGGAGATCCCATGCTGCGCGTCCGCCCGATCCACTACACCTCCCGCATGGACCAGTGGGAGGGCCTGCTGTCCGCCCTCGGCATGGTGCGCACAGTCGACGACGGCAACTGGCAGGAGTTCGACGCCGGCTCGGGCCGCCTCGCGCTGCACCGGGTAGCGGCGGGTGCCGCCGGGGCTGATGCCGGGGACGGTGCCGGTGCCGGAATGGTGCTGGATGGAAAGACGGACTTCGGCGTCGAGGTCGGAGACCTGGCAGAATTCGCGCGCCGCACCAATCTGGCCGGCGCGGAGGACGGGACCACCCCGGCCGAGCTGGTCAGCGCCCGTCACGGCGATACCTGCCGGATCACGGGCGCGGACGGGTTCGCTTTCTTCGCGGACAAGGCAGCCCACGGCGCACAGTGCGCGGACGCCGATCCGGCCCTCGCCGTCGTCGAAGTCTGGTTCACGCCGGACGCGGCCGCCGCCGCGCAAACCCTGCGGAACATGGGCGCCCGGCTGCGGCCGGCCCCGGACGACGACGAAACCGCGGATTTCACGGCGAAGAACGGCGGCGTGCTGATGGTCCGGCCCGCCAGCGGCGCGGCCCGGACCGGCCTGGGGTTTGAATACACCGGTGACCTCGCCGGCCTGCGGGACCGCCTCGCGGCCGCCGGCCACCGGGTCAGCCTGACGGAAGAGGCCTTCGGCCGGACCCTGCACGTGGCCAACCCGGACGCCGCTGACCTACCGGAGAACCCCCACGGGGCGATGCTCTGGATCTCGCAGAAGCCCGAAGGCGCCTGAGAAGGCACTCGCCAGGCGCCCGGGGGTTTCCGGGGCGGCCGCGGAGGACCTGTGGAGTTCAGCCGTTGGTGGCCGCGGTCAGTCCTCCAGCGCCCCGTTGCAGAGCCGGTTCACTACCTCGGTGAGCATCGCCAGGCCCGCCACGATGTCCTCGTCCGTGGTGTATTCGTGCTCGTTGTGGGAGATCCCGTCCACACTGGGCACAAACAGCATCACCGTCGGGACCAGGTCCTTCATGTTGGTCGAATCGTGCCCGGCCAGGGTCATGACCTGCTTGTTCGCAAGGCCCAGGTCCGCCGCCACCTTGGCCGCGAGTTCCACGCCTTCGGGCTGGTAGGGGGTCACGGGCCAGGTGTGGGCGTGGTTGCGCTCCACCGTGACGTTTGCCAGCCTCTCGATCCCGGCGATGCGCTCGTCCAGCAGGGCGTCGGCCTCGGCTAGGACAGCTTCATCGGCGCTGCGCAGGTCCAGCAGCAGGCTCACCCGGGACGGCACCACGACGGGCGAGTTGGGGTAGACATTCAGTTGCCCCACGGACGTGTGCAGCACGCCGGGGAAGGTGTCGGCGAGTTCCCGGGCGGCGACCACCATCATGGACGCACCCAGCAGCGCGTCCTTCCGGTCCGCGATCACGGTGGATCCGGTGTGGGCCTGCTCGCCGTGGACCACGAACTCGTATTTGTTGGCCGCCCAGTTGGAGTTCACCAGGCCGATGGTGATGCCTTCGCGTTCCATGCTCCGGCCCTGTTCAATGTGGATTTCGGCGCAGTACGCGGCTTCGGGGCCCTCATAGCTGCCGCGGCAGCCGATCGCGTCCAGGGCCTCGCGGACCGAGACTCCGGCCGCGTCCGTGGTGGCCAGCGCGGTCTCGAGTTCGAGCTTTCCGGTGTAGACGGAGGAGCCCATCATGGACGGCTTGAAGCGGGAGCCCTCCTCGTTGAACCAGTTGACCACCGCGATGTTGAACCGGGGCTGCCCGGCTGCTCCGGCCGCGGCCCACTGCTCCACGAGCCGGAAGGCCGCGTGGGTTGCGGCGAGCACGCCGTACGCGCCGTCGTAGCGACCCGCCGTCGGCTGGGAATCCATGTGGGATCCCACCACCACGAAGGGGGCACCCGGCACGGCCTCATAGAGGCCCCACTGGTTGCCGACCCGGTCGAACCGTACGGTGAAGCCCTTGGCCTCCAGCAGGCCCGTAAGCCATTGCCGCTGCTGGCCGTCCGGCACGCTGGCCGCCTGCCGGTCCACGCCGCCGTTCTCGGTCGCGCCGAATTCACTCATGTTGTGGAAGTCCCGCACGAACGCGGCGTCGCGGGTGCTGAAAGTGGTCTCAGTAGTCACGGTGTTCCCCTATGAACGGTTGGTAGCTGCGCTGAAGAGTGGACCGGTTGCGGCCGAATCGGCCGCAACCGGGAATGTGAGGCCGGGGGTCCGGAACGTAAAGCTCCCCCCGACGGCGGTTGCCAGCACCGCGAGGTCGGCGATGCTGCCCGCGGTGAGCGGGGACCCGGACAGGACGGTGAAGTCGGCCAGCTTCCCGGTGGTCAGTGAGCCTTTGATGCCGGACGTGCCCGTGGCTACGGCGGCTCCGGTGGTGTACGCCGCCAGGGCTTGGAACGGGCTCAGCCGCTCGTCCGGGTTCCCGAAAACGGCCCCGGAGGCGGTGCCCCGGTCCACGAAGGCCTGCATTCCGCGGAGCACGTTGCCGTCGGCCACGGGGCGGTCGGAGCTGCCGGCGAGCGTCACCCCCGCGGCAAGGAACGACGCGGCCCTGTAGGCCCAGCCGAGCCGTTCCGGCCCGAGCGAAAGCGTCATGCCGTCCCCGCCGTCGAAGAAGAAGCTGGCCTGCGGGGTGACGGCGATGCCGGCGGCGGCCAGCCGCGGGAGCTGCTCGGGCCGGGTCATCGAGGCGTGTTCGATCCTGTTGGGCACGGCCCGGGGGCCGTATTTCGCGGCGCAGCCGGTGATGATCTCGATCGCGAGGTCAACGGCACGGTCGCCGATGGCGTGCGCCGCGATCGACCAGCCGGCCGCATAGGCAGCCTCGATCTTTGCCCGGAGCGCCTCCGGTTCCGCCTGGAAGTAGCCGGTGTTGCCGGTGTTGTCCGTCCCGCCATGGCTGCAGTAGTCATGGCTGACCGCGGCCGTTTCGCCGAGCAGTGACCCGTCCAAGAACACCTTCGCCGGGCCCAGGGACAGGAAGTCGCCGCCGAAGCCACTGGTGATGCCCAGGTCCAGCCCGGCTGGCGTGGGACCCGGCGGGTGCTCTCCACCGAGCGGGTGAAGCACATCGAGGACGGGCATCAGCTGCGCCCGGGCGTGGAGCCTGCCCGCGGCTGCCGCCCGCTGGTAGGCGGCCAGCTCCACGGGGCTGTGGCCGATCCAGCCGCCGCCGATCCCGGCCTCGGTGAAGCTCGTGATGCCCTCCGCGGCGTAGTAGGTGGTAGCCCGGTCCAGTGCGGCTTCGATCGCCTCGGACGAGTACGGCAGGATGAGCTGCTGGATCAGCTGCTGCGCGGTTTCCTGGACCAGCCCGGTGGGGCGGCCGTCGGCGTCGCGGACAATGACGCCGCCGTCGGGGTCCGGAAACGACGCCGGTTCGGCGCCGGCCAGCCGGAGGGCGGCCGTGTTGACGACGGCCATGTGCCCGGAGTTGTGCCGCATGAACAGCGGCCGGTTTCCCGTGATCCGGTCCAAAACGGTGATGTCCGGGAACTCGCCGCCGTGCTGCTGCTGGCTGAAGCCGGTGGCCAGCAGCCAGTCCGGTGCCGGTCCGGTCCCGGGTTCTGGCCCTGCCTCAGACTCTGGCCCTGCCTCAGGCTGCGCGCTGTCTGCCGCCATGCCGGCCTCCAGCAGGGCGTAGAGCTGGTGCAGGCCGCGCGCGGCGGAGACGTCCAGTTCGCCCAGGCCGAGCCCGAACCAGGTGGTGTGGCAGTGGGCGTCGATGAAGCCGGGGGTCACGGTGGCGCCGCCGAGGTCCAGGACTTCGGCCGCGTCCAGGCCGGCCAGGTCGTCGTCGAGGCCCACAATCCGGCCCTGCCAGATGCCCAGCGAGGTGGCATGCGGGCGGCGCTCATCCATGGTGATGATGTCCGCGTTGCGCAGCAGCAGATCGAGTTTCAAGGGTTACCTACGTGGTTCTTTAGCGGTGGGAGGTGGTGACTGACTTGATGCGGGTGTAGTCCTCCAGGCCAAAGACGGAGAGGTCCTTGCCGGTCCCGGAGTGCTTGAAACCGCCGTGCGGCGCCTCGGCGGGGATCACCTGGTGGCAGTTGATCCAGACGGCGCCGAAGTCCAGCTCGTTCGAGACCCGCGTGACCACTCCGTGGTTGTTGGACCAGACGCTGGAGGCCAGCGCGTACTTGGTCCCGTTGGCCAGCTCCAAGGCTTCGGCCTCGTCCCGGAAGGGCTGGATGGTGACGACGGGTCCGAAGATTTCCTCGCAGACCACCTCGTCGGCCTGGAACACCCCGTCGATCACGGTGGGTTCGAAGTGGAAGCCGGCGCCCGTCCGCTTGCCGCCGGCCAGGACCCTGGCGTTCGCGGGCAGCCGGGACATGAAGCCTTCCACCCGGTCCAGCTGGGCGGCGCTGTTCAGCGGGCCCAGGTCCGCGGCGTCGCCGCCCACCTGCAGCGCTGCGGCTGCCGCGGCGAGCGCGGCACCGAACTCCTGGTGGATGGAGTCCTCGACGAGCACACGGGTCACGGCGGTGCAGTCCTGCCCGGCGTTGAAGAACGCACCGAGCGCGATCTCCCTGGCCGCCACGTCAATGTCGGTGTCGGCGAAAACGATCGCCGGTGCCTTGCCGCCGAGTTCCAGATGGACGTCCTTGAGGGTCTTCGACGCCGCGGACATCACCTGAGCCCCGGCCCTGGTGGAGCCGGTGATAGACACCATTTCCGGGATCTCGTGATCCACCATGGCGGCACCGGTCCCCCGGCCACCGCAGATGACGTTGACGACGCCGGCGGGGTAGGCCTCCTGCGCCAGTTCGCCCAGCACCAGGGTGGACCAAGGCGTGGTGTCGGCCGGTTTCAGGACCAGCGTGTTGCCGGCGGCGAGCGCCGGTCCGATCTTCCAGATGGCCATCATGAACGGGTAGTTCCACGGGGTGATCTGGGCGACCACGCCGAGGGGTTCACGCCGGACGGTGGAGGAAAAGCCGCGGACGTATTCGGTCTGGGCGGTCCCGGACACAACGCGGCAGGCGCCGGCGAAGAAGCGCAGCTGGTCGGCGCCGCGGAGGATCTCGATCTCGCGGGTGATCTGGCGCGGCTTGCCGGTGCAGGCTACCTCGGCGTCCAGGAGCCTGTCGACGTTGGCCTCGATGAGGTCGGCGAGTTTGAGCATCATGGCCTGGCGTTCGGCGGGGGTGGTCCGCTTGTAGCTCTGGAAGGCGGTGTGGGCGGCCTGGAAGGCGCGGTCCACGGTGGCGGCGTCGCTGTCCGGGGCGGTGCCGAGCTGGACTCCGGTGGCGGGGTCGAAGAACGGCAGGGTGGCCGCGTCCGAACCGTCGGCGGCGCTGCCGGGGACGATCTCACCGTTGATGATGTTGTGCAGGGTGATCATGACGGGCTCCGATCAGTTGCTGGCGGTCTTGGGTGAGCGGGTGGTGGGGTCCTGCGGGAGGTGCAGGACCGCGGGCAGCCCGGAGTCGACGGCACGGCGGAAAGCGGCGCCGAAGTCCTCTGCCTTCTCCACGCGTTCGCCGTAGCCGCCGTAGGACCGGGCCAGCGCGGCGAAGTCCGGGTTGGTCATGTGCGTGCCCGAGGGCCGGCCCGGGTAGTGGCCTTCCTGGTGCTCACGGATCGTGGCGAAGATGCCGTTGTCCACCACGAGGGCGATGAACTTCCCGCCGTGGCCCATGGCCGTGGCCATTTCCTGGCCGTTCATCATGAAGCAGCCGTCACCGGCCACGGAAATCACCTGGCGGCCGGGGTAGGCCAGGGAGGCAGCCACCGCCGCCGGGATCCCCATGCCCATGGCCCCGTTGCGGGGTGCGGCGAGCGAGTTCGCGGTGTTGTGCTTCAGGTAGCGGGCCGGCCACAGCGAGTGGTTCCCGGCCCCATAGGTGATGACGGCGTCGTCGTCCATTTCCTGTTTGAGGATTTCCATGACGACGTCGAGGTCCACATATTTCGAGTCCACCCCGTTCCCGCTGTCCGGCTGCGCGGTGGAGAACTTCTCGTAGTCGGCGCGGGCCCCGGCCAGCCAGCCGGCCTCGGGATCCGCCGCGGAATCCGTGGCGGCGAGTGCGGTGGCGAAGGACGAGACGTGGGCCGGAATGTGCTGGTCCAGCCGGCCGAAGTGGCCCAGCAGATCGGCGCCGGGGTGGACGACGACGGTGACGGCATCCAGTCCGCGCTTGTAGCCGTCGGAGAGCACGTCGGCGCGGACGCAGCCGACGAAGACCAGCAGGTCGGCCTCGTCGAGGCGGCGGGCGTTGGCGTCGCTGCGGGCGTAGCCGAGGTAGCCGGCGTAGGCGTCGCTGTTGTGCGGGACGGCGTCGTAGGCGCGGAAGTCTGCGAGCACCGGGACGCCGTGGCGTGCGGCCCAGCCGGCCAGCGCGTCGGAGGCTCCCTGGTCCCAGCCTTCGCCGCCCACCACGATCAGGGGCTTCCTGGACGCGGCCAGGCGCGTCTCGAGGCCGGCGAGATCGGCTGCTGCAGGTTCAGTCCGGGCGACTGTCCGGGGCTCCACCGTGGCCGATTCGATGGAGTGGACCAGCACGTCTTCGGGCAGGCCGATCACCACGGGTCCCGGCCGGCCGCTGAGGGCCGTGAAGATGGCGTCGTCCACAACGCGGGCGGCGGAGGCGGCGTCGTCGAGCGTCAGGACCTTCTTGGCGGTGCTGCCGAACCAGGCGTTGATGTCGAATTCCTGGAACGACTCCCGGCCGCGGTCCGCGACCGGGATGAGGCCCACGAACAGGATCATCGGGGTGGCGTCCTGGTGCGCGGTGTGGATGGCGATGAAGGCGTTGGCTGCACCGGGGCCACGGGTCACCATGGCCACGCCCGGAAGCTCCGTGAGCCGGCCTTCGGCGAGGGCCATGAACCCGGCGCCGCCTTCGTGGCGGGTCACCACGGTTTCAATGGAGGATCCGTGCAGGCCGTCCAGCACATCCAGGAAACTCTCCCCGGGAACACCGTAGACGCGCTGGATACCGGCTCGTTCCAGCTGGGCAACAATCAGGTGCCCGGCGGTGGTTGTTGTACTCAATGCTTCATTCCCTTTTCTTCGATACTCAGTGCGGGGAGGAAAATGCCGGACAGCGCGGTCAATACGGACACCACCAGCAAGATGATGGCGCCGGGCCAGAACGAGTTGCCATTGGCGGCCACGAGGGCGGTGGCGATCAGCGGCACGAAGCCGGAGATGACGCCGGCGCTGTTGGAGGTGATGGCGACGCCGGTGTACCGGACCTTTGTGGCGAAGAGTGCGGTCAGGGCCGTTCCGGACACCGCGTAAGGGATGGACAGGGTGCACACGCCGATGATCATGGCGATGATGACCAGGGCGGGGTTGGCGGTGTCGATGGCCAGGAAGACCGGCACGGCGATGACGGCGGAGGCGATGCCGCCCCAGAGGATGACCTTGCTGGCGCCGTATTTCTCGCCCATGCGGCCGGCCCAGATCAGGGCGAAGATTTCGAAGACGGCCGCGAGGAGCGAGCCGAGAAGCAAGGTTTCGTAGGGCATCTTGAGCACCTTGGTGCCGTAGAAGACTACGAAGCTGGTGATGAGGTAGAAGCCGCCGATGCCCAGCAGCGCCGAGCACATGCCCACCAGGATCTGGCGCCAGCTCTTCGTCAGGACGCCGCGGATGGGGGCGTGCTCGGTCTCGCCGGACTCCATGAGGGCTTCGAATTCCGGGGACTCGCTGAGTTTGCTGCGGATCCACATCGAGATGGCCAGCAGCGGGATCGCCGCGATGAACGGGATGCGCCAGCCCCAGGCATCGAAGTTGGCTTGGCCCACCAGGTAGAGCATTCCGAAGAAGCCGCCGGAGGACAGGATGGTGCCGATAGGCGAGCCGAGCTGCGGGAGGGCAGCGTAGCGGGCGCGCTTGGCAACCGGGGCGTTTTCGACTGCGATGATCACCGCGCCGCTCCACTCGCCGCCGACGGCGAGGCCCTGCAGGATGCGCAGGGCAACCAGCAGGATGGGGGCCGCGACGCCGATCGTCATGTAGTTCGGGAGCAGGCCAATGAGCCCGGTCACGAGGCCGATGCCCACGATGGTGACCATCAGGATCTTCTTGCGCCCCACCTTGTCCCCCAGGGCCCCGAAGATGAAGCCGCCGATCGGGCGGGCCACGAAGCCCACGGCCAGGGTGGCAAAGGAGCTCATGGCCGAGACGAATGGGTCCTGGGACACGAAGTACTGCGCGTTGAACACCAGCGCTGCGGCCGTGGTGAACAGGAAGAAGTCGTACCACTCCAGCGCCGTTCCGACGAGGGCCGCGAGGGCGACTTTCTTGGCCACGCTCTCATCGACAACCCCTGGTAACTGCGGGCCGGCGGTGGTGGTGGCGTTGCTTGCGCTGCTTGCCATGTTTACTCCAAATAATGCGGAAGGGATGGAACCGGCCGATAAGGCCGACGGGGTGTGACTGCGCTCACCCGATTTCTCTTGTCCCATTCTGCCAGTACATTTCGTCCAAAAAACTAGCATTGCATCACGCATTTCCATGCCTAAAATGTGTGAATGCACAATTTTCATTCGCCGGGCGATTCCCTGCGCTGGGCCGAACTGGTGGAGCTGCTCCACGGGCGGCTGGACACGCTGGCCGAAACATTTACGGCGAGGGTCCGTGACATCCCCGAGTATGCCGAAAAACAGGTGGGCTCCGGGGATCTCGAAGTGACTGCGCGCGAAACATTCAGGCGTTTGGTGGACGGGCTGCGCGGACAGGAACTCCGGCAGCAGTCCCCCCTTGGTCCGGCCATGGAGTCGCTCCTCGAATTTGCTGCCGATCTGGGCGCCAAACGCGCCCGGGCCGGCATCCCGCCGGAGGCGCTCATCTCGGCCGTCCGGCTGGACTTCAGCATCATCTGGGAAGGCCTGCTGCAGATCGCCGATGCCGAGGACGCCGCGCTGCTGGCATCCAGTGTGGACAGGGTGTGGCGCGTCGTGGACCAATTCGCCACGCGAACCCACACGAGCTATCTGACCGAACGCGTGCGGATGGCCCAGGAGGAGTCCAGCATCCGCCGCGAATTCATTGCCCGGCTCTTCAACCAGGCTAGCCCCACCGCGGAGACCGTCAGCCAGGTCGCCGCCGCCCTCGGCGTGGACTCGACCGCCCGCTTCGGACTCGTGGCGGCCAGTGGCGACGCCGCAGTGAGTCTCCGAACGGCCGCGACCAGCCTGGGCTCCGGGCAACAGACACGCAGCCGGTTCTTCGTCCACGAATTCGGCGGGAACACCTACGCGTTCTGGCCGCTCCCGCCATACCGGGACGGCGCCCGGCACTCTGTCCCCGCCGCGTTGACCGACATCCCATGCGGTTATGTTCCGGGCGTCGCCGGGCTGCGGGCGCTGCCCGCGGCCGCCCGCACGGCCGGAAGCCTCGCCTCCCTGCTGCGGTCTTCCGATTCCGGGCCCCTGTCAGCGGAGGCCGCCTGGGCCCGGCTGGCCAAGCAGCAAATGCTCGACGTCGGCCTGGACCTCCTGGCTGACCTTGAGACCGGCCTGTCCGGGTGCCGCGGCGGCGAACGGGAGCGGCTGAAAGAAACCGTCCAGCATTACTTGGAAACAGGGAGCATTACGGCGACAGCGCAGCAGCTCTTCTGCCACCGCAACACCATCCTCAACCGGATCAGCCGCTTTCAGGATCTGACAGGCGTGGACCTGGCGGTCCCGGCGCAGACGGCCCGGCTCGTCGTCGCTTGGGCGTGACGCCCGGCGGGTCAGGGATGGGGTAGAACTTAACCATGAATGTGCGCACCCCTGACCCGAATCCCGGCTGGCTCTCCGACGACGACCTGTTCGAAGCGCGGGGCAGGCTGCCGATGGTCTACGTCGAGGCCGTTCCGGTCCGGCTGGACCCCCTCGGGTTCGTGAACGAGGTCGGCACCCTCCTGCAGGCCGACGAGGACGGCACCATGGTCCGGTCCCTGGTGTCCGGCCGCGTTCTCTACCGCGAGACCATCCGCGCCGCCCTGCTCCGCCACATGGAGAAGGACCTGGGCCCCCTCGCCTTCCCGCAGCTTCCGGTCAGCCCGGTGCCGTTCACCGTGGCCGAGTACTTCCCGTCCCCGTCCCATACCGGCTTCACGGACGACCGCCAGCACGCCGTTGCCCTGGCGTACATCATTCCTGTGACCGGCGAATGCTCCCCGCGGCAGGACGCCCTTGAACTGACCTGGATGACCCCGCAGGAGGTCATGGGCACGGACGTGCAGCTCGAATTCAGCGGCGGCCGGGGGGCCTTGATCCGGCAGGCCCTGGCGTTCGCGGGGGTCGGCAACTAGCCGGTTCCCTTGGGCCCGGCGCCGGCCGGGGACTCTCGGGGGCTCCCCTGCGTCCCCGACTTCGTGCGGCCGATTTTGTAGACTGTTGGGCGGACCGCAAGAGAACTTTAAGGACTCCCGATGACCCACCCCCCAGCCTCCCGGAACTACAGTGAACAGCAGGCTGGATCTCTGCGGGCCGGCGACCACCTGATTCTGCCCGACGGAAACCGCTCCGCAGAGATCCATCGCGTGGATGTCGAAACCGACGATTTTGGGACTCCCGCCATGGTGTTGACGACCCTCAGCGGCGGCGGTGTGCTGCGGATCGCGGCGGGATCACTGGTCCGCGTCACGGACGACGCCGGGGCCGGCACCCCCGTGTCCGACGGCGGCGCGCCCGGCACGCCAACTCCTTCCGATGGCGGCGCCCCCGCGCCGGAAGAGGCTGAGCCGGTCGCACCCGGGCCTGGCACAACTGAATCCGACGCAGCTGAATCCGACGCTGTCGGGTCCGACGCAGCTGAATCCGACGCTGCCGGGCCCGACAATACGGCGGCAGCCGCCGTCGTCGTTCCTCCCCAGCCTGTTGCGCCGCCCGCGGTGAGCGGACCCAGCGAAGCGGACCTGGCACTCATCCCGGCCCCCGACGGCACGCCGGAGTCTGTCGTGGAGACCGCGGCCGAGGACCATCCGGGCGCCGTCGGTGTCCTCCTGCTCAGTGAACGGCTCGCCAAGGGCATCAACACCAAGTCCGGGAGCTGCCTGAAGGATCTCAGCGACCTCGCGCACGAGCTCTTCGTCACCCTCAAGGACCCCGACAACGCCCTGGCGGTCGCGGACCTGCTCAACGTCCTGCCGTTCGACGGCAACCCCGACCGCTGGGCCTCCGTGGAGTCATCGCTGGCGCTCTCCAGCTACATCTGCCGCCAGCTGGGTCAGGACCAGCGCGCCGGGATCTACGAGAAACTGCTCCGCGCGCCGGAGGCCATGGAAACGGACCCGTTCAAGGCCAGGATCAACGCCAAGGTGCGCCAGCGCTCGCTCAACGAGCCCAACCTGTACGACAAGGAAATCTTCCGCTCGATCGACAACGCGAACCAGGATGCGGAACGCGACTGGCGCCTGCTGCGGCTCGAGGCGCTCCTGTTCCTGCGCGCGCACGGCGGCTCCGAAACAATTGGCACCGTTGAGCTGGAACGCCGGATCGCCAACGAGCTCGAATCGGTCCGCGCCTGAGGTCTAGCGTTGGGCCCTACCCGTGGCGGGCCCGGAGTTGTAGATTCACCCCATGACGAACAATCTGAGCGTTGTGATCAATTCCGACGCGCAGCAAGTTTGGACCATGCTGCGCGAACCCGCCAAGATCGCCCAATGGCACGGCTGGGTGGCCGATGACCAAGAGGCCGAAATCAACGAAATCTACTTCGGCCCCAATGTGGTCGAAGGCGCCGACCACACCTCCCTGGTGGTCGACGGCGGCGACGTTTTCACCTTGAAACCTGTCCCCACGGGCACGGAGGTCAGCGTCACCCGGGCGGCAATCGACCACAATTCCGAGTGGGCGGCCTGGGACGAGGACATCACCCAAGGCTGGCTGACATTCCTCCACCAGTTGCGCTTCGCCCTCGAACGGCACCCGCACGGCAAGCGCCGGACCTTCTTCTTCTCCGTTCCCGGCTCAGGCGGGTCCGCGATCGAAAGGCTGGGGCTGAGCGATGTCCCGGCGCCGGGGGACCCGTATTCGCTCACCCTGCCCACGGGCGAGGAAATCTCCGGCAAAGTGTGGTTCCGCAGCAACCACCAGGTGGGTCTGACCGTCCACAACTATGCCGAGCACGGGGACGGCCTGCTGATCGTGGCGGACCAGCCCGCCATCGCCGACGTCCGGCCCGACGGCGGATCCCTCGCAATCGTCTCCACCTACGACCTCGGGGCCCACCAGTTGGAGGCGGTCCGCGACTACTGGGACAAGTGGCGGGCTGAGAACTACCCCACATCGGATCCCGTCCACTGAGTCCTGAGCTGCGTTAGCTGGCACACTTGAACCGTGCCAGCCAATCCTGACTTCGCGTCTTCGTCCCCCGCGCCTGCCCGGCAGTCCGAGTTCTCCTTCCGCGTGGGCAAACGCCTGAGCGAGACGTGCCCGCCGTCGGCCGGGCAGGTTGCCGCCAACGGCGGTGAGTTCCTGGGCCGGGCCGGCACCATCGCCACCCCGCACGGGGAGATCCAGACCCCGGCGTTCATCGCCGTCGGCACCAAGGCCACGGTCAAGTCCGTGCTGCCGGAATCCATTGCCGAACTCGGCGCGCAGGCGGTGTTGGCCAACGCCTACCACTTATACCTGCAGCCGGGCGCGGACATCCTGGACGAGGCCGGTGGCCTAGGGGCGTTCATGAACTGGCGCGGTCCGACGTTCACCGATTCCGGCGGTTTCCAGGTGATGAGCCTGGGCTCGGGGTTCAAGAAGGTCATCGACATGAAATCGGTGGACCATTCGGGGCCGGACGACGCCGTCGCCCCCGGCAAAGAACGCTTGGCCCACGTGGACGAGGAAGGCGTGTGGTTCAAGAGCCACCTCAACGGCGACCGGCACCGCTTCAGCCCCGAGATCTCCATGAACGTCCAGCACCAGATCGGCGCGGACATCATGTTCGCGTTCGACGAGCTCACCACGCTGCAGAACTCCCGCGGCTACCAGGAGGAGTCCCTGGAGCGGACCCGGCGCTGGGCCGAGCGGTGCATCACCGAGCACTTCCGGCTCACGGACGAGCGCGCCGGCAAGCCCTACCAGGCCCTGTTCGGGGTGATCCAGGGCGCCCAGTACGAGGACCTGCGCCGCAAGGCCTGCCGCGACCTCGGCGGCATGAACTTCGACGGCTTCGGGATCGGCGGGGCGCTGGAGAAAGAGAACCTCGGCACGATCGTGCGCTGGTGCAACGAGGAGCTGCCGGAGAACAAGCCGCGGCACCTGCTGGGCATCTCCGAACCGGACGACATCTTCACGGCCATTGAAAACGGCGCGGACACTTTCGACTGCGTCTCCCCCACCCGGGTGGCCCGCAACTCGGCGTTCTACCACCCCACCGGCCGGTACAACCTCTCCGGCGCGAAGTACAAACGCGACTTCGGCCCGCTGCAGGAGGGCTGCGACTGCTACGCCTGCCTGAACTATTCGCGGGCCTACATCCATCATCTGTTCAAGGCCAAGGAGATGGTCTCGGCCACCCTGATCTCGATCCACAACGAGCGCTTCGTGGTGAAGATGGTCGACGACGCCCGGCTCGCCATCGAGGCCGGCAACTTCTTCGAGTTCAAGGCCGAGACCCTGGCGAACTACTACTCCTAGGTCGCCCCGGCGTCGGTGCGGCCCCGGACATTGAGGTCGCCCCGGCGTCGGTGCGGCCCCGGCGTCGAGGTCGCCGGAACACTGCGGGGTCGCCGGAAGTTTCCGGCGACCCCGCAGTGTTCCGGCGACCTCGGCGGCAGGACTCGGGTGCCGGGCCGTCAGGCCGTCAGTTGGTGAGGTGCAGCGACGCCGCGAGTGCCGAGTCGGCGTCCCGCAGGACCTTGGCCGCCACCTGGAGGCCCTCGATCCGGCCCAGGGAGACGTCCTCGTGCTCGATGTTGACCAGCATCTCCGGGTCCACCTCGTAGAGCGCGCGCAGGAACTCGGTCCAGTAGGCCGTGTCGTGCCCGCGGCCCAGGGCAACGAAGTCCCAGGCGGAGTCCTTGGGCCATTCGTTGGCCCACTCGTCGCCGCCGAGGTTGGTGCGGTTTTCGTCCGGGGAGAGCCGCCGGAAGCTGTTGTCGAGGACACCGTAGAGCGCTGCGTTCGCGGTATTGATGCGGACGTCCTTCGCCGCGGCCTGGAAGACCAGCGGGCCGAGTTCGCGGACCACCGCGACCGGATCCATCTGCTGCCAGAACAGGTGCGAGGCGTCAAGCTCGACGCCGACATGGGTCGCGCCGGTAAGCTCAACGAGCTTGTGGACATCGGCGGTGTTGAACACGATGTTCTGCGGGTGCAGCTCAAGGGCCACCTTCACGCCATGGTCGGCGGCCAGGCGGTCGGTTTCCTTCCAGAAGTCGGCCGCGATGCCCCATTGGTAGTCGAGCACGTCCAGGGCCGCCGAGTTCCAGGCGTTGACCACCCAATTGACCGTGGTGGCCCCGGGTTCGCCGCCGGGCAGGCCGGACATGGTCACCACACGGTCCTGTCCCAGCCGCTGCGCCAGCCGGATGGAGCGGCGGATGTCCTCGGCATGCTTCCCGCCGATCTCACGCTTGGGGTGCAGCGGGTTGCCATTGCAGTTCAGGCCGGCAATCGAGACACCGGTGCCCTCGAAAATCGCGAGGTAGTCATCGCGGGCCGCATCGCTTTCCAGGATCTGGTCCATGGTGGGGACGTGAACGGCCGGCAGGAACCCGCCCGTGTTGATTTCGATGCCGGTCAGTCCGAGGTTGGCGATGACCTTGAGGGCCTCGGGAAGGGGCCGGTCGTGCAGGATTGCGTTGTAGACGCCGAGTTTCATAGCGTGATTTTCTTTCCGTTGTTGAGGGCGGATTCGGTGACTGCGCCGAGCAGCTCCATGTTGCGCACGCCCTCGTCGAACGTGGCGCAGCGGGGCAGGGAGTCCGCCCCGCTGAGGCCGGCGACCTCCTCGAGGAAGGCCCGGGCCTGGTAGCCGAAGGCGTCGTTCTGGCCGAAGCCGACGCTGGGCGCGTCCATGGCCAGCCCGCCGGCGATGTAGGGGTGTCCGGGGCCGAGGATCACCTGGCGGTAGCCGTTTTCGTTGGCCGGGCCGTCGTTGAGGAACAGCTCGATCTCCGCGGGGCGCCGCTGGTCGAACCGGGCGGCGCCGTTCTCGCAGAAGACCTCGAAGATGAGGCTGTTCGCGTGCCCTGCGGCGACACGGGAGACCTCGAAGCCGCCTGCACCGTTCTCGAATTCGGCGGAAAACACCGCGTAGTCGTCGTTCTCGACCGGCTCGAACGTGTCGCTGACCGCGGCGTGGTCGTGGCCCATGACGGCGCCCAGCGGCAGCGGGCGCTTGTCGATCACGGTGCTGAGGCGTCCGCCGCTGATGGACTTGATGTCGCCGCAGAGGAACTCAGCGACGTACGTCAGGTGGCTGCCGACGTCGGCCAGGGCCCCGGAGCCCGGGCCGCCCTTGTAGCGCCAGCTCATGGGCGCCGACGGGCTGAACCCGTAGTCGGTCCAGTAGCGGCCGCTGAAGTGCAGGACGTTCCCCAGCACGCCGGTGCGGATCAAGTCCCGGATGTAGGCGATGCCCGGCGTGCGGCGGAAGGTGAACCCGATGCGGGCAATCGAACTGGCACTGCGGGCCGCCTCGGCCATGGCGCGGGCGTCCTCGATTGAGTCGCTCAGCGGCTTCTCGCACAGCACGTGCTTGCCGGCGGCCAGCAGGCCCTCCACGACTTCGCGGTGGAGGGAGTTCGCGATCACGACGCTCACGACGTCGATGTCATCGGCCTCGGCGATCGCCTGCCACGAGGTGTCGTGGCGTTCGTAGCCGAAACGCTTCGCGGCCAGGGAACCGAACTCGGCGTTGACGTCGCCGATGGAGACCAGCCGGATAGGAGGAAGAACCGGGCTGTAGAGCGCCGACGCCGTGCGGTACGCGGCCGCATGCGCTTTTCCTGCCATTCCGGCGCCGATTACGGCAACTCCCAAACTGTCAGCCATCGATTTCTCCTTTGAAATTCGGTCAGGCCGACGGCCCGACTGTAGAAATTGGAGCGCTACAAAATCTGGCGCTGAACAAAAGCGTAGCTATGTCCATATGTCCTGTCAATGGTTGACCGGTTATCCTCGGATGAGACGTGAAAGGCCCTGCAGATGTCGTTGAATACCCCCAGAACCCGCCGCCCGACGATCTACGACGTCGCCAAGAGCGCTGGCGTCTCCCCGTCACTGGTCTCGCTCGTGCTTCAAAACCCGTCAAAGGTCAGCGAGAAGCGTCGGGAGGCCGTCCGGGCGGCCATGTCGGAGCTCGGTTACCGCCCCAGCCGGGCGGCGACCACGCTCGCCAGCAGCCAGACGAAAAGCATCGGGCTGGTCATTGACGACTTCCGGAACCCCTGGTTCGTGGACCTCCTGCGCGGCATGGAATCCGTGTTCTCCCCCCACGGCTACCAGGTCACCCTCGCCGATTCCCGCCCCGGCGAGAACCGCATCACGGAGGCCGTGGACGGCCTGCTGTCCATGCATGTGGAGGGCCTCGTCATCGCCGCCGAGCCGAGCGAGTCCATGATGGCCGGCACTTGGGTTCCCGCCGTCGTCGCCGGCTGGCGGAACGGCGTTCCCGCCGGCGCCGGGCTCATCACCAACGACGACGACGACGGCGGCCGCATGGCGGCGGAGCACCTGATCGGGCTCGGCCACACACGCATCGGACACCTCTCGGGCTCCGGCGGCGCCGCGGCCCACCGGCGGCAGGGCTTCCGCCGCCGCATCCTGGAGGCCGGCGTCGAGGCCCGGATCGCCGGCGAATCCCGCGGCACCTCTGAGGAGGACGGCTATGCGGCCGCCTGCTGGGTCCTTGACCACCACCCCGACACGACCGCCCTGTTCGCCGCCAATGACACCATGGCCCTGGGCGCCTTCGCCGCAGCCAAGGCCCGGGGCTTGTCCATCCCGGAAGAGCTCTCCGTGATCGGCTACGACAACTCCCCGCTGGCCAAGTCGCGGTATCTGGACATGACCTCGGTGGACAACCGGAGCGACATTGTCGGGTCCGGCGTCGCAAGCGCCCTGCTGGCACGGATCCAGGACCCGGCCCTCGAGCCTGAGCGCCAGCTGATCGAGCCGGACCTCATCGTCCGCGGAACCACCGCCCGCGTTCCCGGCTGACGCCCCGCCGAATTCGCGGGAAACCACCGAGTTCGCCGTAACTTTGCGGCGCCTTCGCCGCTTTCCGGCGAATTGGGCGGCGTCCAAAGCGGCCGTCCCCCAAAGAAGCCAAGGTGCGGCGCCCTCGTGTTTTCCACATAGCGACGGCGGGGCCTCCCGCCTGCTCCTGCAGCGGCCGAAGCTGGTGGCATGACGCATAACCCGTGCTGGAGCTGCCGCAGACCGGTAACCTCTGGCGCACCGAACAGCTCCTGGATCTCGGCTTCAGCTCGCGCGCCATCCGCTCGCTCCTCGATTCAGGCACCCTCGTCCGGCTTCGGCACGGCTGCTACATCCGCGCCAGCCTCTGGAACGCCCAGTCGCATACTGTCCGGAGCCGGCAGCTCATCTACGCGCACGCCCACGGAACGCGTACGACGTCGACAGGAGCCTTCCACTACAGCCACACTTCCGCGGCGCGCCTCCGCCTCCTCCACCTGTGGGAAGTGGATGACATGATCCATGTCCTCCAGAAGGTACGGCCCTCGAACGAGCGTCACGGCAGTGACGTCCGCTGCCACACGCGCCCCTTCGCCGACCACGACGTCGCCGTGGTGAACGGCCTCCGGACCACGTCCCTGGAGCGCACGACGGCCGACTGCGCCATGCTGCTGCCCTACAGGCAGGCGTTGATCCTCACGGACCACGCGCTTCGACTCGGCGCGGACCCGGGCGCCCTGCAGGCCATGGCAGATGACCTGGACGGCCGCCGGGGCATTCGGACTTTCCGCCGTGTCCTGGCCGCGGCCGATCCGCGCTCCGAATCTCCCGGCGAGACCCTGACCCGCGACCTGATCCTGCGGCTGCGGATCCGGGCACCTGAGCCGCAGCTGGAAGTGTCGAGCCGCGCCGGGCGCCATCGCCTGGACTTTGCATGGAAGGAGGAAAAGGTCGCCCTCGAGTTCGACGGCAAAATCAAGTACTTCGACTACAGTCCCACGGCCGAGGTGCTCTTCGAGGAACGGCGCCGGGAGAAGGCCCTGGTTGAAGAGGGCTGGCGGTTCGTCCGCGTGGAGTGGAAGGACCTCTTTCGCGAGCAGGAATTCAAACACCGTCTGCTTCGTGCGCTGGCCGGCCGCCGGCACCCCTGAGCGTCGAATGCGTTGCGGCGCCCGGCACCCCACACCCCGCACCCCAACGACTCGAATTCGCCGGTAGCCCGCCACGTCGTCGGAAACTTACGGCGACACCGCGGGTATCCGGCGAATTGGGCGGCTGCTGGCTCCGAACTGGCCGGCTCCCAACTGGCCGGCGGCCGGAGGATGAGGAGGAGTCCTAGGCGCCGTAGCTCGGTTCGCGCTTCTTGACCCAGCCGATGGCGAGCGAGGTCAGCGGGACGAAGGCGAACTCCACGAGGGTCTTGTAGAGGAAGCCCACTAGGACGTAGTTCATGAACATCGCGGCGTCGGTAATTCCGATCACGGATGCGGCGATGCTGCAGAAAATCAGGGTGTCCACGAACTCACCCGCCACGGAGGAGCCCATGATGCGCGCCCACAGGGACCTTTCCCCGGTCCGCGCCTTCATCTTCACCAAGATCCAGGAGTTGATGGTCTGGCCGGCGAGGAAGGCCAGCAGCGATGCCAGCACAATCTGCGGGACCGGTCCCAGTGCGCCTTCCAAGGCTGCCTGCTTGGAGGAACCGTATTCGTCGTCGAACCCCGGAAGGGCGATGATGACCCAGTAGCAGAGCGACGCGAAGACGGACAGCGCAAAGCTGGTGATGATGGCCTTGCGCGCCACTTTGAAGCCATAGACCTCGCTGATGACATCGCCCAGGATGTACGCCAGCGGGAAGAGGAAGAAGCCGCCGTCGGTGATCACGGGGCCGATCGCCACGCCCTTGGACGCCCCGATGTTGGACAGGATCAGCACCACGGCCATGACAGCGAGCATGATGCCGAAATGTGGGGAGCCGATCGAGGCGAACCTTGGTGCGGCTGACGCCGGGAAGGTCTTGGCGGAAGTCATGGGTATTCCATTCGTAGTGGTTCGCTCGGCGGCCCGCACCCGCAAGGGGAACACGCTGGGTGGCCGGCTGTATTAGCACTGGACGGCCCCGGTAACACAAGCAGCCGGAACCGCCTCCATTCTCGCACCCGACGGTGCGGGAGCCTGATGCAGCCGCAGCTTCACCCTGTGAACGCTCCGGGCGTGGTGGCAGGATGGGGCCATGGAGGAGCCCCATGCCTGACTCCGCGGTTTCCACGCGCGCCCTCGTCAAGCGGTACCGCGACGTCACCGCCGTCGACTCGCTCAACCTTGACGTCCGCCGGGGCGAGATCTACGGGTTCCTCGGCAGGAACGGGGCGGGCAAAACGACCACCATCCGTATGATGCTCGGCCTGATCCGGCCGAGCAGCGGGGAGGTGACCGTCCTGGGCCAGCGCATCATCCCTGGCGAGACCGCTGTGTTCGCCCGCGTTGGCTTCCTCGTCGAGACCGCGACCGCCTACCCCAACCTCACCGTGCGCGAGAATCTGGACATCCAGCGCCGGCTCACCGGTTCGCCGCCGCGGTCGGTCGCCGACTCGATCACGCTGCTGCGCTTGGATCCTTATGCCGATCGGCGTGCCGGGCAGCTCTCGCTCGGCAACAAACAGCGTCTCGCTCTCGCCCGCGCGCTGCTGCACTCCCCCGAATTGCTCGTGCTCGACGAGCCCGCCAACGGCCTTGATCCGGCTGGCATTGTCGAGATCCGCGAGCTGCTCCGTTCGCTCGCCGACGGGCGCGGCGCCACCGTCTTCATGTCGAGCCACATCCTCGCCGAGGTCGCTCACTTGGCCGACCGCATCGGTATCGTCCACGACGGCCGTCTCATCGAGGAGTCGTCGCGCGACGAACTCGCCGCGAAGGCGCGCGCGTTCGCGACCGACGCCTACACCCCGGAAGAGCGCGAGCAGGCGCTGCTCACACTGGATCTGGAGCGCTACTTCCTGGCGCGGACGGGCGATGCGGGCGGTGCCGATGGCCGGAGGACCGGCCCTTCGTCCGAAGGCGGCGCGGTTTGATGTTCGGTCAGGTTCTTGGCACCGAGTTCATGAAGCTCCACCGTGCCAAGGCGACGTGGGCCACGCTGGCGGTGCTCGCGATCATGCCGCTCGGTATTGCGCTTTTCATGTGGATCGTGCGCGAACCGGGGCGGGCGGCCCAGCTGGGGCTTCTGGGTACCAAAGCGAGCGTTGCCGGGCTTGAGGCGACGTGGCTCCAATACTTCTACATGCTCACGCTGGTCTTCGGTGTCGGCGGGATGCTGCTGCTGACCTTCATCATCGCCTACCTGTTTGGCCGGGAGTACGGTGATGCCACCGCCAAGAACATGCTCGCGCTGCCCGTGGCCCGTCATTGGTTCGCCGTCGCCAAGCTGGCGGTCGCGGCCGTGTGGTGGATGGCGCTCATCGTCATAGTCCTCGTCGAGGCCATGGCGATCGGACTGGTGTTGGGGCTGCCGGGGTTCTCGGCAGAGTTGGCCGCGGCGGGAATCGCACACGTGCTCCTCGCTGCGACGATCTCATTCCTGCTCGCGCCAGTGGTCGCCTGGATCGCTGTGTGGAGCCGAGGCGAAGTGGCCCCCATCGCTTTCTCGCTCGTTATGCTGGCCCTGGGCAATCTGTTCGGCAAGACCGGCTGGGCGGAGTGGTTCCCTTATTCGATCGTCCCGCTGCTGATCGGCATGGTGGCCGATCCTGTCGGCTCGCTCCAGCCAGGCAGCTATGTTGTGCTCGCGGGAACGTTCGTGGCGGGCACCGCTGCAACGATCCTGCAGCTGCGGTTCGCAGACAACGCCCAATAGCGTGGGACCGGGCCGCCGTCGTTGTCGCCGTCCATTCGCTCCTTAGGCCGCGAGTTCGCCGGATACGCGCCAAGTCGCCGTAAACATACGGCGACCCGGCGCGCTTCCGGCGAATTCGAGGACGGCTTGCGGCCTGCCCTAGCGGCGCGAGGCGTCGATGAGGTCCTTGTCCTCGTCCCTGCCGCCGTCGCCCGGACCACCAGCAGCCGCGCTCGGACCACCAGCAGCCGTCCCCGCAGCCGCGTCCGGACCAGCGGCCGCCCAGGCGTGGCCCTGTTCGTGGTCCAGGTGCGTGGACTTCTTGTTCTTCAAGGCGAAGATGTACACCAGCAGGGAGATGCCGATGGCCACGGTGACGTAGGTGAAGAACAGCTCTTCCTGCCCGGTCTTCTGCAGAGCAGCGCCGATGAGCGGGACGGTGCCGCCGAAGAGAGAGTTGGCGATCGCGTAGCCCAGGCCCACCCCGAGGGCGCGGATGGACGCGGGGAAGAGCTCGGCCTTCACCAGGGCGTTGATGGAGGTGTAGCCGCCCACGATCAGCAGACCGCCCATCATCAGCAGGAACGCGGTGATCGGATCCTTGGTCCCGGCGAGCGCGGACAGGAGCGGCCAGGTGAACAGGACGCCGGTGATGCCGAACCACAGCAGCAGCGGTTTGCGGCCGACCTTGTCCGAGATGATGCCGTAGACCGGCTGGAGCAGCATGAAGATGAACAGTGCCCAGAAGTTGATGACCGACGTGTCCGTCTTGGCGATGCCGGAGGTATCGTTCATGAACTTCAGGATGAAGTTGGTGTACGTGTAGAACGCCACCGTGCCGCCAAGGGTGATTCCGATGCAGATCATGAGCGGTTTCCAGTAGCTGGTGAACAGCAGCTTCATGGTCCCGGGCTGCGCCTGGCCTCCCCCGGCAGGGGCCTTTGCGGCCTCGAGCTGTTCGGCCGAGACGGTTTCCTCCATGGAGCGCCGCAGCCAGAGGACCACCAGCGCGGCCACGCCGCCCACCGCGAACGGGATGCGCCAGCCCCACTCGGTCAGCTCAGCCTTGGGCATGGCGTTCTGCAAGACCACAAGGACCAGCAGTGCCAGCATCTGTCCGCCGATCAGCGTGACGTACTGGAAGCTGGAGAAGAAGCCGCGGCGCTTGGACGTGGCAGCCTCGGACATGTACGTGGCGCTGGTGCCGTACTCACCGCCCACGGAGAAGCCCTGGATCACGCGGATGAGGACCAGCAGGATCAGGGCCCACAGGCCGATCACGTCCTGGGTGGGCAGCACCGCAATCGCGAAAGAGCCCGCGGACATCATGGTCACGCTCAGTGTCAACGCGGCTTTGCGGCCCTTGCGGTCGGCGTACCGGCCAAAGAACCAGGCACCGATCGGGCGCATCAGGAACGACGTCGAGAAGACGGCCATCGCCTCGA
This sequence comes from Arthrobacter sp. 05T45, assembly GCF_056395875.1. Taxonomy (NCBI): domain Bacteria; kingdom Bacillati; phylum Actinomycetota; class Actinomycetes; order Micrococcales; family Micrococcaceae; genus Arthrobacter; species Arthrobacter sp. 05T45. The sequence goes on along the minus strand of NZ_JBFTKI010000027.1, from coordinate 16,253 downwards.
GACCGGCCTGGAGCTCGTCCTTGGAGTTGAAGAAGTGCGCCTGGAAGTAGGCCGCGAACACGGTGTAGACGTAGAGGTCGTACCACTCAACAAGGTTGCCGGCCGAGCCTTTGAGGATGTTGCCGACGGCTTTCCGGGTCTGGGCCGCTTCGGTCAGTTGGGTGCTCATCAATGAACCTTCCTGGATCCGGCGCCGCCTGTAAGCAACACCGTCCGCCACCCTAGTCCGCGTGATCCGGAACACTCAGGTTTTGTTCATACTGTTCATGGAACGCTTGTTCATGAGCACAATGCGCGCGGTTTTGGCGGGATGGCAGGATGGGACCATGACTTCTACCGCATTCGATTCCACCGCCCTGGCGGATGGCGCTGCTGCTTCCGATACAGCTACCGAGCCCGCCTCCTCCCCCGCCGTCGCGCTGACCATCGCAGGCTCCGAAGCGACCGGCGGCGCCGGCGCGCAGGCTGACCTGAAGACGTTCCAGGAACTCGGCGTCTTCGGGATCGCGAACCTGACCTGCATCGTGTCCTTCGACCCCAAGGACAACTGGAACCACCGCTTTGTCCCGGTGGACCAGCAGGTCATCGCGGACCAGCTGGAAGCCACGACGGCGGCCTACGGTGCCGCGTCCGGCGCACCGGCCGTGCTGGACACCGTCAAGATCGGCATGCTGGGCAGCCCGGCGACGATTTCGACCGTGGCCGCGGCGCTGGCGGCCGGGCAGTTCGCCAACGTGGTGCTGGATCCGGTGCTGATCTGCAAGGGCCAGGAGCCGGGCCACGCCCTGGACACCGACCAGGCGCTCAAGTCCCACATCCTGCCGCTGGCCACCTTCGTCACGCCCAACCATTTCGAGGCCGAGTCGCTCTCCGGGCTGGAGATTACCGACGTCGAGTCCCTCAAGGCCGCCGCGGTCCGCATCCATGAGCTCAGCGGCGCCGCGGTGCTCGCCAAGGGCGGCGTGCGGCTCGAAGGCCCCGACGCCGTCGACGTCTACTACGACGGCGAAACTCTGGAAGTCCTGTCCGCCCCGAAGGTGGGCGAGGTGGCAGTCTCCGGCGCCGGGTGCTCTTTGGCCGCGGCGGTGACGGCCGAGCTCGCCAAGGGTGCGACGCCGCTGGCCGCCGCCCGGACGGCGAAGGCGTTTGTGACCGCCGGCATCCGGAACCGTGTGGCCTCGGGCGCGCCGTTCGATGCCTTGTGGCAGGGCGGCCCGCGCTAACTCGTTGCTGGGATCGTTGGAGGGAACGGCAATGGCACAGCACTTTGAGTCCGTGGAGGAATACATCGCCTCGTTTCCTGCTGACGTGCAGGAGGCGCTGCAGGAGATCCGGCGATGCTGCCATGCGGCGGTACCCGGATCAGGGGAGAAGATCAGTTACGGCATCCCGACGATCACGCTCGGGGGCAGATACGTCGTATATTTCGCGGGCTGGGCGCACCACATCTCCGTCTACCCCGTGCCCGACGGCGACGAATCGCTAAGCACGGAACTCGCCCCCTACCGCGCCGCGAAGGGCACCCTGAAGTTCCCGTTGCGGAAGCCTGTCCCGTACGAGCTGATTGGAAAAGTGGCGGCGGCCCTGGCACAAGAGCGCCGGAGCGGGACGCCCTAAGCCGTCGAGTTCGCCGGAGTCCCTCCAGTTCGCCGGAAGTTTGCGGCGAACTGGAGGGCTTCCGGCGATGTGGGTCCCGGTAGGCCGCCCCTCAGCGCGGGTCCGCGACCTTCCCCATGAAGATCGGGAGCCCGGTTTCGGTGTGCACGACCTGGTAGAGGAACGGCCGGTCGAAGTCGATGGTTTGGTCCGGAAGGGGCGGCACACCGGTCACGGCGCCGTTGATCTGCGTCACGGCGGCGGCCACCGTTCCCTTCTCGGCAACGGTGACGTTGGCGGCCTGGGCGGCCTGCGTGAGCGTCAGCTTCGGCTGGATGGCGTCGAAGTCTTCGGTGGTGACCAGGGTCCTGGCCAGCCCCAGCGCTTCAAATACCTTCCGCAGGTCGAAGGTGCTCTTGTGGTCCCACTTGGGCAGGGAGATCAGTGCGGAGACCTCCGGGGCCGTGTCCAGGGCCGCCGCAATTGCCGTCAGCTTGGCCGCCGTGAGGCTCTCCGGCCCAACGCCAGGACCGGGCAGCACCAGCCGCATGGCAAAACCTTCTGCGTACGGCAGCTCGACCGCCCGCCAGCCAGGGCCCTCCGCATAGGCCAGCTGCAGCGAGTCGTGCATGGTCGGCACGCTGATTTCCTCGCCACCGGACTTGGTGAAGGGGCTGTCCGAGGTGTCGTTGGGATCGAATGGCGACAGCCACGCCGCGGCGAAGTACAAGGCATTGAGGAGGCTGAACGTGTTGTCGCGATCGTACTCCGCAGGTGCTTTCTTGATCCGGCCGCCCGTGTTCCGGTCCACCCAGGCATCCAGGGCCGGCCCCGTGGCGGCCTCATCCCGGAAGTCCACGGGGTACACCCCGGTGCCGTAGTGCCGGGCAAGGGTTTCCAGGTAGTTCCTTCCGGTTGGTACGTCCTTGTCCACAAACAGACCGTTGGCCGCATGCATGACCGGCTTCCGGGGCGGATCCTTTTCGTCGACCGAGCCGGGATCACCGTCGTACGCAGCCAGCGAATCGAGCAGGGCGTTCATGGCCTCATCCCGGTTGCCGTCCGGGAGCCCCAGCACCTGGTCCATTTCGACGGCGGTCTCCCCGGACGCCCCTGCCCGCAGCATGGCGAGCGCGATCAGCAGGCTGCCGGGGGACGACACCACGTTCCCTTCGGCCCCTTCACCGCCGTCGGCCAGCAGCGCGGCTCCCAACGTCAGGGCGGAGGCCCGGAATGCCTGAAATTCGGCAGCGTACGCGGCGCGGTCCACCGGCACCCGTTCGACGCCGTCGGCCTTCACAAGCCCTGGTACCGGGGGCGCACAAGCCGTGAGCACGGCGATGGTTCCCGCCGCCACAATTTTCGCCATGCGGTGATCTTTCATGGCCACCCCCTTCGCCTCGATTGGTGCGCAGTTCGCCGGAATGTCTCCAGTTCGCCGGACATGTCCGGCGAGCCGGGCAGCTTCCGGCGAACTCGCCGGGCCCGCCCCTAGCGCCGCGGGACGTTCCGCAGATTGCTCCGTGCCATACTGACGGCCTCGCCAGCGCCCCGGTTCAGGACCACTTTGGACATCGCCGTGGCGAAGCCCAGGACCTGCGCGCCCTTGATCTTCGGCGGGAGGGACAGCGCCTTGGGGTCCGTGATGAGCTCCACCAGCGACGGGCCGGGGTGGGCGAAGGCTTCCCGGTACGCGGCCTCGATGCGGGACGGATCCGTGACGCGCTCGGCGTGGAAGCCCAGGGCCCGGGCAACGTCCGCGTAGTTGGCGTCCGGGACGTCGACGCCGAAGTCCGGGAGCCCGTCCACCAGCATTTCGAGTTTCACCATGCCCAGGGTGGAGTTGTTGAAGACCACCACGTTCACGGGCAGCCGGTGCGCGGCGACCGTAATGAGCTCGCCCAGCAGCATCGACAGGCCGCCGTCGCCGGAGACCGAAACCACCTGCCGGCCGGGGTATGCCAGCTGGGCGCCGATCGCGTGCGGCAGCGCGTTGGCCATGGACCCGTGCAGGTACGAGCCGATCAGCCGGCGGGTGCCCAGCGGGTTGATGTACCGGGCGGTCCAGACATTGCACATGCCGGTGTCCGCCGTGAAAATCGCGTCCCTCGCCGCCACTTGGTCCAGCAGCGAGGCCGCATATTCCGGGTGGATCGGCTGTTTCGTCCCGACGTTGCGGGTATATGCCCCCACGGCCTTGTTCATGAGCCGGTCGTGCTTCTTCAGCATCGCGTCCAGGAAACGGCGGCTCTTCTTGGCCGTGACCAACGGCATGAGGGCGGCAAGGGTGGGGAGGACGTCGCCGTGCACTGCGACGTCGACGTCGGTCCGCCGCCCCAGTTTGTGCGCGGCCCGGTCCACCTGCGCCGTCCGGGTTCCGGGAAGGAACTGGTCGTAGGGGAAGTCCGTGCCCAGCAGGATCAGCAGGTCCGCGTCCTCGATGCCCTCGGCCGCGGCGCCGTAACCCAGCAGCCCGGTCATGCCGATGTCATAGGCGTTGTCGTACTGCATGAAGTCTTTGCCGCGGAGGCTGTGGCCGATCGGCGCCGCGATCAGCCCGGCGAGCGCAATCACCTCGTCGTGGGCGCCCTCGACGCCGGCACCGGCAAAGATGGCCACCTTGCCGGCGGCGTTGATGGCGTCGGCCAGTTCCTGCACACTCGCGGGGTCCGGCATCAGCGTCGCCGGCCGGAAGGTCGCCGGGGCCGGCGTTTCGGCCGTCGCCTCCAGGCCGGCGATGTCACCGGGAAGGGTCACGACGGCGACGCCCCTGAGGCCGACGGCGTGCTGGATGGCGCTGTGCATGACGCGGGGCGCCTGCTCCGCGGTGCTGATCAGCTCGGAGTAGACCGAGCACTCGTTGAAGAGCCGGTCGGGGTGGGTTTCCTGGAAGAAACTGCTGCCGATCTGCTTGCTGGGAATGTGCGAGGCGATGGCTAGCACCGGCGCCCCGGAACGGTTGGCGTCGTACAGGCCGTTGATCAGGTGCAGGTTGCCGGGCCCGCAGGAGCCGGCGCACACCGCGAGCCGGCCGGTCAGCTGGGCTTCCGCCGCCGCGGCGAAGGCGGCCGCCTCCTCATGCCGGACATGGATCCAGTCGATCCCGCCCTGTTGCGAGCCGCCGGTCTTGCGGACGGCGTCGACAATCGGGTTGAGGCTGTCCCCCACAATCCCGTAGATCCGCTGCACGCCGGCAGCCTGGAGTTGTTCGATGAGCTGGGTGGCAAGTTCCTTGGCCATGGGCGCACGCTCCCGCGAGATGGATCGATGAGCTGACACAGGCCAATATAGTCCGCCCGCCTGCCAGCCGCCCCCCCACGGAACGCTCCCTCAGCTTTGGCAACAGATCGCCGAACGCTTCCTCACCTGATCTGAGGGAGCGCCGGGGAGCTTCGGGCCGGATCTGAGGGAGCGTCCCGCCAAAAACCGCAGGACCTGGGGGAGCGTCTGGGAAAATCCTGCAGAAGCTGCGGGAGGGTCAGTTCCCCGAGTGCGCCTGCAGGAAGGAGTAGACCTCGGTCTCGTCCACGCCCGGGAAGGCGCCCGGCGGCATGGCCGCCAGCAGGTGGGAGTGGGCCCGGGCCGAGGGCCAGGCGTTCCCGGCCCATTCGGCGGTCAGCGATGCCGGCGGGCGGCGGCAGCAGCTTTCGTCCGGGCAGGTGGACTTGGACCGCTCGGTGGTGTCGCGGCCGCGGAACCACTTCACGTGCGCATACGGGACACCCACGGAGAGCGAGAACTCCCCGTTCGCGGAGCGTTCCGTCCGGGCCGTGCACCAGTACGTCCCGGCCGGGGTGTCGGTGTACTGGTTGTAGGCGCTGAACTTGTCCGGGACGTCGAACACCACCCGGGACGTCCAGTTCCGGCACGAGAACTGACCCTCGATGGCGCCGGTGTGGTCCTGCGGGAACGTCACGCCGTCGTTCTCGTAGGCCTTGTAGATGATGCCGCTCTTGTGCGTCTTCTGGAAGTGCGTGCGGATGCCCAGGTGCTGGGTGGCCAGGTTCGTGAAGCGGTGCGCGGCGGTCTCGTAGGACACCGCGAAGGCGTCCCGGATGTCCTCGACCGCGATTTCCTTGGCCTGCTTGGCCTCCTGCAGGAATGCCACGGTAGCCTGCTCGGGCAGCAGCAGCGCGGCGGCGAAGTAGTTCGTGGCCACGCGCTGCATCAGGAAATCGCCGTAGTTGTTCGGCGTCTGGTGGCCCAGGACGTAATGGCCCAGCGCCTGCAGCAGCACCGACCGGGGGTCGTGATCGCTGCGGGCATTCTGCGTGAGATAAATTCGGCGGTTCTTAAGATCAGTCACCGAACGCGTGGAATGAGGGAGATCACCCACATGGTGGAGGCTGAATCCGAGATGCCCGGCGATGTCCGAAATGACGTGGTGGGACAGCGGACCGCTGGTGTGTCCCACCGAGGCCAGGACCTTCTGCGCCTCGGCCTCATACTCGGGGAAATAGTTGTTCCTCTCGCGCATCATCGCGCGCAGTTCACCGTTCGCGCGGCGGGCCTCCTCCGGCGTCGCGACCTGCTCATTGAGCCGGCGTTCAAGCTCATGCTGCAGCCCCACCATGGACTCCAGCACATCCATCGGAAGCCGCGAGCTGATGCGGATCTTGGGCAGGTTCAGGGACTCATAGATGGGGCTGCGCTGGTACCGTTCCAGCTCGATCTCCAGCGCCGCACGCCGGTTGGGCGGCTCCGCGCCGAGCAGTTCGTCGATGCTCACCCCGAGTGCCGCTGCAAGCTGCTGGAGCAGACCAAGCTTGGGCTCGCGTTTGCCGTTTTCCATCAGGCTCAGCTGGCTGGGGGCCGTCCCGACGGCGGCACTCAGGTCGTCGAGCGTGAGCCCTGCCGCCTTGCGCAGATGCCGGACGCGCCGGCCCAGGCTGATGACATCCACCTCCGGCGCTGCGGGCGCGGACGACGCAAGGGCTTGGCGGTTCCAGCTGGTTGAGTGCATTTCTTGAGAATACGCGAAGAAGTGCATTTCTTTCCATTGTTTTGGTCTAGAAACCCCTTGGAAAGTGCAGAAAAGTAGAACTCACGGAAAGATTCACTATCCGGGAACAACCAGCCAGGATCTGCAGAGACGCAGACTGACCGGCCCCGGACCCACCAAGGAGACAAAGATGACTGCAGCATTTGAGCCCACCCAGCAGACGCCCGAGCAGCAGGCCGCCGCACTGGAGCTCGAGTGGGCCGCCAACCCCCGCTGGGAAGGTGTGACCCGGGACTACAAGGCCTCCGACGTCGTCCGCCTCCGCGGCCGCGTCTCCGAAGAACACACCCTCGCCCGGCGCGGCTCCGAAAAGCTGTGGAAGCAGCTCACCGAAGAGCACAAGACCGGCGGCTACACCAACGCCCTCGGCGCCCTGACCGGCAACCAGGCCGTGCAGCAGGTCAAGGCCGGCCTCCGCGCCATCTACCTCTCCGGCTGGCAGGTCGCCGCGGACGCCAACAACTCCGGCCACACCTACCCGGACCAGTCGCTCTACCCCGCCAATTCCGTTCCCACGGTGGTCCGGCGCATCAACAACGCCCTGCTCCGCGCGGACCAGATCGAGTTCTCCGAGGGCATCCAGACCGTCGAGGACTGGATGGTCCCGATTGTGGCCGACGCCGAGGCAGGCTTCGGCGGCCCGCTGAACGCCTACGAGCTCATGAAGTCGATGATCCAGGCCGGCGCCTCGGGCGTGCACTGGGAAGACCAGCTCGCCTCGGAAAAGAAGTGCGGCCACCTCGGCGGCAAGGTCCTGATCCCCACCCAGCAGCACGTCCGGACGCTGAACGCTGCCCGGCTCGCCGCCGACGTCGCCGGTACCCCGTCGGTCATCATCGCCCGCACCGACGCCGAGGCGGCCACCCTGATCACCTCCGACGTCGACGAGCGTGACCAGGAATTCATCCTCCGCGAAGGCGGCCAGCCGGTCCGCACCCCGGAGGGCTTCTACAAGGTCCGCAACGGGATCGAACCCTGCATCGCCCGCGCCAAGGCCTACGCCCCGTACTCCGACCTCATCTGGATGGAGACGGGCACCCCGGACCTGGAGCTGGCCCGCAAATTCGCGGAATCCGTCAAGGCCGAGTTCCCGGACCAGATGCTCTCCTACAACTGCTCGCCGTCGTTCAACTGGCGCAAGCACCTCGATGACGCCACGATCGCGAAGTTCCAGCGCGAACTCGGCGCCATGGGCTTCACCTTCCAGTTCATCACCCTGGCCGGCTTCCACGCCCTGAACTACTCGATGTTCGACCTCGCCCACGGCTACGCCCGGGAAGGCATGAGCGCGTACGTCGAGCTGCAGGAGAAGGAATTCGCCTCCGAGTCCCGCGGCTACACCGCCACCAAGCACCAGCGCGAAGTCGGCACCGGCTACTTCGACGACATCGCCACCGCGCTCAACCCGAACGCATCCACCCTGGCCCTGGTGGGATCCACCGAAGAAGGCCAGTTCCACTAGAACTCACGACGGCGGCAACTCCGCCAGCGGACCGAACGCTCCTCCGCGTGCTATTCCCCATTGCCGCCTTCGCCATTGCCCACCTCGGCGGGGCGGCAATGGGGCCCCTTTTACGCACGCTTCCGGAGCATCCGGCCCGCCGTCTTCAGCGCACGTCACCACCCGCCGTCGAACTTTTGCTTCTCCAAGGAGAGATTGAGATGAACAGCTTCACTGACAACTTCACTATCAACGGGATCACGTTGACCGCGCAGCCGATTTGCCGGCAGAGCGAGGTCCTCACGCCGGACGCGCTGGCGTTTGTTGCCAAGCTGCACAAGGCCACGGCAGGGCCCCGTCGGGAGCTGCTGCAGGCACGGCAGGAACGCCGCCAGCAGATCTCCAAGGGCCAGGACCCGCGGTTCCTGCGCGAGACCGAGTCCGTCCGCAACGACCCGAACTGGCGCGTTGCTCCCCCGGCCCCGGGCCTGGAGGACCGCCGCGTGGAAATCACCGGGCCGGTCGACAAGAAGATGACGATCAATGCGCTGAATTCCGGCGCCAAGGTGTGGCTCGCGGACATGGAGGACTCCTCCACGCCGTCCTGGCGCAACGTGATCCAGGGCCAGCTGAACCTCACCGATGCGCTGGAGCGCCGGATTGACTTCACTTCCCCGGAGGGCAAGGAGTACAAGCTGCGCCCGGCCGGGGAACTGCCCACAGTCGTGGTCCGCCCCCGCGGCTGGCACCTGCCGGAAAAGCACATGCTCATCGATGGCACGCCTATTGCCGGCGGGATCGTAGATTTTGGCTTGTACTTCTTCCACAACGCCCGCCGCCTGATCGCCCAGGGCAACGGTCCGTACTTCTACCTGCCGAAGATCGAGAACCACCTCGAGGCCCGGCTGTGGAACGACATCTTCATCATGGCGCAGGACCTGCTGGGCATCCCGCAGGGCACCATCCGCGCGACCGTGCTGATCGAGACCATCACCGCGGCGTTCGAAATGGAGGAGATCCTCTACGAACTCCGGGACCACGCCGCGGGCCTGAACGCCGGCCGCTGGGACTACATCTTCTCCCTGATCAAGAACTTCCGCACCCGGGGACCGCGCTTCGTGCTCCCGGACCGCGGCCAGGTCACTATGACCCAGCCGTTCATGCGCGCCTACACCGAGCAGCTGGTCCGGGCCTGCCACAAGCGCGGCGCCATGGCGATCGGCGGCATGGCCGCCGCCGTCCCCAACCGCAAGGATGCGGACGCCAACGCGATCGCCTTCGAGAAGGTCCGCGCGGACAAGACCCGTGAGGCGAACGACGGCTTCGACGGCTCCTGGGTGGCGCACCCGGACCTGGTGCCGGTCTGCCGCGAGGTGTTCGACGCCGTCCTCGGCGAGCGTCCGAACCAGCTCGAGCGCCTCCGCGAGGACGTCACCGCGGACGACCGCGCGCTCCTGGACATCTCCGCGACCACCGGAACCATCACTGAGCAGGGCATCCGGAACAACATCGAAGTGGGGATCCGCTACATCGAGTCGTGGCTGCGCGGCAACGGCGCGGTGGCCATCCACAACCTGATGGAGGATGCCGCCACCGCGGAAATCTCCCGCTCGCAGCTGTGGCAGTGGATCTTCGCCCGGGCCATCACCGACCACGGCGACGTAATCACCCGGGAGTGGGTGGAGGACATGCTGGACGAGGAATTCGCCAAACTGGAGCGCTTCGAAGGAGACCGTTTCGCCGACGCGCGGGACATCTTCGAGGAAGTCACCCTCAGCACCGAGTTCCCGGCCTTCCTGACGCTGCCGGCCTACGACCGCTTCCTGCATGAAGCGCGCGACGGCGCCGACGCCGCCAGCGGGGACCCCGCACTGGTTCCGGCGTAGGACTCCGCGTCCCGGGCAACCGGGTCCGCACAGATTTCCGTTGGCTGGGCTGCCAGGCCCTTCGCAACAGGCACCCCGAAATCCGGGTGGCAGTCCAGCAACGGAAAATCCCCCCGTGCTCGACAACGGCGTCGAGACGACAGGTAAGGCCCATGTTCCCCGCGAACATGGGCCTTACCTGTCGTCTCGATTGACATCACCCCGGCGCGCGACAGCGAATCAGTGGGGCTTCGGCACCCGCCGCAGTGACAGCGAGGTGCCCAGGATGAACGCGGCCACCGAGCCCAGGATCATCAGCAGCGGTCCGGTCCAGGCGCCGGTGGTCCCGTGGACGTAGCCCAGCAGGGTCGGCGCCACTGCCCCGAAGGAGTATCCCGTCCCCTGGACGACGGCGGACATCCGGGCCGCCGAGGTCTGGTCCCGCGCCAGCCGGATAATGGCCAGGAAGATCAGCGTGATGCCGCCGCCCTGGGCCACACCGCCGAAGGAACACCACAGCCACCACAGCTCCGGTGCGAGCAGCAGGCCCACGGGTACGGTGAGCCACAGCAGCCCCAGGGCGAGGCCCACCGCCGTCGTACTGGCGAACCGGGCCGCCAGCGGCACGCCCAGTCCGCCCACGATGGCCAGGATCTGGAAGAGCGAGGACCCTGCCCCGGCGGCTGCGGGCGCCATGCCGAGTTCGTCCGAGAGCAGGCTCGGCAGCCAGGCGGTCACTCCGTAGTAGGAGAACGCCTGCCCGGCGAACCCGAAGGTCAGCGCTGCCGTGGTCCACCGGGAGGTGAGCTTGCCGGGCCGCCGCGGGTCCGCCGCGGCGACGGCGGCCGGAGTGAAGGCCCGCCGGCCAACCGCGATCACCCACACGGCGGCGGCCGCCACCGCGAACAGGCCACTGGCGGCAATCGCGGGCCGCCAGCCCAGGAGTTCAGCCAGCGGCGCCGACACCATGGAGGTCAGGAACGAGCCGATGTTCAGTGCCGCGGTGTAGGTGCCCATCGCCGCGCCTTGCCGGGCGGGGGTGAAGTCACGGCGGATGATCAGCGGGACCACGATGTTGCCGATCGTAATGGCGACGCCGAGGATCACCGTGCCCAGCATGACCAGTGCACCCCCGCCGGCCGAGCGGACCACGACGCCGAAGAGCACCCCGAGCAGGGTCAGGGTGATGGCGAATTCTGGCCCCAACTTGCGCCCGGCCAGCGAGGCCAGGGGCGCGGCCAGGGCAAAGCACAGGACCGGGATGCCGGTCAGGAATCCCAATTCCACCGGGGTGAACCCGAGATCGTCCTCCAGTTGGGCGATCACCGGCGCCACCGCCACCAACGGGCCGCGCATGTTCAGCGCGATCAGCCCGATCGCGAGCATGAGGAGCCAGCCGCGCGGCGCCCGGGCCACGCTGCTCATGGGGCGGCCCGTAGCCCGGCGGCCGGGCAGAAATATGATTTCATCAGTCCCATTGCTATCACGGGCCCCGGCCGCGCCTTCGGAATGTGACGCTTTCCGGGACACCCCTGCCGGGCGCGCCGCTTCCCCGGACACCCCTAGCCCACGGCCTGCAGGGTCGCCTCAATGACCGCGGGTGAGAGCACGTGCTGCGTGACCATCTGGCTGGCGCCGAGGATCGCGGCCTGGTCACCGGCCCGGGACACGCCGATCCGCAGGTGCGCCGTGGCCAGCGGCAGCGAACGCCGGTAGACCACCTCGCGGACGCCGGCCATCAGATGCTCCCCGGCCTGGCCGAGGCTGCCGCCGATCACAATCACCGAGGGGTTCAGCAGGTTCACGACCATGGAGAGGACGTCGCCGAGGTCCCTGCCGGCCTGCCGCAGCGCCTGGATGGCCTGCAGGTTCCCTTCGGCGACCAGGCGCAACACATCGCCGCCGTCGTGCGCCGGCAGGCCCTGCCGCGTCAGCGCCTTGGCGACAGCGGGCCCGGACGCCAGGGCTTCGAGGCACCCGTAGTTGCCGCAACGGCACAGCACGTCATCGCCACGCGGAACCCGGACGTGTCCGAGGTCGCCGGCCGTCCCGTTGGCTCCGCGCTGGAGCTGGCCGCTGCTGATGATGCCCGCCCCGATGCCGGTGGCCACCTTGATGAACAGGAAGTTTTCGTCGTCAGGCCAGTGCGCCGTGCGCTCCCCCAGCGCCATGATGTTCACGTCGTTGTCCACCAGGACCGGCACCGGAAGGGACCGCTGGACGTGGCGGACGACGTCGAACCCGTCCCAGCCGGGCATGATTGGCGGCTTCACCGGCATGCCTGTGGCGTGTTCCACGGGCCCCGGGAGCCCGATGCCGGCGCCGGCCAGGTCCCCAATTCCCCGGCCGGCCCCGCCGAGCAGCTGCAGCCCTTCCTCGATCACCCGGTCCAGGACAACCACCGGGCCGTCGGCGACATCCTGCGCCAGCCGGCGCTCCGCGAGCACCGTCCCGCCGAGGTCCGTGACGGCGATGATCACGTGGGTGGCCCCGACATCCACCGCCAGGACGACGCGGGCCGCCGGGTTGAAGGCAAAGCGCGACGGCGGGCGGCCGCCGCTGGAGCTCGCCTCCCCGGCGGGGCCGACGAGCCCGGAGACCATCAGCGCGTCGATGCGGGAAGCGACAGTGGACCGGGCGAGCCCGGTGGTCAGGGCCAGCTCCGCGCGGGTCCGGGCCTTGCCGTCGCGCAGGAGCTGGAAGAGGTCTCCGGCGCGGGACAGGCTGCCGCCGGCCTCGGGGGTTGCGGGCTCGGTGCCGGTGGGCGTACTCATGAGTAAGTGATAGCACGAAGATCTTCTGCATGTCACGCTTCACAAAGATTGACACGTAGTTTCCAACTTTTGCTTGACGCCCGGCAAAAGTCTCCCTAGTTTGGAGCCATCGTGTTCCTCCGCTCCAGACAAACCATCTCGCTGCCCATGGGCGTGCAGTCCTACTTCGCGCAGAATCAAACGGAATGGACGCCCCTTCCCGCCGTCAGGGCTGACCCTCACACCTTCGAAGCCGAACTCGTGCAAAGGAATCCCGTGTCTTATTCAATCCAGCTGTACACCCTCCGCAACGCCCTCCAGGAAGACTTGCCCGGCACCATCAAAAAGGTCGCCGAACTCGGTTTCACCCAGGTTGAGCCCTACAACTTCGTCGCCACGGCCGCTGAGCTCGGCGCTGCCCTGAAGGAGAACGGCCTGACCGCCCCGTCCGGCCACGCCCCGCTGCTGAGCCAGGACCAGGACGAAATCTTCGCCGCGGCCAAGGAGTTGGGCATCACCACGGTGATCGACCCCTACCTCCCGGCCGAGCACTGGCAGTCCGCCGAGGACATCCAGGCCACCGCAGCGAAGCTCAACGCCGCCGCCAAGAAGGGCGCCGGGTACGGCATCCGCGTCGGCTACCACAACCACGCCTGGGAGCTGGAGTCCAGCATCGAGGGCCAGACCGCCCTGGAGTACTTCGAGAGACTCCTGGACCCGGAGCTCGTCCTGGAAGTGGACACCTACTGGGCCGCCGTCGGCGGCCAGGACCCCGTGCAGCTGCTGCAGCGCCTCGGCGACAGGGTCAGATTCATCCACATCAAGGACGGCCCCGTCTCCACGGACACCAAGGCGCAGCAGCCGGCCGGGCAGGGCAAGATCGCCGTGCGGGACGTCATCGCCGCGGCGCAGTCCCTCGAAGTCGGCGTCGTGGAATTCGACGACTACTCCGGCGACATCTTCGACGGCATCGCCCAGAGCCTGGGCTACCTGCAAAGCGGTTCCGCCGGCGCGCAGGGCGTGAACGCATGAGCGCCGCACCGAACCCTGTAGCAGCGAACCGTGCCGCCGGCCGCGGCCCCGTGGGCGTCGCCGTCATCGGCGCCGGCAACATCAGCAAGCAGTACCTGGACAACCTGACCGTCTTCCCCGACCTTAAGGTCCACGTGATCGCCGACCTCTTCGAGGAGGCGGCCGGGGCGCGGGCCAAGGAATACGGCATCCCGGAGTGGGGCGGGGTGGACGCCGCCCTGAACCACCCCGACGTCGAAATCATCGTCAACCTGACCATCCCGGCCGCGCACGTGGAAGTGGCCACGGCCGCCGTCGATGCCGGCAAACACGTCTGGACGGAAAAGCCGTTCTCGCTGGACCGCGATTCGGGCCTGGGCCTGCTGAAAACGGCCGACGCCGCGGGGCTGCGGCTGGGCTGCGCCCCGGATACGTTCCTGGGCGCCGGGCTGCAGACTGCCCGGCGGCTGATCGAACGTGGCGACATCGGCACCCCGCTGACGGCCATGACCACGTTCCAGACGCCCGGGCCGGAATCGTGGCACCCCAACCCCGCGTTCCTCTTCCAGCACGGCGCCGGGCCGCTGTTCGACATGGGCCCGTACTACCTCACAGCCCTGGTGCAGACGTTCGGCTCTGTGCGCCGCGTGGCCGCGACCGGATCCAAGGCAAAGGAGGTCCGGGTCATCGGTTCCGGCCCCAAGGCCGGCGAGGAATTCACGGTCGAGGTCCCCACCCACGTCTCCGCCACGGCCCAGTTCGAGTCCGGCGCGTCCTCCCACAGCGTGTTCAGCTTCGAGTCCCCGCGGCTGCGGATGGGCTTCGTGGAGATCACCGGGACCGAGGCCACCATCTCGCTGCCCGATCCAAACTACTTCGACGGCGACATCAAGCTCTGGCGCGCCGGCGACGAGGAATGGACCGTTATTCCGGCCACCGGCCCCAGCCAGGGCCGCGGCATGGGCGTGCTGGACATGGCACGCTCCATCCGCGCCGGCGTTCCGCACCGCGCCACCGGCAACCTCGCCTACCACGTCCTGGACACCATGGTCTCGATCTCCGAGTCGGTCGATTCCGGCACGTTCATCGATGTGGAAAGCTCCGCGCGCACCTCCGCAGCCCTCCCCGAGGACTGGGACCCCACCGCTTCCACACTCTAGGGACCAGCAATGAATTCCCACGAAACCACCCCCGGCCCCGCCGCCGGTTCACGTTTGGGTGTGGCCATGATCGGGTACGCGTTCATGGGCAAGGCCCAGTCGAACGCCTGGCGGAATGTTGCCAGCTACTTCGACGTCCCGGCGTTCGAACGGCGCGTCCTGGTCGGCCGCGACCCGGCCGGGGTCGCCGAGGCGGCCGCAAAGTACGGCTGGGCCGAGTCCGCCACGGACTGGCGCGCAGTGATCGCCCGGGATGACATCCACATCGTCGATATCTGCGCGCCGGGGTTCATGCACGCGGAAATCGCCATCGCCGCGCTGGCCGCCGGCAAGCACGTCCTGGTCGAGAAACCACTGGCCAACACCCTGGCCGAGGCCGAGGCCATGACCGCGGCAGCGCAGGCAGCCCGGGAGCGAGGGGTGCAGTCCATGATCGGCTTCAACTACCGCCGGGTCCCGGCCCTGGCACTGGCCCGGGAGCTGATCGCGGAGGGCCGGCTCGGCGCCGTCCGGCACGTCCGGGCCGCCTACCTGCAGGACTGGCTCGTGGACCCGGAGTCGCCCATGACGTGGCGGCTAAACAAGGAGACCGCGGGATCCGGGGCGCTGGGCGACATTGCCAGCCACGCGATCGACCAGGTGCTGTTCCTCCTGGGCGAGCCGGTCACCGAGGTCTCCGGCCGGCTGCACACTTTCACGCCGCGACGCCCGGGCGCTGCCGGGCTGGAGGAGGTGACGGTCGACGACGCCGCCTGGGCCACGCTGACCCTCGCCTCCGGGGCCATCGCCTCGGTGGAGGTCTCCCTGGTGGCCGCCGGGCGGAAGAACTCGCTCACGCTGGAGATCTATGGCGACAAGGGAGCCCTGCTCTTCGATCTGGAGGACCTGAACGAGCTCGGCTTCCTGGACGCCACACTGCCGGTCCGCGAACAGGGCTTCCGCCGGATCCTCGTCAACGAACCCGAGCACCCGTACCTTGAAGCATGGTGGCCGCAGGGCCACGTGATCGGCTGGGAACACACGTTCACGCACGAGATCCGCGACTTCCTCACCGCGGTGGGCAACCGAACCCAGCCGTCGCCGTCGTTCGAGGACGGCCTGAGCGTCCAGCGGATCCTCGCCGCCGTGGAGGAAAGCGCCGCGGCCAAAAGTTCACTCATCCAGCTCACCCCGTCCGCACGGACCACCCAAACGATTACCGAAGGAACCTGACATGCCCCGCCCGTACACCCTGTTCACCGGCCAGTGGGCCGACCTGCCCTTCGAGGAAGTCGCCCGCCTGGCCTCCGGCTGGGGCTACGACGGCCTGGAAATCGCCGTCTCCGGCGACCACCTGGACGCCTGGCGCTGGGACGAACCCGGCTACGTCGAGTCCAAGCTGGCCGTGCTGGAGAAGTACAACCTCAAGGTCTGGGCCATCTCCAA
>NZ_JBFTKI010000026.1:0-62670 GCF_056395875.1 Arthrobacter sp. 05T45 | reverse complement strand
CGAAATCATCAGCCACCCGCGCCCGCCCAAAGGAACCGTCTACATCGGCCTCAACGGCACGGGCAGGCAACCGTCCACGAAGTCCTGAGACATGAACCGTCCACGATCAGTTGAGACATGAAGTGTCAACGATGAGGTGAGACAGCACAGGCCTCCATAGCGGCTTGAACTGATAGCTCAACCCGGGGTGAGGGCCCCGGGCGACGTCAGCGGTGGCGGGCGCGGCGGAAGATCCAGTGCCGCAGCATCGTGAACCGCACCGCGGTGGCGGCGAAACCGGAGAGGGTGGTGGTCCACAGCTCCTCGGCCACGGTGGCGTCCGGGTTGACCCAGTGCAGGACGGCGAGGCTGCCGCCGGTGATCAGCAGCGCGACGACGATCACGATCAGGCCGTTGAGGTGGTCGCGCTTCATCCGGCGGCGTTCGGTGATCTTGAACGTCAGGCGCCGGTTGAGGGCGGTATTCATGAACGACGTCAGGATCAGGGCCGCCGCGTTGGCCGGCTGGGCCCCAAGCCAGGGCCGGGAGAGGGCGTACAGGGCCAGGGAGGTCAGGGTGCAGACAATGCCGACGCCGGTGAACCGGATGAGCTGCCGGACCACGGGGTAACGGAGGACTCCACGGTACCGGCGGGTCTTCGGCCCGAGGACGACGGCGGGGGCAGGGTCAAGCTGTTCGAGCTGGGACTCCATCCGCTCAGTACAGCTCGCCCACGGGGATGTCCACGGCCAGCCGGTTTGCCGGGCCCGCCAGCGGACATGCCCAAGCCTCGTTGTAGGCGCACGAGGGGTTGTAGGCGAAATTGAAGTCCAGGATGAATTCGGCCTGGGGCCCGGAGCCCCGCACGCCGTGGAAAGCTCCCTTGATGGTGTCCAGGAGGTAGCGTCCAGCGCCGTAACTGCCGCCGGGCTGGCCTGCGGTGGCGTCACGGAACGGCACGAAGATGCCCCCGCCGTAGCCCCTGAGCTTCCAGACCGCGAGCTGTCCCATCTCGGGCAGGTCGAAGGTGCCCAGCCGCACAAACCGGACCAGGCCGTCGGTCCCGGTCTCTACGTTCATCTCCCGCCCGGCGCCCTCGGGGGTCAGCGGGACGTGGAAACGGTAGATCGGATCGTAGTCCGCCGTCTTCAGGCCGCCGAAAGTGGCTTTGGCCTCGGCCGTCAGCGCGGAGGCCGGGTGGGTGCCGAACATGCGGTCCCGCTCCTGGCGCCAGTAGGAATGCGCCTCGGCCGGGCTGTCCGCGGCAATCTTTCGCGTGGTGGCGTAGAGGGCAAAGGTCCGCAGCCGCCAGTCCGCGATATCGAGGGCCGACATGCCTGCCACGTCGCCCAGATCCCCAAAGTGCGTTCCGTCAATGCTCTGTTCGGCCATGCCCCCAGCGTATCCGCTTTCGCGGGGCCGAAATTTGTGCGCCGAAATTGTGCCCCGGATTCCGGGGCCGGACCCGCGCGCCGAATGGCCCGTTCCGGCGGACCCTCCGGCCGTAGACTTTCGCGCATGCGCAACCCCCTGCAGAACGCGGCCGCCGGCAATACCCTCAAGAGCCCCGGCGGAACACCGGGCGGCCCCGGGCACCCGCCGGGCGCCGGGCGCGCGGCGGCGTCGCTGGCGGAGCTCGTGACGTACCGGACCGTGTCCATCCGGGCCGAGGGGTCCTCCCGGGCCGGGGCCTCCCATGCCGGGGCCGAGGTGGAAACAGCCGAGTTCGAGGCCTTCATCGCGGCGCTGCCCCGGTTGTATCCGGCGGTCCATGCTGCCCTGGAACTGGAGCGGGTCAACGGCCACGCCCTCCTGTACCGCTGGCCCGGCGCCGCACCAGCGGAGGACCCAGCGGCCGTGCACCGTGCGTCGGTGCTGATGGCGCACTACGACGTCGTCCCGGCAGACGACCCGGGGGAGTGGACACACCCGCCGTTCTCCGGCCACAACGACGGCACGTTCCTCTGGGGCCGCGGGACGCTCGATGACAAGGGCCAGCTCGTGGCCATCCTGGAAGCGGCCGAGAGCCTGCTGCTGGCGGGGTATGCGCCCGCGCACGACCTCTACTTCTCGTTCGGCAACAACGAGGAGACGGCCGGCAACAGCGCGGCGGCCGCCGCGGACCTACTGGCCGGCCGCGGCGTGGTGCCCTGGCTCGTGCTGGACGAGGGCGGTGCCGTCGCGGGCGGCGCCTTCCCCGGGGTGAGCCGGCCGGCCGCCGTCGTCGGCGTGGCCGAAAAGGGAATCCTGGACGTGGAGCTGCTGACCCGGGACCCGGGCGGACACGCCTCCACGCCGCCGCGGATGGGGGCGACAGCGCGGCTGGCCCGCGCCATCACCCGGATCGAGCGCAGCCCGTTCCCGCAGTCGCTGCCGGAGGTGACCGCCGAGATGCTGCGCCGCTTCGGCCCGCACACCCCGCCACCGCTGCGGGCCGTGTTCGCGAACGTGGCACTGCTCCGGGCGCCGATCACCTGGCTCTTCGGCCGGCTCGGCAGCGAGACCAACGCCATGACCCGAACCACCGTCGCCATCACCACGCTCGAAGGCAGCTCCGGGGCCAACGTCCTCGCCGCCACGGCGAAGGCCAACGCCAACATCAGGGTGGCGGTGGGGGAGACGGTCGAGGGCACCATGGCACTGCTGCGGAAAATCATCCGCGACCCGAAAGTCGAACTGCGCGTCGTGGAGGGCAACGACCCGTCTCCGGTGTCGCCGTCCTCGGGGGCCCAGTGGGACCTGCTGGCGGACTGCATCGGGCAGGTCTTCCCCGAGGCGGTCATCACCCCCTACATCATGATGGGCGGCACCGACTCGCGCCGTTTCACCGGGATCTGCGGTGCCGTGTACCGCTTCGCGCCCTTCTTCATGGACGTCCGGGCCCGCGGCTCTATCCACGCCGTTGACGAAAAGATCGGGCTGGAGACGCTGGAGCAGGGGGTCCGGTTCTACGAAACACTGATGCGGGAGCTCTGAGTCATGCGGCGTCCCGGCTACGCTGGCACCATGACAGGGACGGCCCCTTCTTCAGCAGGCACCGCTTCTTCAGCAGGCACTGCAGGAATCCGGTGCGCTGTGCTGCGCACCGGCGCGGTGCTCGCGGTCGCGGCGGCAGCCCTTTCGGGCTGCAGCAGCGACGGCAAGGGGACGCCGGTCTGGACCGCGGGCAGCAGCGCGGCGGACAGTGCGGGTCCCGGTGCGAGTGAGAGTGCGACGCCGTCTGCCACCACTGGTGCCGCCGCCTCGGCCAGCGCTTCCCCCAGCGCGGGCTCGAGCGCAGCGGCCTGGAAGGTCTTTACCGACCCGGCAAAGTCCGTCAGTTTTGAGGTGCCGCAGGACTGGATTGTCCAGTCCGTAGCTCCCGACGCCGGTGCGCTGCCCGGGGCGCTGAAGATCACCGTCAAGGACGCCGGCGGCGCTTACCTGGCCACCTTGCAGACCGGCCTGCCCCCGCAGCCGGCCGCGGCCTGCCCGGACGACGCTGCACGCAACTACGTCGTGGTCAGCAGCGTGCCGGTTGACCTGCCGCACGCCGGCGGCGGGGGAACCATTGACCCGCACGTGGTGTTCCGGGTGATCCAGGGCTACAAGTACTTCGGCTCCTACGGCATCACCAACGTGGTGGGCGGCGCCGGCGGCAGGAGCTGCGCGTTGCAGAACGTGGTCCGTGGCCCGGCCGGCAAGGGGGACTATTCGTTCGGGGACCTGACAGTGCTCAAAGCGTTGGCGCCGGACCAGAAGGTTGCCCCCGCCAAGGCCTTCGACACTCTCGACCAGGCGGCCAAGTACGTCAATGAGGGGTCCGAATTCGCGAACCTCCAGCGGATGCTAATGTCTCTGAAGATCAAAAACTAGTCCCGCCCGCCCCGCACATCCCCGGGCCGTTGACGGCGGCTTCCCCTGCACCCACCTCAATCCCACATCCCGGAGACAGAGATACATGGAACGCGCCGTAGCCGCCCGCATGGCCTTCAAGACCGTTGCCGAAACCAAGGTGGCTCTCGCCGTGGCGGTGGCCCGGAACGCCGGCTACGACTCGATTGAAGAATCGCTCAGGGTGACCGCGGGAGGCGGGGACGTGCCGCTGACCGAGCTCTCGGACCATCACGGCGGCCGCTTCCACTACATGGAATTCGCCGAACCCACCGAAGTCCTGGTTGAGTATTCGGCCACCGTCACCGGCTTCGCGCTGCCCGAGGAACCCGGGCTCATGGAACTGATCCGCTATGTCAGGCCCAGCCGCTACGCGGAATCAGACCGGCTGTTGCCCACCGCCTATGCCGAATTCGGCGGGCTCCAGGGCGAGGAGCTACTCCACGCCGTCCGGGACTGGGTTTTCAACGAGCTGCGCTACGTCAGCGGATCCTCGCGGGGGACCGACGGCGCGGTCGAAACACTGCTGCACCGCCGCGGCGTCTGCCGGGACTTTGCCCACCTCGCCATTGCCCTGCTGCGTTCCAAGAACGTCCCGGCCCGGCTGGCCGCCGTCTACGCCCCGGGACTGACCCCGATGGACTTCCACGCCGTGGCCGAGGCGCACATCAATGGCGCCTGGCACGTCATCGACCCCACGGGGCTGGCGCCGCGGGACAGCATGCTGCGGATCACGGCAGGACGCGATTCCTCGGACACCGCCTTCCTGTCCACCGTGGGCGGCAGCCTGTCCCTGAAGGAACTCAGCGTCACCGCCGTCGTCGATGACCTGCCGCAGGAAGACCCGGCGCAGCTCGTCGCGATCCACTAGGCAGCGCACGGTCTTAGCGCACGGTCTTAGCGCACGGAGACAGCGGCGCGGAGCTTCTCGGTCAGCCGCAGCAGCTCCTGCTGTTCGGCGGCGGAGAGGGCCGGGCCCACGAGCGCGGCGATGTCGCGCACGTGTTCCCGGCCGATCTGCTTCTGCAGGTCCCGTCCGGCATCGGTGAGCCGGATGAGGATCCCGCGGCCGTCCTCCGGGGCTGGAGTCCGTTCAACGAGCCCGCGCTTCCCGAGCCGCTCCACCAGCCGGCTCAGGCTGGACTGGCTCAGCAGCACGTTGTCGTTGAGTTCGTTCAGGCGCAGCCACCCGGAGGGGCAGCGGGAGAGCGTAAACAGGACGTCGTACTCATTGAGCGCCAGGGCTTTGAATGCCGGCGCCGCCTGCAGTTTGCGCATCACCGCCACCTGGGCCCGGAACAGGGACTCCCAGGTTTCCGCGGCCAGGCGTACCGGCGATTCGGTAGTCTTGGCGGGCATCATGAGCCCTGAACGGTGGTCTCTGCCGCGGCGGCGTCGGCGGTGCCCGCTGCCAGTGCGGCCGCCACCCGGCCGGCGTGCGTCGGCGGTTCGGGAACGTGTGCCGGCTTGAGCGCGGCATATTCCTTGCGCAGCACCGGCAGCACTTCCTCGCCGAACAGGTCCAGCTGTTCCAGGACGGTCTTCAGCGGCAGGCCGGCGTGGTCGATCAGGAAGAGCTGGCGCTGGTAGTCGCCGAAGTACTCCCTGAACGTCAGGGTCTTTTCGATCACTTCCTGCGGGCTGCCGACGGTCAACGGGGTCTGGGACGTGAAGTCCTCCAGCGAGGGGCCGTGGCCGTAGACCGGGGCGTTGTCGAAGTAGGGGCGGAACTCCTTGACGGCGTCCTGGGAGTTCTTCCGCATGAAGAACTGGCCGCCGAGGCCCACAATCGCCTGGTCCGCCTTGCCGTGGCCGTAGTGCTCATAGCGTTCGCGGTAGAGGCCGATCAGCTGCTGGTAGTGCTCCTTGGGCCAGAAGATGTTGTTGGCGAAGAAGCCGTCACCGTAGTACGCCGCCACTTCGGCGATCTGCGGCGTGCGGATCGAGCCGTGCCACACGAAGGGGGCGACGCCGTCGAGCGGGCGGGGGGTGGAGGTGAAGTTCTGCAACGGGGTGCGGTGCTTGCCGGACCAGTTGACGGTGTCCTCGTCCCAGAGGCGGCGCAGCAGGGAGTAGTTCTCGATCGCGAGTTCGATCCCGTCCTGGATGTTCTTGCCGAACCAGGGGTAGACGGGGGCGGTGTTGCCGCGGCCCAGGACCAGGTCCACGCGTCCGTCCGCGAGGTGCTGGAGCATCGCGAAGTCCTCTGCGATCTTCACGGGGTCGTTCGTGGTGATCAGGGTCGTGGCCGTGGACAGGATGATGCGCTCGGTCTGGGCCGCGATGTACGCCAGCGTGGTGGTGGGGGAGGACGAGAAGAACGGCCGGTTATGGTGCTCGCCGATGGCATAGACATCCATGCCGATCTCTTCGACCTTCTTGGCGATCGCCACGGACGCCTTGATGCGCTCGTGCTCAGTCGGGGTGCGGCCCGTGGTGGGGTCGGTAGTGATGTCGCTGACGCTGAATACGCCGATCTGCATGGTGTGCCTTTCCGTGGCCGGGGTGGATCCGGGATCTGCTTCTACTATAGCCGATTTAGATGCGTTTGCATCTATCGACCGGTATAACGCCCGGCGTGGACGAATATTCCCGCGCCGTTCCGGCCGGGTTTCCCGCCCCGTCTTCCCGGCCGCGTTGCCGGCCGCGTTCCCGCCTTCGGCGACGGCGCGGGCCTAGGATGCAATCAATCGGCTGGCCGCGAGGTGCCCGCCCTCCCGGAAGGCCGCCATGCGCCGTGTTGTAGCTTTTCTGTGTCTGGTGGAGCTCACCAGTGGAATCCTGCAGGGCTATTACACGCCCATCCTCACCGATATCGCCCGGCACCTGGGGATCCACGACGCCGACGTCAACTGGTTCGAGGCCGCGCAACTCATGGTCAGCGCCCTCGCCGTGCCGGTGCTGGCCAAGCTGGGGGACATGTACGGGCACAAGAGGATCCTGCTGGTTTCCACGCTGGTCACCGCCACGGCATCCTGGGGCGTCGCGCTTGCCCCGGACTTCTGGACCTTCCTGGCCGCGTGGTCGTTCCAGGGTTTCTACGTGGTCTGGCTGCCCCTGGAAATTGCCCTGATCTTCAGCCGCGTCCATCAGCTGCCCGACGGCGCCGCCCGCACGCGGCGCGCGGCCGGCGTCCTCGTCGGGGCGCTGGAAGCCGGTGTCCTCGTCGGGGCGCTCGCCGCCGGTGCGCTCGTGGAAGTGTTCGCGGGCCAGCTGCAGCTGGTGCTCCTGGTCCCCGCGGTGGCCGTCTCCGCATGCTGGTTCGCCGTCAGGTTTGGCGTGCCGGAGTCGCGGGAGCGCAGCGGCGGACGCGTGGACACCCGCGGCTTCACGCTCCTCGCCCTCGGGCTGCTGCTTATCACGTCCGGGCTGACCTTCATGCGCCTCAACGGGGCCGGCGCGTGGTGGCCGTGGGCGCTGGTGGGAGCCGGAATTCTGGTGTTCGTTCCGTTTGCGCGGTTCGAGCTGCGCGCGGCCGATCCGCTCGTCGACATCCGAATGCTGCGGGGTAAGTCCATGTGGCCCGTCCAGCTGACCGCCGGGCTCTTTGGCGTCTCGGTGCTCGGCGCGCAGGCCCCGCTGTCCACCTTCGCCCGGACGGATCCCGCGCTGCACGGCTACGGCCTCGGGCTGCGCGCCGGGCAGGTCTCCATCATCATCGGGGTCTACGTGCTGGCGCTGCTGGTGGGCGCGCTGCTGTACCCGGTGGTGACCCGCCGGCTCACCCCGCGCTGGACCCTCGTGGGCGCCGCCACGCTCGTGGGCCTGGGCTACCTGCTGTTCCTGCCGTTCCACGGCAGTCTCGCCCAAGCGCTGGCCAACATGGCGATCGCCGGTGTCGGCTCCGGGGCCCTCGTGGCGGCTCTGCCTTCGGCGGCCGCCGCGGCCGCGCTCCTCAACCGGACCGCGATGGCCACGGGTTTGACCAACACCACCAAGACCATCGGCGGAGCCTTCGCGTCCGCGGTGTTCGGCATCGCCCTGGTCAGCCACGTCCTGGCCGAGGCCGGGGCCGGCGCGGGGGACGCCGGTCAGACCGCGGCGCCGCTCGCCGGCTACCTCACGGTATGGACCATCTGCGGACTCACCGGGCTTGCCGCCGCTGCCGCGCTGGTGGTGGTGCCCCGTCTGGCCTTCTCCGACCCGGCGGCCGTGGCCGCCGCACCGCTTAGGGCCGGCTCGCACTAGGGGTGGCCTTCCTCCCCGGCGACTGAGGCAGTATGTTCTTAGCGTGACGGGTACGCGGAGGTACGAGCGGGGGCGCGCGGCGGCCGCGGCTGTCCTGGTGGCAATCAGCCTTTTGGTTTCGGGATGTTCGGCACCCACCGTGCTGGCCCCGGCGAGCACGGTGGACGCGCGCGCGGTGCTGGCGGCGTTCGAGTCCCGGGACGTGGTGGGGCACCTGCAGGCGCTGCAGCGGGTTGCCGATGCCAACGGCGGGAACCGGGCCTCGGGCACCTCGGGGTATGAGGAGTCGGCCCGATACGTCGAGGAACAGCTGCGCGCGGCCGGGTACTCGCCGGTGCGGCAGAGCTTCACGTTCAAAGAGGACGGCCGGCGCGGCAAGACGGTGGAGTCCTTCAACATCCTCGCCGACACGGGTGGCGATGCCGGGCACACCGTGGTGGTGGGTGCGCATCTGGACTCCGTGCAGGAGGGCCCGGGCATCAACGACAACGCCAGCGGGGTCGCGGCCGTCCTGGAGACCGCGCGGTGGATGAAGGAGGCCGGGATCACCCCGGCCAACCGGGTCCGGTTCGCGTTCTGGGGCGGCGAGGAGGACGGGCTGTACGGGTCCCAGCACTACGTCGACGAACTCAGTGCGGCCGAGATCGGCCAGACCGCGGCGAACCTGAACGTGGACATGGCGGCCTCGCCCAACGGTGTGCGGTCCGTGCATGACGGGGACGGATCGGATTTCGGCGACGGCGGCCCGGCCGGGTCCAAGGCGATCGAGGACATCCTGTTCCGGTACTTCCAGGAGAACGCGCTGCCGGCAGAGACCACGCCCTTTGACGGCGGCTCGGACTACGACGCCTTCCTCTCGGCCGGCATTCCCGGCGGCGGGCTGTTCACCGGCGATGTCGAGAAGAAGACCCAGGCCCAGGCGCAGGCCTATGGCGGGGTGGCCGGCAAGGACCTGGATCCCTGCTACCACGAGGCCTGCGACACCATCGCCAACACCAACCCGCAACTGCTCACCGAAATGTCCGGCGCCCTGGCCTACGGCACCGTGGCCTACGCGATGGCCAAGACCGGCTAAACACCAGCTTCGCCTTTCAAACGACTCTCAAAACGGTGTCCCATCCCTCGCCGCGTTCGCCGTCCCCGTTGGCAGAGGAAGTCGAATGTCCATGGCGCCGGCGCCCATGTCCGCCGGATGCCCGGCGGCCGGCATTTTTCCGAGTAGCCCGGGGCCGCAAGAGGTGAGAAACCCCGCCGAATCGGGTAGTTAATCAGCCGTTTGAGGGGAAAAGACAGGTACCCGCTACTCAGGTGCTGTGAGTTTCCTGAGATTACGATAAGAAACGGAAAAGCATTTGGGCAGGCGTCTAGGGTCTGCCCAGTTCCCGCCTAGAGCACCTCTCTGCGGGAGTAAATACGGGCCCCGTGAAAGCAACGGTCAGTGCGCCGCAGGCGCTGCGCTGTCCCCTTCCCGCGCCCGTCATCCGGAAAACCCGGGTTGTGTTTGCGCTCGGGCAACGTCGCTAGTCGGAAGTACGGGGGACATCGACAGATGGATATCTTCGAAAGCTTGGAGTCTGAGGTCCGCAGCTACTGCCGCAGTTGGGACACCGTGTTTGAACGTGCGTCCGGCAGCAGCCTCTACAGTGAAGACGGCAGAGAATATTTGGACTTCTTTTCCGGTGCCGGAGCACTGAACTACGGGCACAACAACCCGGTGCTGCTGCAGCCGCTGGTGGACTATCTTCTCTCCGGCGCAATCGTTCATTCACTCGACATGAAAACACCGGCCAAGCGGCGCTTCCTGGAAACCTTCCGGGAGTTGATCCTTGAGCCCAGGAATTTGGACTACAAAGTCATGTTCCCCGGACCGACGGGAACAAACTCAGTGGAGGCAGCCCTGAAGCTTGCCCGGAAGGTTACCGGCAGGCAGCATGTCCTGAGCTTCACCAACGCGTTTCACGGGATGACCCTGGGATCGTTGTCGGTCACGGGAAATTCAATGAAACGGCAGGGAGCCGGCGTCCCGCTGACGAACACATCGAGCATGCCCTATGACGGGTTCTTCAATGGTCAGATGCCGGACTTTCTGTGGCTCCGGCAAGCCCTGGAGGACAGGGGATCGGGCATCGATAAGCCCGCAGCGGTGATCGTGGAAACCGTCCAGGGCGAGGGTGGGCTCAGGGCCGCCCGGGTGTCCTGGCTGCGAGGCCTTGCCGAGCTGTGCCGGCAACACGACATCCTGCTCATCGTGGATGATGTCCAGGCCGGCTGCGGACGGACCGGGACCTTCTTCAGCTTCGAGGAGGCGGGGATCACTCCGGATATCGTCTGCCTGTCGAAGTCCATCTCGGGCTTTGGGCTGCCTTTGGCGCTGACGCTGTTCAAACCCGGACTGGATATTTGGAAGCCTGGCGAGCACAACGGAACGTTCCGGGGGCACAACCCGGCATTCGTCACCGGCGCCGCCGCCCTGGAGCACTACTGGCGGGACGGCAGCTTCCAGTCAAGCGTCGCGGGGCTCATTTCCCAGCTCCACGAGGGGCTTACCCAGATCGCAGCGGGCGTCGAAGGCGCCACGGTCCGTGGCCGGGGACTGCTCGCGGGTGTTTACTACCCCAACCCCGAGACTGCGGAGAAGATTGCGGCCGAATCCTTTGCCCGGGGTCTGCTCGTGGAAACGTCCGGACCCGAAGGTGAAGTGGTCAAGACGATGCCCGCGCTGACTATCAGCCCCGAGGATCTTCAGAAGGGACTCGATATTCTCGCTGCAGCCGCAGTGACTGTGACCGGGGAGCCGGTGGCCTTGGGATCAACCATTTGAGCATCCGATCAGGGCGAAACGGCTCGAAGGGGCCAGTGCCCCTTGCAAGAATCGAAGTAGATTTCGGGGAGCAAAATGGGTACCCGCAAGGCAACAGCTTTCAACGACAGTGATCTAGCGGAAACCGACCGGGCGATTCCCCCGGGTAGTGTCATTGTTCAAAAGTTTGGCGGTTCGTCCCTGGCGGATGCCGCGGGTATTCTCCGGGCAGCCGAGCGGATCGCCAAAACACGGACCAACGGCTATCGGGTCGTTGCGGTGGTGTCCGCCATGGGGGACACCACCGATGAACTCTGCGATCTTGCCGCGGAAGTTTCCGCCCGGCCCCTGCCTGTGGACCTTGACGCCCTGCTGAGCATCGGCGAGCTTGTGTCCTCGGCCCTTTTGGCGATTGCCCTGGCGGATCTCGGCCAGCTGCCCCGCACATTTACCGGCAGTGCGGCCGGCCTCATTACCGACAACATCCACGGCAAGGCACACATCACTGATGTCAGGCCGGACCGCGTCCGCAGTAGTCTGGCCCGTGGCGAGGTCCCCATCGTCGCAGGATTCCAGGGCAGGACGCAGAAACGGAACAGGGTGACCACGCTCGGCCGTGGCGGCTCGGATCTCACCGCGGTCGCCCTGGCCGCTGCGCTCGAAGCCGATATTTGCGAGATATACACGGACGTCGACGGCGTCTACACCGCGGACCCCCGGGTTGTCCCGACGGCGCGGAAGATCGAGATCCTCTCGAGCGAGGAAATGCTTGAGTTCGCCGCCTCCGGCTGCAAGGTACTGCACCTGCGGTGTGTCGAATACGCCCGCCGGTTCGGTATTCCGATCCATGTGAGGTCCTCCTTCGTGCCGGAGTCCGGGACGTTGATCCTGCCTGGCCTTGACCGTCATCCACTGCTCCAGCCCGCCAGGGAACAACCCGAGGTGACCGCAGTTGCCGGGGTCAACTCGGCGTCGAAAATCACTGTGCTGGGAATTCCGGACCAGCCGGAGAGCATGGCGCGCATCTTGCATGTCCTCTCCCGGTCCGGGGCGCATGTCCAGGCAATTGTCCAAAATACGGCCGGCCCCGGCCCGAGGCGTTCCGACGTTGCCCTGATCGTGCCTGCTGCCCATGCAGGTAACGCCCTTGCTGTGCTGGATGCCGAAAAGGGAAGCATTGGATTTGAAGGTTTGCAGCACGACGACCGGGTGGGCCGGGTGTCCATTACTGGACTGGGCATGCGGTCGTCCCCGGAAATCTTCTGCACCTTCCTCAAGGCTCTGTCCGACGCCGACGTGGAGCTCGATCTCGTCGACATCTCCGAGACCTCCGTGGGGGCTGTCACGCACGCCGACCGGCTCGCGGATGCCGAGCGCGCTGTCCGGCGGGCCTTCGGCATGACCCCGGCGGACGAGGCAACGGCGGCGGGTCATGAAGGCCGTCTCACACCCGCTGTTGGCCCCCCGCTCCAGACGTGGGTCCCGATTTCCGACCAGGATATGACCCCTGTTCCGGCGGGCGACAGAACTGTGGCACGTCACTTCTAGCGAAGGAGCTAAAGGATGGGCAAGACCGCGAGGACCGGAAACGGCCTCACCAGACCTCCCGAGTTGCGGGGAATCATGTCGATGATCGGCGGCTCGGAAGGCGGAACTGTCCTGACGTCGGCTGCGCCCGATCAGGCCGCCCGCTGGCGGCGGGGCGAGCGGTTGGACCGGCTGTTTGAGGATAGTTGCGACCGCTTGCGGGAACAGGGGCGCGGCGACCAGGTTGCCGTCGATGCGGGGGACGTTGTCCTGACGTACACGGAGCTGGATGAACGGGCGAACCAGCTGGCGCGGCATCTCTTGGTGTGCGGTGCCCGGCCGGGTGACCGCATCGCCCTGCTGTTTGACCAGCCATGGCGGGCCTACGTGGCGATGCTGGCCGTTCTGAAGATCCACGCGGCCTATGTTCCCCTGGACCCGGGTTTCCCCCCTGACCGTCTTCAGTACATTGTCGAGGACGCCAACGTGGCCATGGTCCTGTCTCTGTCCCATCTGAGGGATCTGCTGCCTGAGGTGGCCGCTGTCACGGTGTGCGTCGATGATGTGCAGGCCCAGATCGACGCCAAGGATTCCTCCCGTTTGGGAAGCGCGGACCATGGCGGAACCAAGGATGAGCTGGCCTACATTATCTACACCTCCGGCTCGACCGGCCGGCCCAAGGGCGTGGCAGTGGAGCAGGCCAGCATCTGCAATTTTGTCCGGGTGGCCTCTGACATCTACGGGATTGAGTCCACGGACCGCGTGTACCAAGGTATGACGATCGCCTTCGATTTCTCGGTGGAGGAAATCTGGGTTGCCTGGATGGTCGGAGCCACGCTGGTGCCCAAGCCGGGCCGGTCCAGCATGCTGGGTGCCGAACTCGCGGAGTACCTGCAGGAAAAACGGATCACCGCCCTTTGCTGCGTTCCAACGCTGCTGGCGACGCTTGACGAGGACCTGCCCGATTTGCGGTTCCTGCTGGTCTCCGGAGAGGCGTGCCCGAAGGATCTCGTGATGCGCTGGCACCGCCCCGGCCGGCGCTTCCTGAACGTCTACGGCCCCACCGAAGCGACCGTGACTGCCACCTGGTCGGTCCTGGACCCGGACCTGCCCGTGTCCCTCGGAGTGCCCTTGCCCACCTACACCGCGGTCATTGTGGATCCCGCCGAGCTTCGGGCCCTGCCGCGCGGTGAAATGGGAGAAATCGGCCTCGCAGGGGTGGGGCTGGCGCGCGGGTACGTGAACCGTCAGGACCTGACGGAGCGGGCCTTTGTCCCGGATTTCCTCGGAATCGAGAACAACCCGTCCGGCCGGATTTATCGCACAGGGGACCTCGGACGGGTGAACGACGACGGGCAGCTCGAATATTTCGGCCGGATCGATACCCAAGTCAAAATACGTGGCTACCGCATCGAACTGAGCGAAATAGAATCCGTCCTCCTGCAGCTCCCCGGCATTGCACAGGCAGTCGTACAGACGTATGAGCCGGAACAAGGAACCGTGGAGCTGGCCGCCTACTACACCCTGCGCCAGGACGTGGAGGGCGTGGATGCTCATGACCTCCACCGGATGCTGCGCACCAGGCTCCCCGGATACATGGTTCCTGCCTATTTTGAACAGCTGGACTCCATTCCCATGATGGCCAGTGACAAAGTGGACAGGAAGCGGCTACCCCGTCCCGAGCACAGGATCAGCCGGGCGGCCGCGGGGTCCTTTACCGCCCCCACAACTGCCGCCGAAGAGGCCCTGGCCGCGCAGCTTGGCACCGTCCTGAGCCTTGAGAAGGTTTCCACCGATGCCCACTTCTTCAACGACCTTGGCGCCGACTCGCTGTTGATGGCCCGCTATTGCGCCCGCATCAGGAAAGAAACCGCCCTGCCCGCAGCCGCGATGCAGGATATCTATGAGAACCCGACGGTCCGGCAGCTCGCCGCCTGCCTCGAAGCCCGGCACAGTGAATCCGTCCTCAGCGCGGCCGTAGCAGAGACCGACGCTGTACCCCCGGTTCCGATGCCACCACCCAGCACCTTCCAGTTCGTCATGTGCGGGGCAATTCAGTTGCTGATTTTCCTGGGTTACACTTCGTACGCTGCTTCCCTGCTGATTATCGGCTTCCAGTGGACATCCGGGGGCAGCAATCCATTTGACATGTGGCTGCGGTCCATTGGTTTCGGCGCCGCCATGTTCCTGATCCTTTCCGCGACCCCGATCCTCGCCAAGTGGATTCTGGTTGGGCGGTGGAAGCCGGGCAACATCCGAATATGGAGTCTGGCTTATCTCCGTTTTTGGGCAGTCAAGACACTTACCAGGGCAAATCCACTGGTCTTGTTCGCCGGCTCTCCGCTGTATGTGGTGTACCTGCGGCTCCTGGGCGCAAAGATCGGCAAGGGGGTGGTGATCTTCTCCCGGAAGGTGCCCGCGTGCCCGGACCTGCTCACCGTCGGTGACAACACAGTCATCCACAAGAACTCCTCGTTCCAATGCTATCGGGCACGCTCGGGCATGATTGAAACCGGTCCCGTGATGCTGGGCAGAAATGTCCTTGTGTCGGAGAAAACCACGTTGGACATCGCTACGTCGATGGGAGACGACACTCAGCTGGGACATGCTTCATCGTTGCAGACCGGGCAGGTTGTACCTGGTGGACAAATCTGGCACGGTTCGCCTGCTGCGCGCACCAACACCAATTACCTGCGTGTCCCGCCCACTAATTGCGGCACGCGACGCAGGGTCATTTTCAGCCTTCTCCAGTTGTTCAACCGTTTGGTCCTGGTGGTTCCGGCGGGCCTTCTCGGGCTGGCCGTGCTCCTGCCCCCCTACCTGAGCACGGGACACCTGCAGCCGGGCTCCCCAAACTTTTTCATAGACGTACTCGCCGTAACACTGGTTCTGTTCGTTGTCGGGCTGATCACCGGCCTGATCATCATCTTCAGCATCCCGCGTTTGCTCAATCGCTTCATCAAGCCGGAAAAGGTCTATCCGCTGTACGGCGTGCACTTCACCATCCAGCGCATGATCGCCCGCGTGTCCAACGTCAAACTGTACAAAGACGTCTTCGGCGACAGTTCGTACATAGTGCACTATCTGAAGGCCTTGGGTTATAACCTCGGCAGGGTGGAGCAAACCGGGTCAAACTTCGGCCCCACACTGGCCCACGAGTCGCCGTTCCTGAGCTCAGTGGGAACAGGAACTATGGTCGCGGACGGCCTCAACATGATGAACGCCGACTTCTCAAGCACGTCGTTCCGTCTCTCGCGGGTCCACCTGGCTGGCCACAACTTTCTCGGTAATGCCATCAGTGTTCCGATCGGATCCAGGGTCGGGGAGAACTGTCTCTTGGCCACGAAGGTGATGATTCCGATCGACGGTCCGATCCGTGCGGATGTGGGCCTGCTGGGGTCACCGCCGTTCGAGATTCCCCGGTCTGTTCAGCGTGACGCCCAGTTTGACGAACAGACGATTGCAGAGGCGCGGAACAGCGCTCTCCCGGCAAAGAACCGGCACAACATCCTGAGCATGGTGCTGTTCCTGGCCGTGCGCTGGTTCCTGTTGTTTGTTGCCACGTTTAGCGCCGCCGTTGCCGTGTCGGCATTCAGCTTCCTCGGTGTGCTGGCGATCGCAGCCATGATGCTCACCTTGCTGCTGTTCCGCGTACTGATTGCCGTGCTTGTTGAGCGCTCGGTCATGGGCTTCCGCCACCTGAAGCCGCAATACTGCTCCATCTACGACCCCTACTTCTGGCGGCACGAACGTCTATGGAAGCTGCTGGCCATGCCGGGCTTCAACGGAACCCCGTTCAAGCCCGTGATCTGGCGAATGCTGGGCGTCAAGGTCGGCAAGCGGCTCTACGATGCCGGCGCCAACATACCGGAGAAAACTCTTGTGGCTATCGGTGATGATTGTGCGTTCAATGAAGGAGCCACCATTCAGGGCCACTCCATGGAAGACGGGGCCTTCAAGTCCGACTACATCGTTCTCGGCAACCGCTGCTCCCTTGGCGTGGATTCGTGGGTCAACTACGGGGTGACGATGCAGGATGGTTCGTCACTCGGTGCCGACGCCCTCTTGATGAAGGGCGAAGACGTCCCGGAAGATGCAACCTATACCGGCAACCCGGCGCGGGAGGTGACAAGCCCCGTCGCCCCTAAACCGCTCGCGGCCGTGGTTTCTGGGAGCCCTCGCTACGGCGTTCCGCGCCACGGTGGCCCCCGCCACCGGGAAGCCGTCGCAGTACCCGCTGGACTCGTCAGACTCTCGAAGGGAACCTACGCAACTCACGGAACGCACAGGGCGCCCAAGGCAGCGCGGACCCTCGTCAAGCCTAACGTCGAGGCCGAGGACAAGGCAGGGACGCCGGGTTCTGGTTCCTAGTGCGAACTGGTTGGCAGGGGAGCGTCTTCGGGGAAGTCGTCGGGGAAGTCCTCGGTCACGGCCGGCCCGGAATGGCGTCCGCGGCGCAGCGACTTCTGTAGTGCCCTGCGCTCGCGCCGCCCTTCCACGAGCCGGTACAGCACCGGGACCAGGATGAGTGTGAGGGCGGTGGAGGAGATCAGGCCGCCGATCACCACGATCGCCAGGGGCTGGGAGATGAATCCGCCGCCGCCGGTCAGTCCCAGCGCCATCGGTGTCAGGGCGAACACCGTGGCGAGCGCCGTCATGAGGATGGGGCGGAGGCGCTGGCGGGCGCCGTGCATGATCGCGTCCGCCACGTTCATCCCGGGTTCGCCATTGCGGGGCTGGCGGTACTGGTTGATGAGGTCGATCAGCACAATCGCGTTGGTCACCACGATGCCCACGAGCATCAACATGCCGATCAGCGACGGCAGGCCCAACGGCACACCGGTCACCACGAGCAGGGCGATTGCGCCTGTCGCGGCGAACGGGACGGAGACCAGCAGGATCAGCGGCTGCACGAGCGATTTGAACGCAGCCACCATGATCACGTAGACGATCGCGATGGCAGCGAGCAGGGCGAGCCCGAGCTGGCGGAACGAATCGGCCTGCTGCGTCGTGGCACCGCCGATCGTGGCGGTCACCCCGGGCGGCAGCTGGACTGACTTGAGCCGGTTCTGCACCTCGGTGCTGACCGCGCCGAGGTTGGAGCCCGACGGCGTCACCGAGACCCGCGCGGTGTGCTGGCCGTTGCTGGCGGTGATGGAGACGGGGACGTCCACCTGCTCTACCGAGGCGATGCTGCCCAGCGCAACGGCGCCGGCCGCCGTCGGGAGCGGCATGTCCCGGACGGCCTCGATGCTCGTGAAGCGGGTGCCCTCGCCAATCCGGACCGGGAAGTCGTTGGTGTCGATGCGGATCGTCCCGGCCGGAATCGGGCTGATCGTGGCGGCCAGGACCCCGGCCACGCGCTCCTCGTTCAGGCCGGCCGCGACGGCCTTGGCGCGGTCCACCTTGACCTGGACCACCGGCTGGCTGGCGGCCAGGTTGGTGGCCACTTCGCTGCTGCCCGGGACACCGTCCATGGCCTTGACCATCGCGTCACTGGCCGTCTGGAGATCGGCGGTGGTGGCGGCCTTGAGGGTGATGTCCACGGTTGACGAAGTGCCGAAGCCGCCCTGCTGGGAACCAACCGTGATCTTTCCGGCGTCGCCGAGCTTGGAGAGTTCGCTGCGGACAGTCTCCTGGAGCTTGCCCTGGTTGGCTTTCTCGTCCGTCACCACGGTGAACGTCGAATTGGACGCGCCGGAGGAGAGCAGGGCCGAGAAGCCGGTCTGGGCGTTGCCGGTGGTGGCCTGGACGTCCTTGATTCCGTCGATGCCCCGCAGGGTGTCCTCGACGCGGATCGCCGAAGCGCTGGCCTCGTCAAGGCTGGTCCCTGCCGGCAGGGCCTGCTTGACGGTCATGCTGTTCTCGCCGGAGCGGCCCAGGAGGTCGGTGGCGAGCAGCGGGGACATCGCCACGGTGCCGGCAAGCACCAGGGCCGCGGCGACCAGGGTGAGGACCGGGTGCCGCTGCGTGCCGGACAGGACAGGCAGGTAGCCGCGCTGCAGGAGCGTGCTCTGCTCGGCCTCGTGCGCCTTGGCGGCAATGCCAGCCGCAGAAGCCGGAGAGCCGGTGACGGCGGGCGTGCGCAGGAACCAGTAGGCCAGCACCGGCACGATGGTCAGCGAGACCAGCAGCGAGGAGAGCAGGGCGATGGTCACTGTCAGGGCGAACGGACGGAACAGCGCACCGGCCAGGTCGCCGACGAAGGCGATGGGCAAGAAGACGGCCACGGTGGTCAGGGTGGACGCCGTGATGGCGCCGGCAACTTCGCGGATGGCGGTTCCGATCGCGGTGATCTTGTCCTCGCCGTAGCTCAGGTGCCGTTTGATGTTTTCGATGACCACGATCGAGTCGTCCACGACGCGGCCGATCGCGATGGTGAGCGCGCCAAGGGTGAGGATGTTGAGTGAGTAGCCGGTGCCAGCGAGGCCGATGAACGTGATCAGCAGGGACAGCGGGATGGACACGGCCGTCACCAGGGTGGCGCGCACTGACATCAGGAACACCAGGATCACCAGGACGGCGAAGCCCAGTCCCAGCAGGCCCTCGGTGGTGAGGTCCTTGATGGACTTCTCGATGAACGGCGCCTGGTCGAAGACCGGGGTGAATTTGGCGTTGGAGCCAAGCTCGGCCTCAAGTTGCGGGATGGCGTCCTTGACCGCGTGGGAGATCGCGACGGTGTCGCCCTCGGGCTTCTTGGTCACGGACAGGGCGAGGGTTTCCTTGCCGTTGGTCCGCGTGATTGACGTGCGGGCGTCCTCGACCAGGCTGACATCCGCCACGCTGCCGATCGTCGCCGCATCACGGGCCGCGCCCAGCGGGAGGGCCTTGATGGCGTCGAGGGAGTCGACCGGGCTGCCGATCTGCAGCGAGAGGGTTTTGCCCTGTTCCTCGATGGTGCCGGCCGGGACCAATGCACCGTTGTTCTTCAGCGCGTCGCTGATGGCCTGGAGGCTCGTGCCCGATGCCGCCAGGTCCCGGGGCCGCGGCAGGATCTGGATGTGCTGCGTGGCGCCGCCGGTCACGTCGGCGCCGCGCACGCCGTCGAGCTTCTGCAGCACAGGGACGCTGAGCCGGGCGAGATCGGCGTTGAGTTCACTGAGCGGTTTGTCGGAGGACACGGCCAGGAAGACGATCGGGAAGTCGCTGATGCTCCCGGCGATCGCCTGCGGCTGGACGTCCTTCGGCAGGGCCTGCTTGGCGTTGGAGATGGCGCGGTCGATCTGGTTCCGGGCCCGGTCCAGGTTGGAGCCGTAGGTGAACGCCAGGGAAATCTGCGAGACGCCGTTCCGGGACGTTGACGACGTCGATTCCAGCCCCTCGACGCTGTTCAGCGCCTTTTCCAACGGGGCACTGATCTGCTTGTCCACGACTTCCGGCGACGCACCGGGCATCGAGGAGATCACGGTGATCTGCGGGAACTCGATGGAGGGGATGAGCTCCTGTTTCAGCGAGGACATCGTGATCACGCCGAAAACGCAAGCGAACACCGTGATCAGCGCGATCAGGGCCCGGTTGGCGAGAGACAGCTTTGCGAGCCGGAACATCTCATGGTCTCCTGGTGGGTCGGGGGCGTCCTGCACAACGGGACATCAAAAAACGGGGACGTCACGGGTTGCAGCGGTCCCAAACCAGCAGTGTAAACCAGCCGCGGCCGGGCACCGGCTTAGTTGCTGGCGGTGACCTGTTCGAGTTGCAGCGCCTTGGCCGTCTCGGCCTCCAGCGTGGCGGCGAGCTCAGGGTTGTCGTTGAGCTTGACGCCGTAGCCGGGCATCATGTCCTTGAGCTTGGACTGCCAGCCCTTGAAGTTCTTCGGGAAGGACTTCTGGAGCAGCTCGATCATGATCGGCACGGCGGTGGACGCGCCCGGGGATGCGCCAAGCAGGGCGCCGATGGTGCCGTCGCGTCCGGCGATGACCTCGGTGCCGAACTGCAGCACGCCGCCCTTCTTCGGGTCCTTCTTGATGATCTGGACCCGCTGGCCGGCGGTGATGAGCTCCCAGTCGCCGTCCTTGGCCTCGGGGTAGTACTCCCGCAGGGCCTCGACCTTGTCGCCGTGACGCTTGGCGACTTCCTTGATCAGGTAGGCGGTGAGGTCCATGTTGTCCTTGGCCACGGCCAGCATCGGGATGATGTTGGAGGGGCGGATGGACAGCGGCAGGTCCAGGTAAGAGCCGCTCTTGAGGAAGTTCGTGGAGAAGCCGGCGTACGGGCCGAACAGCAGGGAGCGCTTGCCGTTGACGTAGCGGGTGTCCAGGTGCGGCACGGACATGGGCGGGGCGCCGACAGACGCCTGGCCGTAGACCTTCGCGCTGTGCCGGGCGGCGATGCCCTCGTCGGTGCAGCGGAAGAACTGGCCGGAGACCGGGAAACCGCCAAACCCCTTGCCTTCCGGGATACCGGAGGCCTGCAGCAGGTGCAGGGCCCCGCCGCCGGCTCCGACAAACACGAACTTCGCGTGGATGGAGCCGTGCTCGCCGCTCCTGGCGTGCTTCAGCGACAGGTCCCAGCCGCCGCCGGACGCGCGCTTGATGTCGCTGACGTTGTGGCCGTAGTTGATCTCCACGCCGTTGTTGCCCAGGTAGGTGGTCAGCTCGCGGGTCAGGGCGCCGAAGTCGACGTCGGTGCCCTCGGCGGCGCGGGTTGCCGCGACGCGCT
This sequence comes from Arthrobacter sp. 05T45, assembly GCF_056395875.1. NCBI lineage: Bacteria > Bacillati > Actinomycetota > Actinomycetes > Micrococcales > Micrococcaceae > Arthrobacter > Arthrobacter sp. 05T45. The sequence goes on along the minus strand of NZ_JBFTKI010000026.1, from coordinate 41,645 downwards.
GCTTGGGGTCGCGGCCCTTGACGATCAGCGGGGCCCACTTGGCGATCTGCGCGTGGTCCTCGGAATACTCCATCGAACGGAACAGCGGGTTCGGCTTGAGTGCCTCGTAGCGGGTGCGGAGGAACTTGGTGTGGTCCTCGCCGATCACGAAGCTCATGTGCGGAACGGTGTTGATGAAGCCCTTGGGGGAGCCGATCAGCGAGTTCGAGACGAGGTGGGACCAGAACTGGCGGGACAACTGGAACTGCTCGTTGATGTTCAGGGCCTTGCCGGGGTCCACCGAGCCGTCTTTGGCTGCGGGGGAGTAATTAAGCTCACACAGGGCAGCGTGTCCGGTGCCGGCGTTGTTCCACGGGTCGGAGCTTTCCAGTCCGGGCTCGTCCAGACGCTCAAAGAGCGAGATGGTCCAGTTCGGCTCAAGCTGCTTGATGAAGGCGCCGAGCGTGGCGCTCATGATGCCGCCGCCAATCAGGACGACGTCGGCGTGTTGGGTCTTGGAAATGAAAGTCACAATCAGTCTCCGATAGCAGCGGCTCTGGCTGTCACAGAATATCCCGCACCGCCCACTAACTGAAATTGGCCCCGGGCGTCAAGGCCTTAGCTCGACCTTTGTGAAAACTTCGTTCAGCACCGGCGACGCCGGGTACTTCAGCACCCGGTCCGAGAGCGCCAGGGCCGAGATCGGGAAGGCAATGGGAACCGCAGGCACCGTGGCCGCGATCTGCCCGTTGATGGTCTGGTACTCCTCGGTGCGGTCCTTGCCGTCCGGCAGGCCCCGGGCCCGGGCGATCTTGGAGAAGACCTGGGGATCCTGGTAACCGAATTCGCCGGTGTTCTCGCCGAAGAGCGGGCCCACGAAATTGTCGGGGTCCGAATACGAGCCGTTCCAGCCCAGCAGGTGCAGGGCGTGGTCGCCCGGGGACGTGACCTTCTGCAGGTAGCCGTCAGCCCAGTCCACCGGTACGGGCTTGACGTTGAGCCCGACGGCGGTCAGTTGCCGGCTGATCTCGGCGTACACCTTTTCCGGCGTCGGCAGGTAGGGCCGGGTGACGTTGAGCGGATAGTAGAACTTCAGCTCCTCGCCCTTGTAGCCGGCCTCGGCCAGGAGTTCCTTGGCCTTGCCCGGGTTGTAGCCGAGCGCCGCGGCATTGTTGTTGAAGCCGCTGAGCTTGGGCGGAACAAACTGGGATGCCTGGGCCGTGTTGTCGATGAAGAACCGGCGGATCAGAGTGTCCTTGTCCAGCGCCATTTCGATCGCCTGGCGGACCTTGAGGTTCTGCAGGATGGGGACCTGCTGGTTCATGCCCAGGTACATCACGGAGAACGGGTCCCGCTGGATGATCTGCTTTCCGCTCTTGACCAGTTGGTCAAAGTTTCCCACGGTGACGGCGTCGTAGGCGTCGATCTTGCCGTCCAGGAGCGCCTGCATCCGGGTCTGCGGGTGATCGTAGGTCACGAACTTGATGGTGCCGATCTGCCCTTTGTCACCCCAGTAGTCCTTGTTGCTGGCCAGGGAGACGCTGCCCGAGTCCCAGGAGCCGAAAACGTACGGCCCTGTGCCTACCGGGTGGAGGCCGTAGGCGGATACCGGCTGCCCGCCCCGGCGCTGGTTCAGGACGTCAGCGTTCTCCGCGGCGAGGGCCTTGGGCGAAGAGATCGCGAAGGCCGGCAGGGTGAGGGCCTGGAGAAAACCCGTGAAGGGCTGGGTGAGGCCGATCCGCACATTGTCCGGCGCGACGGCGGTGCAGTTCTTGTATATGGACAGCGACGCCTGGTCCGCATGGGCCTTGAAGACGCCCTTGAAGGTGGTACCGGTGGCCTGTTCGCGGAGGGCCGGTGAGAAGTTGAACCAGCGGTTGAAGTTGGTGCATACCGCGGCGGCGTCGAACGGTGTCCCGTCCTGGAATTTAACGTTCCCGCGCAGCTTGAACTCGTAAGTCCGGCCTTCATCGCTCTGGGACCATTCGGTGGCCAGCAGCGGCGTGGGCTGGCCGGTGGTCTGGTCTACGCCCACGAGGCCTTCCAGTACCTGCCGGGAGACGCGGTATGACTCGACGTCGGAGACCAGGGCAGGATCGAGCCCGAGCGGCTCCGAGCCGGTGCCGAAGGTGAAAAGCGCGGTAGGTGCCGCGCTGGCGGTGGCAGAGGCGGTGGGGGAGCTGGGTGCCGGGCCGAGGCTGCCCGTGCAGGACGCGAGCGGCAGGACAAGGAGGGCGGCCCCGATGCTTGCGGCAATCCGCCGCACTGTCCTGCTGGGCACTGTACTGCTGGGCACTCGAGAATCACCTCTGGGAACTGGATGGTCCGCCGGCTGCGGACCAGCCCCAGTCTAGTTGACGGCCGGGTCCGCCAGCTCTTGTGGCACACCGCCGCAAGGCGCACGGCAACGCAAAAAGCGGAGGCCCGCACCTGGTGGTGCGGGCCTCCGCTTCTCCTAGTGGTCCAGGGAGTCAGGCTGGAGCCGGGCAGGAGTGCAAAGGGCTGACTACTTGGGCATCAGGACTGAGTCGACCATGTAGACAGTGGCGTTGGCGGTCTGGACGCCGCCGCAGACAACGTTGGCGCCGTCAACCTTGAGGGCATCCTTGGTGCCGGTGACCGTCACCGAACCGCCTTCAACCGTCTTGTGGGTGCCGACGATCTGGTCCGGGGTGATCTTGCCGGGGACAACGTGGTAGGTCAGGATCTTGCTCAGCGTGGCGTCGTCCGTCTTTAGGGCCTCGATCGTGGCCGGATCGATCTTCTTGAAGGCGTCATCCGTCGGGGCGAAGACGGTGAATTCGCTGCCGTTGAGCGTGTCCACCAGGTTGACCTTGGGGTTGAGCTTGCCGGACACGGCGGCGGTCAGGGTGGTGAGGATCGGGTTGTTGGACGCCGCGGTGGCTACCGGGTCAAGCGCCATGCCGGAGACGGAGCCGGCACCGCTGGGAACCTGGGCGGCGTAGGCGGCGCAGCCGGACCCGACGAGGTTGGCGGCCGGATCCATGGCCGCGGCGGAGGCGCTCGTGGAGGGGGAGGCCATGCTGGATTCCGCCGGTGCGGAGGACGGGGCCGAGGAGGCGGGGGCCGACGAGGCGCTGGATCCGCCACAGGCAGTGAGGCTGAGCATGGCGGCAGCTGCGATACCTGCAACGGCGAACGTGGTGCGCTTGATGTTCTGCATTTCGGTTTCTCCTTTGTTGTGCCGATGTTTGCCGGCGGCGAATTTTTGCCGCTGCGGCCCTTTCCCGACTGTTGGGCACCGACCCTTGGTTGGTGTCTCAATGGGTATTCGGCTGCTCGGAGGAAACGGATGGGTGCGGATGTGAAATTCTTTTTGGCGGGGTCAAAACTCCTGAAAAATCCCGGAACAGCGCCGGAAACCACAAGAACCCCGGTCCGAAGACCGGGGTTCTCTCTGTGCGCAAGGGGGGACTTGAACCCCCACGCCCGAAGGCACAGGAACCTAAATCCTGCGTGTCTGCCAATTTCACCACTCGCGCGCGGCGCCGTCGTCGTCCCGGGAAAGAACCCCGGCGGCGGACGCCAGGCTCCATTGTACCTATTGCCGGTTTGCTGGTTGCAACGGCTGCCGCGGGCGGACGGACCGGAGACCGGGGACTAGGCGTCGAGTTTCAGGTCCCGGCGAAGTTTGGCGACATGCCCGGTGGCCCGGACGTTGTACTGTGCGACGGCAACCCGGCCGTCGGCGTCGACGACGATGGTCGAGCGGATCAGGCCCTGGTAGGTCTTGCCGTAGTTTTTCTTTTCGCCCCAGGCCGCGTAGGCCTCGGCGACGGAGTGGTCCTCGTCGGAGAGCAGCGGGAAGTTCAGCCCTTCGGCGGCCGCGAACGCGGCAAGCTTCCCGACGGGGTCGGGGGAGATGCCCACGACGTCATAACCTGCGGCCTGAAGCGCGCCGAGGGAATCCCGGAAATCGCAGGCCTCCTTGGTGCATCCCGGCGTGGCGGCTGCCGGGTAGAAGTAGAGCACGGTCTTCCGGCCCCGGAAATCACGCAGGCTGACGTCCTGTCCTTCGGCGTTCTTGAGGGTGAAATCCGGTGCTGTGGCACCGGCGGTGAGTCGCTCGGACACGGGTGTCTCCTTGGTGAGGTTGGTCATGAAGCGGGGTGATAATCCAGCGTAGTGACGCGATCGGCGCCGGACGAATCCGCTGCTCGCTATACTCTTGGGTATGCCTGATATGGATCGCTGGCCCACGGGCCGCCTATTGTCCACGGCAGCACGTCTTGTAGAACACTCCTGGAACGAAAAATTGGGGGCCATTGGCCTGACCCATGCCGGGGTGATCGCCATGGAGGTGCTCTCGGCGAATGGGCCGATGACGCAAGCCCAATTGGCCCAGCTCGTCCGGGTCCAGGCCCAGACGATGGGCAAGACACTGAGCCGGCTGGAAGCGCACGGCCACATTTCGCGGCACCGCAGCACCTCCGACCGGCGCAGCCATGTGGTGTCGCTGACTGACCAGGGGCGCGAGGCGGTTGCCGCGGCCGCCGACATGGAACGTTCCGTGCTCGCCGCCACGCCCATTGACCCCGACGTGCTGCGGCAGGAGCTCCAGGCCGTGGTCAGGGTGCTGGCAACCAAGTCTTCCTCGCCGGAGGCCAATGCCATCGTCACGGCTGCCGAGCCGGGCGCCATTGCCGGGGCCACCCCGCTGAATTAGCCACGCTGCTGAGGGGGAACGGGAACGGGACGGCAGGGTTTCCCGCCGTCCCAATCAGTTCCGTTCTCGAGGCCTTCAGTGGTGACCGGTCACCAGGTGTTCCTGTGGTGGTTGTGTTTCTTATTGTCGTGCCGGTTTCCGTGATGGTCCCAGAACCCGTCCTTGTCATGCCGGCAGCCGTCCCGGCCCGTCCATGAGCCGCGGTGGTCGTTGTCGTCACGCCAGTTGCCATGATCGTCGCGCCAACCCCATCCGTCGTCCTTGTCATGCCACCGGTTCTCCCCGTCCCACCAGCCATTGCGCGTGTCGTGCCGGTTGTTGTCCCGCATGTGGTGCCGGTTCACAAATGAGGACTGACTCCAGGAGCTGGCGGAGGCGGTCGAAGTGGTAACGGCGGCGCTGGCAGGCACGGCGCTGGCGCCCAGGCCCAGTGCGGCGGTCACCGCGGTTGTTCCAATGATGCGAATAGCCTTGTTCATGAAACTTGGTCCTTACGGAGATCGATTTCCCTGGCCCCGGGGGCGGGCCGTGCAGGCATGCTGCCGGGGGCCCATGATTTCCGTGTCTGCTGACGCGATCCTCAGTGTGGGCACCGGGAGATCTGAATATCATTTTTGGTGGTCGCGTCGGGCCCTCTGGCCGGCGTTGTTGTCGGTCCGGGTCTGCAGGACCGGTCGCTCCAGAACTGTTGCCCGGAGCACCTTTCCAGTCAACGCCCCAGCATTGACTCTCAAAAGGGACTAAAGACCCTGTTTCTGCCGCAATCGGACGGATCGTTTCAGGAGCCAGGAAGCTGGCGGTCGGAGCAGCCCCGGCACGTTGGCCGCTGCCTGGGCTGACGCTGCCTACACCGTTACAGCCTGGTTCGCCAGGGTGGCGACGATGGCTGACATTTTGAGGCCGGTGAGCACCGCCGTGAGCAAGACGACGCTGATCGTGACCCACACCGGGGCGAGCCCACGCCGCGGGGCGACCTCGTGGACGATCACGGAGCGGCCAATCACGTAGACCTCCCTGCTGAGGAACACCCACGCCCAGTGGAACGGCCGGACAACGCCGTCCTTGCGCAGCCGGTCCCAGTCCAGGTACGCCAGGAGGGCGGACACACCGTAGGCCACGAAACTGATTGCTATGAAGAGGAAGTAAGGCGCCGTGAAAATCGACGCCGGATCAATTGTCTGGATCTGCCGCGGGCCCACGGTGCGCAGCCGGAGCACAGGGTTCCAGAACATCAGCAGGATGAGCGGCACGAGCGGCAGGGCCACAATTGTCCAGATGTACGCGTTGTAGACCGGTGTCCGGTCGCTGATGCGCCTGCGCTGCGCCACCGGGTGGCGGGGCGGCGTCGCCTGGAACTGGGGTGCGTTGAACTGGCCGGTCCAGGCCGAACCGTTCCACCACTGAAGCCGGCCCGAGCCCGCCGGGTCCGGATACCAGCCAGGGCCAGGGGCGGAGGCGTTGGGCGGGACGGTCATGGCTGTTCATCCTTTGCGGGGCGTGGCGCGCGTTGGTTTCTTCTGTTCCGTGACAGAGCGTACAGGGGGATGGGCAACTCCATGATTCCCCCATTGGTCGCAGTGGTGCACTGGATGGAGTCTAACCGCGGCCCGTGCCGGCGGGAAGGCCGGCCGACGGCGCAGACCCGTCCGCTGGAACCCTTGGGCCAGCCTGCCGCCCAGGCGCAAAAGGGCAGTCCGGAAGTATCGACGCGCCAGCCGATCGGGAGGACGATTAATAGGCAACCACCACGAAGGAGGTCAGTGATGTGCTATTCGTACAACAGGGATTCCTGGCGGGAAACCAGGAAGGATGCCGCAAAGGAATCTGAGGATCGCCCGGAGACGCGGTCGCAGGCGCCGGAATTCAGGTTCTGGGCCTTCCCCCGCCGCAGCAAGGAGTTCACGGTCGAAGAACCGGAGAAGGTGCGCGACCGTTCCCGCGAGAAGGTCTGATAAATCGATGTGCATGAGGCGGCCGCTGAACCACACAGATCACTGTGACGGTTCGGCGGCCGTTTCATGGCCGGGCGGGCCGGCGGAGGCCAATGGCCGCGGAGACGCCTATGAGCAGGCCGCTGAGCGCCAGCAGGAATCCGCCGGCGAGACTGCCTTGCCCGTCCGGTCCGGGACCGACCCTGCCGGCCGCCGCTGCGGAAGGATTCGCCGTTGCGGACTCCGGGCCCTGGCCAGCGTCCGGCGACTGAGGGGCGGACGTTCCCGCCGTGGCCGGGACCGGAACGGAACCCGCCGCCGGTGGGGTGGGGGCTCCCTGGCTGACGGAGGGGGCGGGGCCCGGCGTCGGCGGAGCCGCGTCCTGTCCGGGGACCTGGCTTTGAGACGGCGACTGTGACGGTGGTTGGGGCGGCGCGGGGTCCGACGGCGGCGCTGTGCTGCCCGGGGGAGTCACACTGGGCGCCGGGGAAGCGGACGGTGGGCCCGGCGTCGGCGAGGCGGGGCAGATCTTTACGGGAAGAAGGCCGGCCGGCTTGCAGGGCCCGGCCGTGGCTGGCAGCGCAAGGACCAACGGCGAGACCGCGAGCAGCAGGGCCACGGCGGATGCGGACGAGACCTTCCGGGTGGAGTTCATCCTCACCATCGTAGGGTTCCACCGCCGGCAGCCACGGAATCCCGGCCTTTGCGTGTCTCCATTGCCCGGGCAAGGTCTTCGCTCAGCAAGCCATCGTCACTGTGGACCAAGAATCGGTAGGGTGAGCCATCAGCACTGGGCAGCGACAGCGAACCCCGCTTCAGCAAAAGGCCCCAAGCATCCGGAGATCTGACTCATGCCGACCACTGAGGGCCGCAAGCGAATGGAACCCCGGATGACTCGCGGCTCCTGGAAGTTCAGCGCCTGGTCGGCCGCCGGGCTGGCCTTGATCGGTGCTCTGCTCGCCTTCAACAAGCTCTGGCCGGAAAGAGGCTTCGACGCCGTCTCCTTCTGGATCTACACGGCCATGTTTGCGATGGGCGTGATCCAACTCTTGCATCTGCTCCGGGTCCGGAGAAACGATGCACCATTCTGGGACGCGGAAGAGGCCCGCCGAGCCGACTGGGACCAACGGGGCCGGCAGCTGTAGGACCGGCTCCGGCCGCACAGCAGACCTGGCACTCAACGCGGCAAGGATCTCCAGCTGCGGCCCTGGAAGGCCAGCACAATGGTCCAGACGATCGGCACCAGCGGGGAGGCGGACTCACCCAGGAGACCAGCCGGCGGCGCTTCGGCGGCATTCCCTCCAGTGAGTCGGACGGCCACGATTGCCACTCGTACGTTCTACCGCCATCACCGCTTCCCGAGGTCATGGCGACAGACTACGCGCACCCGTCCCGGCCGTAGTCGATGTCCTGGAACAGCCACGCCTCGCAACGCGAAAGGGATCGAGAGCAGCATTTACGGTCGGCATCAGTAGTCCCTCCACCGCGCGAGTCCCTCCACCACATGTTGGGCTGGGTCCGATGCGCTGAGTTGAGTCCATACAGGCTCGTTAGCCTCACTGGCCCGTGACTTTGATTCCGGCGACCGCCCCGGTCCAGGCGCCGGTCGGGTCCGGGCGGGTCAACTGGGCACTGACGTAGCCCTTCTGCAGTTGGACGACCTGCGATTGGGTTCGCGAGCAATCGACCTCGAACACCGTGTGCTCTGTTCCGGCCAGCGAGTTCTGGGAGAGGAAGATCTGGGCATGGGGGATGCCCACGCACGCCGCGGTGACTGTGTGCGGACCGGCGGTCGTCACCGTTGCGGCTTTGGTGAAGCCAACCCCTGGCCCGTCCGCCGGACCGGCGTCAGAGAGGAGGACGGACCCTGGCGCCTCGGCCAGACGCTTGTGCAGCTCGGCGTAGTTGCTCGCTTCCACGCCCAGCACCCCCGGATCTTTGGTCGGGGCGGCGGGCGCCGGCCGGTGGCTTTGCCCGGCCGCCGTCGGCCGGGGATCGCCCTCGTCCTCGTAGGCGCAGGAGGCCAAACTACCGGCGAGCAGCAGGCCAACAACGTATGCCGCAGCGCAGCGGACTGTTTTCGTTCCCCCAGGACCAGACATGGGCCGAGTCTACGGTCAGTGCCCTAAATGGCGAGTCATCCCGGGCCGGCCGGTCGGGAGGACTTAGCCAACCTCATTACGAGTCTGGTCTGCGGCACCAGCCCGGATCCGGCTTGTCGCGGCGTCGCGCCGGCCTTTCGCCAACAAAAAAGAAACCCCGCCTCGCAGGCCGCTAAGCCTGTAAGACGGGGTTTCTCGCTTGTGCACCCCCCGGGACTCGAACCCGGAACCCATTGATTAAGAGTCAATTGCTCTGCCAGTTGAGCTAGAGGTGCATCTGTTGTTTTCGTTCACCGGGGCTTTTTATTTCCCGCGTTGTTCTCCGCAACGACATGAAACTCTACACGAGATTGGCTGTCGTGTGAAATCGAGGGGCGCGGGATGGTCCGGGTCAGCCGGGGAGGTTCAAAATCAGCGCGAAATCAGGGTTTTGCCCGTTGCTGAGGAGCCACAGGCGCCCGTCAGGAGCGAGTGAAACGTTGCGCACCCGGCCGTACTTTCCTGTGAAATAGCTCACAGGATCTCCGGCGAATTCGCCGTTGAGGGGAACGACCCAGAGCCTTTGGCCGCGCAGGGCGCCCAGGTAGGCGGTGCCGCCGACAATTTCGAGTCCGCTGGGGGAAGACTCCGCCGTCGACGGCCACACCACCTTGGCGTCCAGGAAGCCGGGGCGGTGCGGGGCGCCCGTCACCTCGGGCCAGCCGTAGTTGCCGCCCGGCACGATCAGGTTGAGCTCGTCGTTGACGTCCGGGCCGAATTCGCTGGCCCAGAGCCGGCCCGCGCTGTCCCAGGCCAGTCCCTGGACGTTCCTGTGGCCAAAGCTGTAGACCGGGTTATCACCAAACGGGTTTCCTGGTGCCGGCCTGCCATCCGGAGTGAGGCGGAGGATCTTCCCGCCCAGCGCCGCGCGGTCCTGCGGCTGCTCCCGGCGCTGGGAGTCGCCCGTCCCCACATACAGGAAACCGTCGGGCCCAAAGCGGATCCGGCCGCCGTTGTGCGTGCCGGCCTTGGAAATGCCGGTGAAAACCGGTTCCAAGGCGCCGAGCTCCAGCCTGCCGCCACGTTCCTCCAGCCGCATGCGGGCGATTCTGTTGTCCGCCGCCGCGGTGAAGTAGGCGTAGAGGTAACGGTCCGACGCGAAGTTGGGGGAAAGGGCAAGGCCCAGGAGGCCGCCTTCGCCGCCGGGCACGACGCCGGGCACTTTGCCGACCGTACCGAGCTGTCCGTCTTTGATGGTCCTGAGCAGTGCTGTGTCGCGCTCGGAGATGACCGCGGTGCCGCCGGGTAGATGGACCGTGGACCACGGCAGCTGCAGCCCATTAACCCGGCCCGCAACCGTGGGCTCACCCGCTGCCCCGGCCGTACCCGCTGCTCCGGTGGCAGTGCGGTCTCCCGGCTGAACCACGGGCGAGGTTGAGCCGCCGGTGCAGGCGCTCAAGAAAAACAGGACAACGGCAAGCGCCACGGCCCGGGCCGCTGCCCTGCCAGCGAAGCGCCTGCCGGTAAAACGCGGGAGTATCAAGGGACGCGTTGAGGGGGGGATGGGTCGGCCGCCCGGACCGCCGGCTACTGCCGTGTCCGGCGCGGCGGCCGAAACCCGGCTGCTTCGGCGTGGGCCGGGGAGGCAAACCACACCTCAGCCCGGGTTTCTTCATACGCCGGGCTGGTCTCGTCGTGGTAGATCATTGACGAGGCATTGCCCTTGACTGTGAAACCCTCAGGGCCGCTTCCGTCAGCCGCCGGAGCCGCTGAGCCCTCGCCGTAGGGCTGCTCGGTGGCCAAGTGGCCGGTGGGCTCGGCCGTTTGGCTGGCGGAGGCCTCGGCCCCTGCCGGCGAGGCCGCCATCTGCGTCGTTTCCGTGTCAGGGGGACCTGCGGGCTGTGTCCCGGCGTCGGGCACTCCGGGCATCGCCGTGCCGATGCCGGTACCAGCGCCAGTGCTGGTTGAAGTGGCCGTGCCGGTAACGGTGTCCTCGTCGTCGGCCGGTTCCGCGGCTGCCGATTCCGCCCCGGGCAGAGTCGGCGCGTGGGGCTCAGTGTATTCGGGGTGGTGGACGGGCAGGCCCGCCGCCCCAGTCTCCGCAGCAGCGCCAAGCTCGGCGGCCGTCACAGCGTGCGCACCGCGGGCCGGCTCAGCGTGGGCCGCGGCGGTGTGTGTCTCCGCCGGCGGGGCGGTCTCGGACCACTGGGTCTCCCACTCGGCATTGCCCGGGGCGCCCGTTGCTTCCGGGGCGGCCTCGGCGCCCGGCTCGATGGTCGGGGCCACTGCGGGCTCGGTCGCCTCGGGGGCAGCCGTGGCCTCCCCGGCCGCTGCGTCCGGCTCAGGCGCAGGCGCTGCCTCGGGCGCGGCCATCGCGGCACCGGCGGCACCCGCCGTCGGACCCGCGGCCCCGGCCGCTGCCGGGCCAACCGGACTGGCCGCCGCCGTCGAACTGGCCGCCGAACCGCTCGCCGCGCCAGACACCGGCGTCGAACCGGCGGGGCTGCCAGAAGAAATGCCGGCAGAAGTGCCGGTGCTGGTGCCTGCGGCGGATGAGGAATCTGCGCCCGGGCGGCTCTTGTTGCGGTTCAGCAGCCGCCAGACCACAGCGACCACCACGATGATGACAACGAGCCAGACGATCCAGTCCATAGCAGAGCCTTTCAGTCCGTATTCAGCCCATGAGGCATGGTTGCCGATGCTTGACGTTACGTCCGGGCAAAGCCGGCTGTCCACCCTCCCGGCGGCCAAATGCCGGGCATTCCTGGAGCGGATCCCCGGCCCGGTGAGCCACCCGGAACCGGAATCAAACCCGGCCCGGCGTGTAGCCTCGCCTCATGGATTTCAAGCGACTGCAGATACTGCGTGAACTCGCCGGCCGCGGAACCGTAGGCGCCACGGCCGAGGCCATGAAGGTCACGCCATCTGCAGTGTCGCAGCAACTGAAGACCCTGCAGGAGGAACTGGGCGTCGTCCTGGTGGAGAAGTCCGGCAGGGGAGTGCGCCTTACCGAGGCAGGGCTGGCCATGGCCGGCGCCGCCGCGGACGTGTCGACGGCCATGGCGCGGGCGGAAGCAACCATCGACACGTACCGGCGCGGCTGGCAGACGCGGGTGGTGGCAGCCTTCTTTCCCAGCGCCGCGGAGATGTTCCTGCCGGGCATGCTGCACCGGGTCAAGGCCGTCGAGGGGCTGCGGTTCGAGGCGCATTTCGAGGACCCGGGCGTTGCAGGGTTCGCCGGGCTGACCGCGGACTACGACATCGTCCTGGCGCACAGTGTCGACGGTCCGGAAGTCTTCGGCGGCCAGGGCCTGACGGTCGTGCCGCTGCTGGACGAACCCCTGGACGTGGCCTTGCCGGCCGGGCACGCTCTGGCCGGCAAAGCCACACTGTGCGCCGAGGACGTCGTCGGCTTTCCGTGGATGGGAGTCCCGGAGGGTTTTCCCTTCGACTCCGTGCTGCGCCAGATCGAGGTGCGGGCCGACTCGACGGCGGTCCGGGCCCAGCAGTTCCCGGACCTGCGGGTCCTGGAAGCACTGGTCAGCGCCGGGCACGGGCTGAGCCTGCTGCCGCGGTACACGGCGGTCAGCAACCAGGGCCGGGGGTTCGTCCTGCGCCCGCTCGAGGGTGTGCAGGCCAGCCGGAGCATCGTGGCGCTGGCCCGTCCGGACGTCGCGGCCCGGACCACCATCCAGCAGGTCCTGGCGATGCACAAGGCCGAGGCCCAAGGTGTCGCCGAGGCCCCGGAACTGCGTGACGCGGCTCACCGGGCCTAGGTCAAATCGGGTCCCGGTTTCATGATGTGAGACGAGAGTCCACTATTTGATCGAAATATTCCCAGTTTTCCGCTTAACGCTCCGTTCTTGGGTCGTTGGCGCCTGTAGCAGAGCCCTAGACTTTGAGCCATGAGTCAGGACACCCACACAGCAGCAGACACCAAGCCGGACATCAAGCCCCGCAGCCGGGTCGTTACCGATGGAATCCACGCCGCCCCCGCGCGCGGCATGTTCCGGGCGGTCGGCATGGGCGACGACGACTTCGCCAAGCCGCAGATCGGCGTGGCGAGCTCGTGGAACGAGATCACCCCCTGCAACCTTTCGTTGAACCGGCTCGCCCAGGGCGCCAAGGAAGGCGTCCACGCCGGCGGCGGGTTCCCCATGCAGTTCGGCACCATCTCCGTCTCGGACGGCATCTCCATGGGCCACGAGGGCATGCACTTCTCCCTGGTGTCCCGCGAAGTCATCGCCGACTCCGTCGAGACGGTCATGCAGGCCGAACGGATCGACGGCTCTGTGCTCCTGGCCGGCTGCGACAAGTCGCTGCCCGGCATGCTCATGGCCGCGGCCCGCCTGGACCTGGCCGCCGTGTTCCTCTACGCCGGCTCCATCATGCCCGGCTGGGTCAAGCTCGAGGACGGCTCCGAAAAGGAAGTCACCCTCATCGACGCGTTCGAGGCCGTCGGCGCGTGCGCCGCCGGCAAGATGAGCCGCGAAGACCTGGACCGCATCGAAAAGGCCATCTGCCCGGGCGAGGGCGCCTGCGGCGGCATGTACACCGCCAACACCATGGCCTGCATCGGCGAGGCCCTGGGCATGTCCCTGCCCGGCTCCGCCGCACCGCCCTCCGCGGACCGCCGCCGCGACGCCTTTGCGCACAAGTCCGGCGAAGCCGTGGTCAACCTCCTGCGCCTGGGCATCACCGCCCGCGACATCATGACGCGCAAGGCGTTCGAGAACGCCATCGCCGTCACGATGGCCTTTGGCGGTTCCACCAACGCCGTGCTGCACCTGCTCGCGATCGCCCGCGAAGCCGAGGTGGAGCTGACGCTGGAGGACTTCAACCGGATTGGCGACAAGATCCCGCACCTGGGCGACCTCAAGCCGTTCGGCCGCTACGTCATGACCGACGTCGACAAGATCGGCGGCGTGCCGGTGATCATGAAGGCACTGCTCGACGCCGGCCTGCTGCACGGTGACTGCCTCACCGTCACCGGCAAGACCGTGGCCGAGAACCTCGCCGCGATCAACCCGCCGGACCTGGACGGTAAGATCCTGCGCGCACTGGACAACCCGATCCACAAGACCGGCGGCATCACCATCCTGCACGGCTCGATGGCCCCGGAAGGCGCCGTCGTCAAGAGCGCCGGCTTCGACGCCGACGTCTTCGAGGGCACGGCTCGCGTGTTCGAACGCGAACAGGGCGCGCTCGATGCCCTGGACAAGGGTGAGATCCACAAGGGCGACGTCGTTGTGATCCGCTACGAAGGCCCCAAGGGCGGCCCCGGCATGCGCGAGATGCTCGCCATCACCGGCGCCATCAAGGGCGCGGGCCTGGGCAAGGACGTCCTGCTGCTGACCGACGGACGGTTCTCCGGCGGAACCACCGGCCTGTGCATCGGCCACGTCGCGCCGGAAGCCGTCGACGGCGGCCCCATCGCGTTCGTCAAGGACGGTGACCGGATCCGCGTGGACATCGCGGCCCGCACCTTCGACCTCCTGGTCGACGGCGCCGAGCTCGAGGCCCGCAAGGTCGGCTGGGAGCCGCTCCCGGCCAAGTTCACGAAGGGTGTGCTCGCCAAGTACGCCAAGCTCGTCCACAGCGCCTCCACGGGCGCGTATTGCGGCTGATCCTCCGGGCCTGGGTGACCAGGCTTAATAAGGGAAGCTCCGAGGGGCCCCGAACGCACGGCGTCCGCGCCGGGTGTTCGGGGTAGGAGATTCCCGCCCGCCGCCAAAGTGGGCGGCTCGCCGTTCGGTGTCGGGGGCAAGGGGAGACCAGGAGGACCAGCTAGTGGACACCGTTGTCCAAATAGTGAGACACAGGCCGGGCTCGTTGACACCCGTCTCACTCAGAGGGAAAACTGAACGCATGATCGAGATCGTTACAGCCGGAGTCACTGAATTTGAGTGCACTGCAGTCGAGAGCGCTGCCGGTGTTTCCGTCGTACTTACCAAGCGCGTGGCTCATTAGCCTTCACTGGTAACGAACCGACACGCGCAACCCCTCGAAGAGCCCGCCGGCTGAGGGGTTTTTTTATTTCCCGCAGCACCAGAACAATCCAGTAGTTCCACGATCACCGAAGATCCACAAAGGAAGAGTCCGATGAGCAAAGGATCGCCGATCAGCCCCTCGCTGATGGCCACCAAGTCCACTGGAGCCCACAAGGCTCCGGAACGCGTCGAACGTCCGGCTGACGCCGGCGTCGACTCTGCTGCCGTCTCTCCTGTCCTCGGACCGAACAACGTCGTACCCCCGACGGTCATGACCGGTTCGCAAGCAATTGTCCGTTCGCTCGAAGAACTCGGCGTCCAGGACATTTTCGGTTTGCCCGGTGGCGCGATCCTGCCCACCTACGACCCCTTGATGGCTTCCAAAATGAACCACGTTCTGGTCCGTCACGAACAGGGAGCCGGCCACGCCGCGCAAGGCTACGCCATGGTTACCGGACGGGTTGGCGTCTGCATCGCCACCTCGGGCCCGGGTGCCACCAACCTCGTTACCGCCATCATGGACGCCCACATGGACTCCGTGCCGATAGTGGCCATTACCGGCCAGGTCTCCAGCGGGGTGATCGGCACCGACGCCTTCCAGGAAGCGGACATCGTCGGGATCACCATGCCGATCACGAAGCACTCCTTCCTGGTCACGGACCCCAACGACATTCCGCATGTGATGGCCGAGGCGTTCCACCTGGCGTCCACCGGACGCCCGGGCCCGGTCCTCGTGGACGTCGCCAAGGACGCCCAGCAGGGCCAGATGACGTTCTCCTGGCCGCCCAAGATCGATCTCCCGGGATACCGGCCGGTGGTGCGCGGCCACAGCAAGCAGGTCCGCGAGGCCGCCCGGCTCATTTCCGGTGCCAGCAAGCCCGTGCTCTACGTCGGCGGCGGAGTGGTCAAGGCCCACGCCTCGGCCGAGCTGCGTGAACTGACCGAGCTGACCGGCGCCCCCGTGGTCACCACCCTGATGGCCCGGGGCGTGTTCCCGGACTCGCACCCGCAGCACGTGGGCATGCCGGGCATGCACGGCACGGTTTCCGCCGTGACAGCCCTGCAGCAGTCGGACCTGCTGATCACCCTGGGCGCGCGGTTCGATGACCGCGTGACCGGCATCCTGAAGTCCTTCGCCCCGAACGCCAAGGTCATCCACGCCGACATCGATCCGGCGGAAATCTCCAAGAACCGCACGGCCGACGTCCCGATTGTCGGCTCGGTCAAGGAGATCATCCCGGAGCTGACCGAGGCCCTGCGCCTGCAGTTCGAAGCCTTCGGCACCCCGGACCTGACCACCTGGTGGGCCTTCCTTAACAACCTCAAGGAAACCTACCCGCTCGGCTGGACCGAACCCGAGGACGGCCTCAGCGCCCCGCAGCGCGTCATCGAACGCATCGGCGCCCTGACCGGTCCCGAGGGCGTCTATGTCGCCGGCGTCGGACAGCACCAGATGTGGGCCTCACAGTTCATCAAGTACGAACGCCCGCACGCCTGGCTCAACTCCGGCGGCGCCGGCACCATGGGCTACGCCGTGCCGGCGGCCATGGGCGCCAAGGTGGGCGAACCGGACCGCGTGGTCTGGGCGATCGACGGCGACGGCTGCTTCCAGATGACCAACCAGGAACTGGCCACCTGCGCGATCAACAAGATCCCCATCAAGGTCGCCATCATCAACAACTCCTCCCTGGGCATGGTCCGGCAGTGGCAGACCCTCTTCTACGAGGGCCGCTACTCCAACACCGACCTCAACACCGGACATGACACGGTCCGCATCCCGGACTTCGTCAAGCTGGCGGACGCCTACGGCTGCGCTGCCTTCCGGTGCGAACGCGACGAGGACATCGACGCGACCATCCAGAAGGCACTGGAGATCAATGACCGCCCGGTGGTCATCGACTTCGTCGTGAGCCCCAACTCGATGGTGTGGCCGATGGTCCCCGCGGGGGTCAGCAACGACCAGATCCAGGTTGCCCGCAACATGACCCCGGAATGGGAAGAGGAGGACTGAACATGACCCGCCACACATTGTCCGTTCTGGTCGAAGACAAGCCCGGTGTGCTGACCCGCGTCGCCAGCCTCTTCGCCCGCCGGGCCTTCAACATCAATTCCCTGGCCGTCGGCCCCACCGAGGTCCCGGGCATGTCCCGGATGACCGTGGTGGTCGACGCCGATGGCGAGCTGATCGAACAGGTCACGAAGCAGCTGAACAAGCTGGTCAACGTGATCAAGATCGTCGAGCTCACCTCCGAATCTTCCGTACAGCGTGACCACATCCTGGTCAAGGTACGTGCGGATGCCGCAACACGCCTGCAGGTCACCCAGGCTGCAGACCTGTTCCGCGCTTCAGTGGTCGACGTCTCCACAGAGTCGGTGGTCATTGAGGCAACGGGCCACCCCGAGAAGCTCACGGCACTCTTGTCAGTGCTGGAGCCTTTCGGCATCCGCGAAATCGTGCAGTCCGGCACCCTGGCCGTTGGGCGGGGATCCCGCTCCATGAGTGACAGGGCCCTCCGCAGCGCGTAACACCGCCGGAGCCGCCCCGTTGTACCGCAGCACCACAGACAATATCTACGAAGAATCCACTCAAAAGGAGACACCCCAGTGACTGAAATGTTTTACGACGACGACGCCGACCTGTCGATCATCCAGGGCCGCACCGTCGCCGTCATCGGTTACGGCTCCCAGGGCCACGCCCACGCCCTCAGCCTCCGCGATTCCGGCGTTGACGTCCGCGTCGGCCTGAAGGAAGGCTCGAAGTCCCGCGCCAAGGCCGAGGCCGAGGGCCTGCGGGTCCTGAACGTTGCCGACGCCGTCGCCGAGGCCGACCTCATCATGGTCCTGACCCCGGACCAGGTCCAGCGCCACGTGTACGCCGAGGACATCGCCCCGAACCTGCAGCCGGGCGACGCCCTGTTCTTCGGCCACGGCTTCAACATCCGCTACGGCTACATCCAGCCCCCGGCCGACGTCGACGTCGCCCTCGTCGCCCCCAAGGGCCCGGGCCACATCGTGCGCCGCGAGTTCGAAGCCGGCCGCGGCGTGCCGGACCTGATCGCCGTCGAACAGAACCCGTCCGGCAAGGCTAAGGAACTGGCCCTGTCCTACGCCAAGGCGATCGGCGGCACCCGTGCGGGCGTCATCGAGACCACCTTCACCGAAGAGACCGAAACCGACCTCTTCGGCGAGCAGGCTGTCCTCTGCGGCGGCGCCTCGCAGCTGATCCAGTACGGCTTCGAAACCCTCACCGAGGCTGGCTACAAGCCCGAGGTCGCCTACTTCGAGGTGCTGCACGAGCTCAAGCTGATCGTCGATCTCATGGTCGAGGGCGGCATCGCCAAGCAGCGCTGGAGCGTCTCGGACACCGCGGAATACGGCGACTACGTCTCCGGCCCCCGCGTCATCACCCCGCAGGTGAAGGAAAACATGAAGGCTGTCCTCGCGGACATCCAGGACGGCACCTTCGCCAAGCGCTTCATCGACGACCAGGACGCCGGCGCGCCGGAGTTCAAGGCGCTGCGCAAGAAGGGTGAGGACCACCCGATCGAGGCCACCGGCCGCGAACTGCGCAAGCTGTTCTCCTGGATCAAGAACGAAGACGACTACACCGAAGGAACAGTGGCCCGCTAGGCATTGCCCGGCAGGGGAGCCGGACACCACATCCTGGGGTCCGGCTTCCCTGCTGTCCAGCACCACCCGCACCACCCGATTCACCAAAATCCCCACCAGATACACAAGAGAGCTAAAGAGGTCACCGGTGACAAGCACCAAACCTGTCGTACTCCTCGCTGAGGAACTTTCGCCCGCCACAGTCGAGGCCCTCGGCCCGGACTTTGAAATCCGCCAGACTGACGGCTCCGACCGTTCCCAGCTGCTCTCCGCGATCGCCGACGTCGACGCGATCCTGGTCCGCTCCGCCACCCAGCTGGACGCCGAGGCCATCGCCGCCGCCAAGAACCTCAAGGTCATCGCCCGCGCCGGCGTCGGCCTGGACAACGTGGACATCAAGGCGGCCACCCAGGCCGGGGTCATGGTGGTCAACGCGCCGACCTCCAACATCGTCTCCGCCGCCGAACTGACCGTCGGGCACATCCTGAGCCTCGCCCGCCACATCCCTCAGGCCAGCTCCGCCCTCAAGGACGGGGAGTGGAAGCGCTCCAAGTACACCGGCATCGAGCTCTTCGAGAAGAAGATCGGCATCATCGGCCTGGGCCGGATCGGCGCCCTGGTCGCGGCCCGCCTGAAGGGCTTCGACACCAAGATCCTCGCGTACGACCCCTACATCACCTCCGCCCGGGCCGCCCAGCTCGGCGTGCAGCTGGTGACGCTCGACGAGCTCCTGGCCCAGTCGGACTTCATCACCATCCACATGCCCAAGACCCCGGAAACCGTCGGCATGCTCGGCGCCGAGGCGTTCAAGAAGATGAAGAGCACGGCGTACGTCGTCAACGTCGCCCGCGGCGGCCTGGTGGACGAGGAAGCCCTCTACACCGCGCTGCAGGCCGGTGACATCGCCGGCGCCGGCGTCGACGTCTTCTCCAAGGAACCCAGCACCGACCTGCCGTTCTTCAAACTCGACAACGTCGTGGTGACCCCGCACCTGGGCGCCTCCACCGACGAGGCCCAGGAGAAGGCCGGCGTCTCCGTCGCCAAGTCCGTCCGCCTGGCCCTGGCCGGCGAACTGGTCCCCGACGCCGTCAACGTCGCCGGCGGTGTCATCGCACCGGACGTCCGCCCCGGCATCCCGCTGATGGAAAAGCTGGGCCGCATCTTCACCGCGCTGACCCATGCCTCCCTCACCCAGTTCGACGTCGAGGTGGCCGGCGAGATCTCCTCGCTCGATGTCAAGGTCCTGGAACTCGCGGCGCTCAAGGGCATCTTCGCCGACGTCGTGACCGAGCAGGTCTCCTACGTCAACGCACCCGTCATCGCCGAGCAGCGCGGCATCAACGTCCGCCTCATCACGACGCCGGACACCGAGTCGTACCGCAACGTTCTGACCCTGCGCGGCGCCCTCAGCGACGGCAGCCAGATCTCTGTCGCCGGAACCCTGACGGGCCCGAAGCAGATCCAGAAACTGGTCGGCGTCAACGGCTACGAGGTGGAAATCCCGATCAGCGAACACCTCGTGGTGGTTGCCTACTCGGACCGCCCCGGCGTGATCGGCACGATCGGCCACATCCTGGGCATGAACAACATCAACATCGCCGGCATGCAGGTGGCACGCCAGACGGAAGGCGGCCAGGTGCTGGCCCTGCTGACCATCGACAGCTCCGTTCCCCAGCAGGTCCTTGACGCGATCAAGGCCGGGATCGGCGCTGACATGGTCCGCGAGGTTGACCTCGAGGACTGAAATCCTCCCCGCGTGGCCCCGGCGGCGGCATGACCGCCGCCGGCGGCCACGAGAGGCCGGCCGGTCTGCGTACAATGGCTAGGACCGAATTTCGGGTCTTGGCCGGCAGACCGGCCTTTACTTTTGCACGCCCGGCACGGGACGCCTTCACTTCCTCAGGAAATGAACTGCGGCGTGCGCACGCAATCCAGCTTTCAGGAGCCCAATGAACGCCGTCCAGAGGTTCATCAGAAGCAGAGTGCTTTTGCTGACCGCGTCCATTTTGATCGTGGCCATGTGCCTGTCCGTGCTCGTCCAGGGTCAGTCCCAGGCGGCGCTGAGCAGGACCGTGGACCAAAACTCCCGGGGGCTCTATGACGTCCTGGTGCAGGCCAAGGCGAAGGATAACGGCGGCCTGATGCAGCCGGACATCGCCACCGGGCAGGGCGGCATCAGCTTCGAGCAGCTGGATTCGATCCGCAAGCTCTCCGGCACCTCTGTGGCCGCCCCCATCAGCCTGGTCTCGCGTGTGACGCAGAACCTGGAGTCGCCGCGGCTGGACGCCACCGACTACCTGGGCTTCAACGCGGGCCTCGCGGGCACCTCCGGCGACCCGACCGCCACGGATCCGAGCAAGTGGCCGGCCGCGGAATCGGTACTGAGCGACACGCCAAAGAAATACCGCCTCACGGCCAGCGCCGTCAGCTCCGACGGCCACTCCGACCAGACCCTGTTCAAGACCACGGCCGAGGGCTCCCTCGGCAAGGCGAAGCTGGTCGAGGAACAGGTCGACGGCGGCAAGAACGTCCGCATCCAGGGCCCGGAGGGCGAGACCGGCATCAAGTTCCCCACCCCGGCCGGCGGCTCCGAGCACAACCTCTTCAACCTCTCCGTTTCCCTGCCGATGGCCCCGCAGGTGACCGAGTCCGTCGTCGCCGTCGACCCCGTCTCCGAACGCGCGCTGCTCGGCACGGCCGGTGACTTCCTGTCCCCGCTGGAGAAGGCCCCGCCCGCGGACGCCCGCAACGCCGGCGCGATCGGCCGGCACTTCGAGAGCCTCTTCACCAACGGCATCAGCATGGACGAACTCAAGGAAGGCCCGGACTTCCTCGGCGTCAAGCTCAAGTACTGGGCACCGCTGATGACCCAGTACCAGCAGGCCAAGCGCGACGGCCAGCTCACCGACGATTCCCAGGCCATCCCGCTGATCGTGCGCTCGGGCACCGCCCTGGACCTGAAGTACTCGGTCAAAATCGAGGAAATCGACGACTCCGGCAACGTCACCAAGGACGTCGGCACCGTGACCCGCTCGCTGGACAAGGACTACCTGCCGTTCGTTTCCAAGTCCCCGTTCGCCCTCGCCTGGCCCGGGTCCAAGGACCTCTCCCAGCTCATGGGCGACACCGGATCCTTCAGCCAGGGCCTCTACAACCCGGCCACCTGGACCACCAACTTTGCCGCCGCCCCGACATACAAGGACGGCGAAACCGCCGCCAACGGCGCCGTTGACAAGAGCGCCACGCCCGGTGACTGGGTCACCGTGAACCGGCTGCCGGACAAGGCCGCCAACGGCGAAGCCGTCGACCAGACCCAGCGCGAGCCTGTAGACGAGCGCTCGTACCGCCAGAACCTCGAAACCGGCAAGAAGCTGGCCACGCCGCTGGCCATGGTCTACGGCACCTTCGACGCCGCGAACGTCAAGGAAGCTGCCGGCGACGTCAACCGGCTGCCCCTGGGCGGCTATGACCCCGCGCCGTTCACCCTGACCAAAGACGCGTCCGGCAAGGACGTCAACACCGAACTCAAGCCGTCGCTGAGCGCCACGGGCCTGGTCAGCCAGTCCGCCGGAGCCATCACCGACTACTACGGCCTCGCCACCGCCCGCGGCTACGATGCGAACGCCAACGTGATCGACGCCGTCCGGGTCCGCGCCAAGGTCCCGGGCAGCTGGAAGCAGGCGCAGCCCGAGGTGGAGAAGCTCGCCAACGAGATCCGGGACATGGGCCTGCAGGCCACCGTGGTGGCCGGTTCGGCCCGCGAAGACGCCAGCATCGCCGTTCCCGGCTACTCCAAGGACGACGCCGGCAAGGAATCGCCGCTGGGCACCGTGCAGCAGTCGTGGGTCCGCCAGGACGCCGCGGACGCCGTGTCCGGCTCGCTGACCGCCACGAACCTGACCCTGCTGTTCCTGACCCTCTGCGGTGCTGCCCTCCTGACCGGCGCCTCCACCGTCAGCTACATCCGCAAACGGCGCAGCGAGGCCGGTACCTTGCGCGCCATGGGCTGGACCCAGCGCAAGATCCGTTCCTGGGTGCTGGCCGAATTCGGCGTCGGCGCCGCGCTGCTGGCCGTCGTCGGAATCGTCCTGAGCCTGATCAGCTGGAGCACCGCCACCGCGGTGGTCTCGGCGTCGGTCCTGGTGCTGTACGCCGGTGCCGCGTTCGTCGCGGCGCAGCAGCTGCGCCACCGCGACGTCGTGGACCAGGAGCCGCAACACGATGAACGGCTCATCGCGGTCGATTCCCCGCTGACCTTCGCGAACCGGCAGCTGAGCACCAACAAGTTCAACACCATCTCCCTGGCCGTTGCTGTCGGTGTCTTCGCCGCGGCCGTCGGCGGACTCGTCGCCCTGCTGATCGACATTCCGCGGGCCGCCGGCGCCAGCGCCCTCAGCGGGCTGGCCGCGGCCAGCATCGCCCTGCCCAGCATCATCCTGGGCGTGTCCGGTGTTGCCGTCGGGCTGCTGCTGACCATGGTCACCGGCCGCTTCGAGCTGCAGGCCAAGCGCCAGTACCTCGGCACGCTGCGGGCCATGGGCTGGAACCCGGACATGCTGGGCCAGGTCCGCTTCTTTGAAAACGCCATGGTGGGAACCGTCGCGCTGCCGCTGGGTGTTGTGGGCGCCCTCGGCATCGGCCTCCTCCTGGCCCCCTACGCCGCGCTGTGGGCCGCAATTGCCGGTCTCGTAGCTGTACTTTGCTGGATTCCGATTGCAACGAAAGTGGTCCAATGACTAACGAGCTGAACCTTGACCGGGAGGCACACGACCGGATGACCGCCAGCACCCGTCGCGGTGCGCACAAGACCCGCGCCAACACAATCGTGAAGGCCACGGACCACGCCACCCCGCTGGAACTGAGCAACATCACCATCCACTACGGCGGCGGCAAAGGCGGTGCCGAGGCCGTCAACGTCGTGGACGACTTCAACATGACCTTGCACGCCGGCGAAATGCACTGCGTCGCGGGCCGCTCCGGCTCGGGCAAGACCAGCATCCTCACCGTCGGCGCGGGACTGACCCTGCCGACGTCGGGCCGGGTGTTCTGGGAAGGCGACTCGCTCGAGACCATGGGCGACGACGAGATCGCCGACCGCCGCCGGGCCCTGATCGGCTACGTCGACCAGGGCGGTGCGCTGATCGACGGGATGAGCGCGCTCGAGAACGTCCTGCTGCCGGCCGTGCCGGACGGCGAGGTCGAGAAGCGCCGCGACATGGCCAAGGACCTCCTGGACCTCGTGGGCCTGGGCCGGCGCATGCGCCACCGCCCGGCGCAGCTGTCCGGCGGTGAACGCCAGCGCGTCGCGATCGCCCGGGCGCTCATCCTCGGCACCCGCGTCCTGGTGGTCGACGAGCCCACGGCCAGCCTGGACCGGGCCGCGGCCAACCGCATCATCAGCATCCTCAAGGACACCACCTCGGACGGCATTGCCGTGCTGGTGGCTTCACATGACCACGAACTGGTCCGCCAGAGCGATACCCTCACAGAACTGATCTAGATTTAGACCGTGACTTCAACTGACAAGACCCCGTTCTACATCACCACGGCCATCACGTACCCCAACGGGGTGCCGCACATCGGCCATGCGTACGAGTACATCGCCACCGATGCGATGGCCCGGTTCAAGCGCCTGGACGGGTACGACGTCTTCTTCCTGACCGGCACTGACGAGCACGGCATGAAGATCGCCCAGACCGCCGAGAAGGAAGGGCTGGCGCCCAAGGATCTGGTGGACCGGAACGCCGAGATCTACAAGGCGGCGCACGCGGCCCTGGGGGTCTCCTACGACCGTTTCATCCGCACCACGGACGCCGACCACTACGCGGCGTCGCAGGCCATCTGGAAGAAGATGGAAGCCAACGGGGACATCTACCTGTCCAAGTACGAGGGCTGGTACTCGGTCCGCGACGAGGCGTTCTACGTCGAGGACGAGACCGTGGTCAAGGACGACGGGATCCGCTACTCACGCGAATCCGACACCGAGGTCACCTGGACGGCCGAGGAGAGCTACTTCTTCCGGCTCTCCGCCTATCAGGACAAACTGCTGGCGCTCTACGAGGCCCACCCGGAGTTCGGTGCCCCGCAGTCCCGGTTCAACGAGGTCATCAGCTTCGTCCGGCGCGGTCTGGAGGATCTGTCCATCAGCCGCACCACGTTCGACTGGGGCGTTCCCGTGCCCGGCAACGACAAGCACGTCATGTACGTGTGGGTCGATGCGCTGACCAACTACCTGACCGGCGTCGGCTACCCGGACGTCGACTCGGACTCCTTCAAGAAGTTCTGGCCGGCCGACGTCCACGTGATCGGCAAGGACATCTCCCGCTTCCACGCCATCTACTGGCCGGCGTTCCTCATGAGCGCCGGACTGGAGCTGCCGAAGCGGATCATGATCCACGGCTTTCTGCAGAACAACGGCGTCAAGATGTCCAAGTCGCTCGGCAACGTGGTGGCCCCCGCGGACTTCGTGGCCCAGTACGGCCTGGACCAGGTGCGCTACTTCTTCCTGCGCGAGGTCCCCTTCGGCGCCGACGGCAACTACAACCACGAGGCAATCGTGGGCCGGATGAACTCCGACCTCGCCAACAACTTCGGCAACCTGGCCCAGCGGTCGCTGTCCATGGTGGCCAAGAACTGCGAGGGCCGCGTGCCCGCGCCCGGCGCATTTTCCGCCGAGGACACCGCGATTCTGGCCCAGGCCAACGGACTGCTTGACGCCGCCCGGGCCGCGTTCGAGAAGCAGGAGTTCAGCCGCGCACTGGAGGCCATCTGGGCTGTCCTGGGGGACACCAACGCCTACTTCGCCGAGCAAGCCCCGTGGGTGCTGCGCAAGACCGACGTCGAACGCATGAACACTGTGCTCTACGTGACGCTCGAGGTGCTGCGGATCGTCGCGATCCTGGCCCAGCCGGTCATGCCGGTGGCGACGGCGGCGATCCTGCACACGCTCGGCCAGCCCGAGGGCGCGGCGCGCCAGTTCTCGGCCCTGGGCACGCCGATCGCCGCCGGCACGGAACTGCCCGCCCCGGCCCCGGTGTTCCCGAAGTACGAGGAACCCGCCGACGCCTGAGCCCCTGCGGCCCTGACGCCCCCGCAGATCCGGCGGCGTTTCGAGTGACGCTCCCGCACTTCCGTTTCGGAAGTGCGGGAGCGTTTCGCTTTTTGCCGCAGGAAGTGCGGGAGCGTTTCGTCTTTTCCTGCCGAAAGTGAGGGAGCGTCCGTAGGGGTGATCGAATAGTGAGACAACTTGACCAGAATGTGGATCACTTGGCTACGCTGAAAATATGAGCGCATCCACGATTGATCTGGCAGTCATCCCGGGCGACGGCATCGGCCCGGAGGTCACCGCCGAAGCCCTGAAGGTCCTTGAAAAGGCCGCGGCCGCAGAAGGGATCGTGCTCCAGCAGACCCACTACAAGCTGGGTGCGGAGCACTGGCTCGCGACGGGGGAGACCCTCCCCGCGGCCACCCTCGCCGACCTCCGCACCCGCGACGCCATCTTGTTCGGCGCCGTCGGCGCGGCCCCCGGCGACACCCGGATCCCCTCCGGCATCATCGAGCGCGAGCTCCTGCTGAAGCTGCGCTTCAGCCTGGACCACTTCGTCAACCTGCGGCCCTCCCGCCTGTACGCCGGCGTCGGCAGCCCGCTCGCGAACCCCGGCGAGATCGACTTCATCGTGGTCCGCGAAGGCACCGAGGGCCCCTACGTGGGCAACGGCGGCACACTGCGCGCCGGCACCCCCCACGAGGTGGCCACCGAGGTGTCCCTGAACACCGCCCACGGCGTGGAGCGCGTGGTCCGCGACGCGTTCCGCCGGGCCAACGACCGCCCCCGCAAGAAGCTCACCCTCGTGCACAAGCACAACGTCCTGGTCTTCGCCGGCCAGCTCTGGAAGCGCACGGTCGAGGCCGTGGCCCAGGAGTTCCCCGACGTCACGCACGACTACCTCCACGTCGACGCCGCCACGATTTTCATGGTCACCGATCCGGCCCGCTTCGACGTGATCGTCACCGACAACCTGTTCGGCGACATCATCACCGACCTCGCGGCGGCCGTGACCGGCGGGATCGGCCTCGCCGCCTCCGGCAACCTCAACATGGACCGCACCGCGCCGTCCATGTTCGAACCGGTCCACGGGTCCGCCCCGGACATTGCCGGCCAGCAGAAGGCCGACCCCACCGCCGCCATCCTCTCCGCGGCGCTCCTGCTCGACCACCTCGGCTTCGCCGCCGCCGCCCGGAAGATCGAGGCGGCCGTCACGGCCGACGTCGAAGCCCGCGACGGCGCCGTCCGCACCACCAGCGCGATCGGCGACGCCATCGCGGCGGCGCTGTAGGCCCCGCCTGCATTTCCTGCACGGCAGGCGACTGCAGACACCGCAAAACCGTGCTGCCAACGGGCGTAAGCTTGTTTCGAATCACCAATATGCTGCCGTGGTCCGAGGGTGAACCACGTTCCCACACCAGGCAGCCGATCGTGGAGGAACCATGACTCAGACTGCCCATGGCGTCGAATTCACCCAGCACCTGTCGGAGACCCCGAAGTCTGCTGAAGAGCGTGCCGCCATCCTGGCAAACCCGGGATTCGGCGACTATTTCACCGACCACACCGCGATTGTGGACTACAGCGTCGACGCCGCCGGCAACGGCGGCTGGCACGACGCGCGCGTTGAGCCCTACGGCCCGATTTCCCTCGACCCGTCCGCCGCCGTGCTGCACTACGGCCAGGAGATCTTCGAGGGCCTCAAGGCCTACCGCCACGCCGACGGCTCGGTCTGGACGTTCCGGCCCGAGGCCAACGCCGCCCGGCTGAACAAGTCCGCCCGGCGCCTGGCCCTGCCCGAACTCCCGGAAGAGTACTTCCTCGGCGCCATCCGCGAGCTCGTCGCGGCAGACAAGGACTGGGTCCCCGCCGGCGACGGCGAAGCCCTGTACCTGCGGCCCTTCATGATCGCCACCGAGGCGTTCCTGGGCGTGCGGGCAGCGCGCGAGGTCTCCTTCCGCGTGATCGCCTCCCCGGCCGGCAACTACTTCGGCGGCGAACTCAAGCCCGTCTCCATCTGGATCTCGCGCGAATACGCCCGCGCCGGCCGCGGCGGAACAGGCGCCGCCAAGTGCGGCGGCAACTACGCTGCCTCGCTGATCGCCCAGCAGGAGGCCGAGGCCAACGGCTGCAAGCAGGTCCTCTTCCTGGACCAGTTCAACGACAACGCTGTCGAGGAACTCGGCGGCATGAACGTTTTCTTCGTCATGAAGGACGGCTCGCTCGTCACCCCGGCGCTCTCCGGCACCATCCTGGAGGGGATCACCCGGATGTCCGTGATCCAGGTGGCCCGGGACATGGGCCGGGAAGTCACCGAACGCAAGATCACCCTGGATGAGTGGCGCGACGGTGTTGCCTCGGGAGACATTGCCGAGGTCTTCGCCTGCGGCACCGCCGCAGTCATCACCCCCATCGGCGTGCTCAAGGACGCCACCGAGTTCATCGGTTCCGAGGACGCCACGGCGGGGGAGACCACCCTGGCCATCCGCGCCCAGCTGCTCGGGATCCAGACCGGCACCGTGGAGGACACCCACGGCTGGCTGACCCGGCTGGCCTAGCCACAGAACGTCTTAGTGCACGACGGCGGTCCCCACCTTCGGGTGAGGGCCGCCGTCGGCGTCTGTGGTCCCGGGCTGGGGCCAACGGCGCCCGATTCAATGCAAGGATGGGTCCGTGACCTCCGAGACATCCCGCGGCATTGTCCGCAGCAGTGAGCTGACCCGGTTCCGCCTCGCCCCGAATCCGGGCCCCATGAGCCTGGATGGAACCAACTCCTATCTCATTGCCGCCCCGGGGGCGGCGGCAAGGGTCGCCGTCGACCCCGGGCCCCTCGACGGGCCGCACCTTCAGGCGCTGGCCGGCGAGGGACCGGTCGAACTCATCCTGATCACGCACCGGCACGCAGACCACACCGCGGCCGCCGAGAGGTTTTCGGCCTTGACGGGCGCACCGGTCCGGGCCGCGGACCCCGCCCACTGCCACGGCGCGCCCCCGCTGCAGGACGGCGAAACCATCCGGGCGGCCGGAACTGACATCCGGGTTCTGGCGACGCCGGGCCACACCTCGGATTCGCTGTGCTTCCACCTGCCGCAGGACGGCCCGCACGGCTCGGTGCTGACCGGGGACACGATTCTGGGCTCCGGAACCACGGTGCTGGACTACCCCGACGGCACCCTCCGGGACTACCTCGACTCGCTGGACCGGCTCGAATGCCTCGGGCCCGCCACGGTGCTGCCGGCCCACGGCCCGGTGCTGCCGGCCCTGGACGCCGTCGCCCGCGCCTACCGGGACCACCGGCGGGGCCGGCTCGGACAGGTCCGGGCAGCCCTCGCGGCACTGGGCGCCGACGCCGATGTCCGAGCCGTCACGGACGCCGTGTACGCCGACGTCGACCCCTCCGTCCGCCGCGCCGCGGAGCTCTCCGTCGCAGCGCAGCTGGACTACCTGCGCACCGAGGGGACGGTAGGCTAGGAACCATGCGTATCGCCCGGTTTGTAGTCGATTCTGATCCCCTCTACGGCATCGTGGAAGGTGAGCCCGGCAGTGAGGAAGTCACTGTCATCAAGGGCGACCCCTTCTTCCACGGCGTGGAACGAACCCCCATGAAGCACAAGCTGGAGGACGTCCGCCTGCTGGCGCCGATCATCCCGCGCAGCAAGGTGATCGGGGTTGGCCGCAACTTCGCGGAGCACGCCCGGGAACTCGGCAACGAGGTCCCGGCACAGCCCCTGCTGTTCCTCAAGCCCAACACGTCCGTGATCGGGCCCAACGATCCCATTGTCCTGCCGGAGTTCTCCGAGGACGTCTCCTTCGAGGCCGAGCTGTGCGTCGTCATTGGCCGGATCTGCAAGGACGTGCCCGAGGACCGGGTCGATGATGTGATCTTCGGCTACACCTGCGGCAACGACCTCACCGCCCGCGACGTCCAGAAGACGGACCTGCAGTGGGCCCGGGCCAAGGGCTTCGACACCTCGGCCCCGCTCGGGCCGTGGATCGAGACCGAGCTCGACACCGAGGACCTGCAGATCCAGGGCCGGCTCAATGGCGAACTGCGCCAGGACGGCAGCACCAACCAGATGATCCGCGGCGTCCGGGAGCTCGTCTCCATCGTCTCGCAGGCCTTCACCCTGCTGCCCGGCGACGTCATCATGACCGGTACCCCGGCCGGCGTCGGCTCCGTGCAGGCAGGCGACCGCTACGAGGTCGAGATCGAGGGCATCGGAAGGCTCTCCAACCCGGTGGTCCGCCGCTAACGGTTCTTCGCGCCGATTTCAGACAGCCGCCCCGTGGATCCACGGGGCGGCTGTCCGTTTCCGCAGCGGAAATCCGGACAAGTGGCGGTTGTAGAGATTGGTAATGTTGGTACCACTATGACTACTGTTCCCAGCTCCGCCCTTGCTGCCTCCACCGGTGAAGTCACCGCTGACACCCCGGTCCGTGTCCGGTTCTGCCCGTCACCCACGGGGACCCCGCACGTCGGCCTGATCCGCACCGCCCTGTTCAACTGGGCCCACGCCCGGCACACGAAGGGCACCTTTGTGTTCCGGATCGAGGACACGGACGCGGCCCGCGACTCGGAGGAGAGCTACCAGCAGCTGCTCGAGGCCCTCAAATGGCTCGGCATCACCTGGGAAGAGGGCGTGGAAGTCGGCGGCCCGCACGAGCCCTACCGCCAGTCGCAGCGCCTGGACCTCTACAAGGACGTCGTGGCCAAGCTGATCGACGCCGGTTACGCCTACGAGTGCTACTCCTCGCCGGAAGAAGTTGAAGCCCGCCACCGCGCCGCCGGCCGCGACCCGAAGCTCGGCTACGACAACTTCGACCGCGAACTCTCCGAGGACCAGCTCGCCGCGTTCAAGGCCGAGGGCCGCCAGCCTGTGCTGCGCGTCCGGATGCCCGACGAGGACGTCACGTTCACGGACATGGTCCGCGGCGAGATCACCTTCAAGGCCGGCAGCATCCCGGACTACGTCATTGTCCGCGCCGACGGCTCCCCGCTCTACACCCTGGTCAACCCCGTGGACGACGCCCTCATGGGCATCACCCACGTGCTCCGCGGCGAGGACCTGCTCTCCTCCACGCCCCGTCAGGTGGTGCTGATCCAGGCGCTGATGGACATCGGCGTCGCCAGCTACATGCCGGCCTTCGGCCACCTGCCGTACGTCATGGGCGAGGGCAACAAGAAGCTCTCCAAGCGCGACCCCCAGTCCAACCTGTTCCTGCTCCGGGACCGCGGCTTCATCCCCGAGGGCCTGCTGAACTACCTGTCCCTGCTCGGCTGGAGCCTCTCCGCCGACGAGGACATCTTCACCGTGGACCAGCTGATCGAGCACTTCGACGTCAACGACGTGCTGGCCAACCCGGCACGCTTCGACATCAAGAAGGCCGAAGCCATCAACGGCACCCACATCCGCATGCTCGGCGCCGAGGACTTCCGCGGCCGCCTGGTGCCCTACCTGCAGGCCGCCGGCTTCGTGGGGGAGAGCCTCACGGACCGCGATGAGGAGATCCTGGCCGAGGCCGCACCGCTGATCCAGGAGCGCATCTCGCTGCTGGGCGAGGCCCCCGAAATGGTCGCGTTCCTGTTCAAAGCCGACGACGCCATCGACGTCGCCGATGACGCCCGCAAGGGCCTGCCGGAGAACCTCACCGAGGTGCTCGACGCCGCCCTGGCCGCCCTGGAGCCCGTTGCCGACTGGACGGCCGAGAACATCCAGACCGCCCTGAAGGAAGCCCTCGTGGAAGGCCTCGGCGTCAAGCCGCGCCTGGCGTTCGGCCCGGTCCGCACGGCTGTCTCGGGCCGGCGGATCTCCCCGCCGCTGTTCGAGTCCATGGTCATCCTGGGCAAGGATTCCTCCCTGGCCCGCCTGCGCGCTTTCCGCGGCTGACATGCTGGCAGCGGGCCTGGGCGGCGGCGCTGTCCAGGGGGTTCTGTTCGACATCGATGACACCCTCGTGGACCTCGAATTCGCCATGACGGCGGCCCTCCGCGACGTCAGCGAGCACCTCCTGCCCGGCCTGGACGAGGCCGGGTGGGAGAGGTTCGGGCGGATCTTCACCCGCGAGACCACCCATTTCTACGACCGCTACCTGGCCGGCGAGATCACGTTCAATGAACAGCGCCTGCTCCGCGGCCGGGCGGCGCTGGGGTACTTCGGCGTCGAACTTGCCGACGGCGAACAGGCCCACCACTGGGTGAGTTCCTACGCGAGCCGCCAGCACGGCTACATCCGGGCGTTCGACGACGTCGGGCCCCTGCTGGACGCCCTGGACGCGGCCGGCATTCCCTACGGCGCCGTGAGCAACAACGTCCACGACTATCAGCGCGTGAAGCTGGACGCGGCCGGGCTGGACCGGATTACCGTTCTGGTTGGCACCGACACCGTTGGCGCCGCAAAGCCGGACCCGGCGATCTACCTCGAGGGTGTCCGGCGGATCGGTACGGGTCCCGGCCAAACGCTGTACGTCGGTGACAACCGGCTGCTCGATGCGGAAGGTTCGACGGCGGCCGGCCTCCTCGGCGTCTGGCTGAACCGCGGCGGGGAACCGGCCCCGGGCTTCCTGGGCCGCGAGGTCGGCTCCCTGCTGGACCTGCTGGCGGAACCCCCGCTGTAACGGGCGCCGCAACCGGCGCTGCAACCGGCACCGGAAGTTACCGTGGTCCGGCCTGCCTCTTCCGCAGCGCCAGGAAGGCGCCAACGGCGCCAAGGGCCAGCACCGCGACGAGTCCCAGTGCCGTGGCGGCGTCGGACTGCCGGAGCAAGCTGGTGGGCGACACCGCGGCAGCTCCGGAATACAGCGTGCCGGTGCCATCGGCAATCCGGGCGTTGCCGTCCGCGAGCTTATCCGCCCCCGTGGCCAGCTTCGAGGAGCCGGACGCCAGCTTGGTGCTGCCGGCCGAGAGTTCTGAGGCCCCGGAAGCCAGGGCCTGGGAGCCGCCCAGCAGGCCGGGGTTGGCAGGATCGGCCGGATTGCCCTTGATCCCGGCGTTCAGGGCCACGGTTCCGTCGGCCAGGCGAGAGCTGCCCTCGGTCATCCGGGCGGCGGCCTTGAGCAGGCCCGGGTGCTCGGGGTCGCCGGGGACCCCGTCCATCCCGACCCGGATCTTGGACGTGCCGTCGGCCAGAAGCCGGGTGCCAAGCACCACGCCCGGGCTGCCGGGGTCCTGGCTGTTGAGCTTCCCGGCCAGCGTCGCGAATCCGGCCTTGAGCTTGCCCGTTCCTGCGTTCAGCTGGCCCGCGCCGTCCTGCAGCCGCTGAGCGCCGGCCTGCAGCTGGCTGGCACCGGCGTCGAGCTTGTGCGCGCCCGCGGTGATCTTGGCGATCTTGTCTTTCACCACCGAAAGCGGAACGAGCCCCTTGACCGGGTCATCCGCCGCCTCCTCCAGCAGTTCCAGCGCCTGAGCCAGGGCCGCGGTCCCGGTTCCGGCCTCCGGATTGCCGTTGGCGCCGCGGTAGCCCTTGAGCTGGTCCGTGCCGCCTGCCAGCGCTGCGGTGCCGCCGGCCAGCCGGGCAGCGCCGCCGTCGAGCCGGGTGGCCCCGTCGGCGAGGTTGTTCTCTGCGTTGCCCGCCGGCGTCGGCGTCAGCGCGGCCGAAAGCTGCACGGCCCCCGCCGCGAGCTTCTGCGCACCGTCGTCGACTTTGTAGACGCCGGGGGCCAGCTTGCTGGTGACGTCGGCTTCGATCTTGACGGCACCTTCGGCCATCTGGCCGGCACCGGCCTGGAGCTTGTCCGCCCCTGGTGCCAGCTGGGTGCTGATGCCCGAGGAGATCTTTTCCGCCCCCGCGGAAAGTTTTCCGGCCCCGGTATCGGCCAGGCTGGCGCCGTTGGCGAGTTTCCCGGCGCCGTCGTCCAGCTGGCCGGCTCCGGCGGACGCCTGGGCGGCCCCGTCCTTGAGCGTGGCCGAACCGTCCGTGATGCGGCCCGTGACGAGGGTATAGAACCCCAGCAGGGCCATGAGCAGCAACGCCAGGGTGGCGATGGCGATTTGCTGCGCACGGGTCCGGGTCTTGCTGATAGCGGCACGACTCTGTGGCACATGATTCCTCTCGACGTTCCCGCCGGCAGCGGCTCTGCTGTCGGCCACCCCAGCAGCTGTGACGCAGCTAACACCGGAAAATGAGCGCAAAGCTGCCCGCAACGGAGTGGGGGAGGGGTGGTTACTCGTTGGTAACTTACCGAGCGTAAACGTGTTTCCGCCGGATTGGCAAGGGCTGGCGCGGGTATTGCGGCCATCGACGCCGCGCGCGGCCCGCCCCGGCGGCCCGATCCCGCCGCCGTACGCCCGATTTGTGGAAGTGAAAACTCTCGGGTAAAGTAATTACTCGTGCTGAGGCGCCGGGAGCGAGGGTTTAGGCCCAAACATCCGGAGCGAAAGTGCCTTTGGGATATGGTGTAATTGGCAACACTACGGTTTCTGGTACCGTCATTCTAGGTTCGAGTCCTGGTATCCCAGCTCTGAAGTTCCGCGGGTTTCCGCTGAAATTCGGAAGTTTTGAATCGGCTGGTCCGATTTGAAACGGCGGCCAAATGTATGAAACAATCATTTGGCTTGAATGGCAGAAATGCTGTTCAGGAAGTACGCGGCCCCATCGTATAGCGGCCTAGTACGCTGCCCTCTCACGGCGGTAACGCGGGTTCGAATCCCGCTGGGGTCACAATGAAAACGGTCCCGGGCATCAGCCCGGGGCCGTTTTTCGTTTCCCCCGATGGCTGGGCTTCCAGGCGAGACTCGTCCGCCGGCGTATTGCCGGCGCTCCGAGTCCCGCTAGGCGCTGCGCATGGCGCTTTGGTTCCGCGCAGCGGCGCCCCCGCAGGAACCACGTTCTGAACTGGCATGATGATGCAGTGAGCTCCCATGAAACCGGCCCCGGGGCCGCAACCGGCGTGGCCCTCCTGGAGGCAGTGCGGCAGGACCTCGCGGCCCTCCGGCTGCCGCTCGCCCTGCCCGGGACGGACCAAACGCGCCTGGACCTTCGAAGGGCCGTGGCTCAACTCGATGACTACATCCTGCCCCGGTACCGCAGCCTCGACGCGCCCCTGCTGGCCGTGGTGGGCGGTTCCACCGGGGCCGGAAAATCCACCCTGGTCAACGCCCTGGTGGGCCACCCCGTCACGCGGGCCGGTGCGATCCGCCCCACCACCCGCCAGCCCATCCTGCTGCACCATCCCGCCGACGCCGCCTGGTTTGAGGGCCAGCGGGTGCTGCCGGCCCTGGGCCGCATCCGGGGTGCCCTCGTGGACGGCCGGGCGCCGGCCCCGGCTGATGCGGCGTTGGATCCCGGCCCGGTGACCTCCCTGGTCCTTGTCTCCGACTCCGCGGTCCCGCCCGGAATCGCCCTGGTCGACGCGCCCGACGTCGACTCCATTTCCGAGAACAACCGGCAGCTGGCCGGGCAGTTGCTTGCCGCCGCAGACCTCTGGGTGTTTGTCACCACAGCCAAC
Source organism: Arthrobacter sp. 05T45 (assembly GCF_056395875.1). Taxonomy (NCBI): domain Bacteria; kingdom Bacillati; phylum Actinomycetota; class Actinomycetes; order Micrococcales; family Micrococcaceae; genus Arthrobacter; species Arthrobacter sp. 05T45. The sequence goes on along the minus strand of NZ_JBFTKI010000026.1, from coordinate 6,882 downwards.
CGGTATGCCGACGCCGTGCCCTGGCGCCTGCTCCTGGATGCGGCCTCCCGCGACATCATGGTGGCCGTGGTCCTGGACCGGGTGCCGCCAGCGGCGGAAGCGGAGGTTAGCGCGGATCTGCAGGCCATGCTCAGCCGGGAAGGGCTGGGGGCCGCCAAACTGTTTGTGGTGCCGGAGCTGCCGCTGGGTGCCGCGGGGATGCTTCCTGCAGGGGCCGTCGAGCCGCTGCGCGTTTGGCTCGGGAAGCTGGCCGGGGACGCCGCGGGACGGGCCGGAATCGCCCGGCGCACCCTCAACGGCACCCTCCTCGCGCTCGCCCACCGCGCCGACGCGGGGGAGCGGGCGCTGTCCGAACAGCAGCACGCAGCCGATGTTCTCGCAGCCGACGCCCGCAACGCCTATGACGACGCCGTAGCCAGGATCCTCGAGGCCACCCGCGACGGCGCACTGCTGCGCGGCGAAGTGCTGGCGCGCTGGCAGGACTTCGTCGGGACCGGGGAATTCTTCCGCGCCATGGAACAGAACATCGGACGCTTCCGTGACCGCGTGGGCGCGTTCGTCCGGGGTGAACCGGCGCCTGCGGTCAGGGTGGAAACCGCGATCGAAACGGGACTGCAGGCGGTCATTGTCGATCAAGCCGCCAAGGCCGCCGAGCACACCGACCAGCGGTGGCGTTCAGACCCCGCCGGAAGGCAGGTGCTGGGCACCGACGATCTTTCCGGTGCCTCCGAGGGCTTCGCGGATGCTGTGGCGGCCGAAATCCGCGCTTGGCAGGGGAGCCTGATGGAACTCATCCGCACCGAAGGCCAGGGCAAGCGCACCCAGGCCCGCTGGTTGTCCTTCGGAATCAACGGCCTCGGCGCTGCCTTGATGATTGTGGTGTTCTCCATGACCGCGGGCCTGACCGGGCTTGAGATCGGAGTTGCCGGCGGCACCGCCGTCGTGGGTCAGCGCCTCCTGGAGGCAGTATTCGGGGAGGACGCCGTCCGCCGGCTGGCCCGGACCGCGCGCGAAGACCTGCATCTGCGGTGCCAGGGCCTGCTGGCTGCGGAGTGTCGGCGGTTCTTGACCCGGCTGGAGGTCGACGGCGGCGTGCCGCCCTCAGCCATTGCCGGGCATGCGGCGGCACTGCGCCGGCTGGCGGCCACGTCATGAGCCGTCATGCGGCCGCCCGCGAGACGTCCCAGCTCGATCGCAGGCTGGAAGCGCTCAACAGCGCCACGGAGCTCTCATCCGGAGTCCTCCCGGAGGAGATCCTGGCCGGTGTCCTGCAGGTGCTCGACCGCGCGAGTTCGCGGCGGTCGCTGTCCGGAGACCACACGGTGGTCGGGTTTTTTGGAGCCACCGGCAGCGGCAAGTCATCGCTTTTCAATGCCGTAAGCGGCGAGGAGATCGCGACGGCGGCCGTGCGCAGGCCGACCACCACCGAGCCGCTGGCGGGCATTTGGGGCGTCCAGGGCAGCGATGCGCTGCTGGATTGGCTGGAGGTCCGAAAGCGCCACGCTGCGGCACCGATCAAAGGGTTCGCCGACGACGACACCGGGCTGATCCTTCTGGACCTGCCGGACTTTGACTCGACCAGGGCCGCCAACCGTGAGATTGTGCAGCGGATGGTGGGCCTGGTGGACGTCCTCGTCTGGGTCGTCGATCCGCAGAAATATGCCGACGCCGCCGTGCACAACGATTTCCTGGCACCGCTGTCCTCGCACGGGGCCGTGACGATCGTGGTGCTCAACCAAATCGACAGGCTCCCGGAGCACGAGGTCCGGCCGGTCCTGGAATCCCTCACAGCTATCCTGGCGCGGGACGGGCTGGACAAAGTTCAGGTCCTCGGGGCTTCCGCCGTGCTGGGGACGGGGGTGGACAAGGTGCGGGCCGCGATCCGGCAGGTGGCGATGCAGCGTAAAGCGATGTCACAGCGACTTGCGGCAGATGTCACGCTGGCCGCCGCCCGGCTTGCCGAGGCGTCCGGCCTGCCCACGGGTGGCACGACGGCCGCCGGTGGCGGGACGGCCGCCGGTGCGACGGCGGCGGCCAAGGCCCGGCTGGCGGGGGAGTTGGCTGTGGCCGCCAATGTGCCGTTGGTGGTCGACGCCGTCGCCCGGTCCTACCGGCTGGAGGCAACCCGGCGCACGGGCTGGCCCGTGACCCGCTGGCTGGCCAGATTCCGGCCGGATCCGTTGCGGCGTCTGAACCTGCGCCGCGAGGGAGCCAAGCCTGAGCTGAACCGGACCTCGCTGCCGCCTGCCGGGGCGCCGGAACAGGCGCGGACCGATGCCGCCGTCCGGGAATTCGCTGAGGCGGCGTCCGCCGGTGCCCCTGGCCCGTGGCGGGCGGCCATCCGCGGCGCCGCCCGGGAAGGAAACGACCGGCTGCCGGATGCACTGGACCAGGCAATTGCCTCCACAGAGTTGTCCGCTGGCAGGAAGTCCTGGTGGTGGGGTGGGTTCAACACGGTTCAGTGGCTCGCCTTGGTGACGGCCCTGGCCGGGTTCGCGTGGCTGGGAGTCCTGGCTGCGATCGGCTACCTGCAACTGCCGGTGCCAGAGGTCCCACGGGTCCAGGGCTGGCCGGTTCCTACGGTGATGATCGCCGGGGGAGTGCTGCTGGGCATCGTCCTGGCGATTGGGGCGCGGTTCATCTCCGGAGCCGCGGCAGCGTCACGCAGTGCCGTGGCACGGAAGCGACTGACAGCCGCCGTCGCCGTCGTCGCGGGGGAACTCGTCGTGGCGCCCGTGGAACGTGAGCTCAGCCGCCTGGCGAAGTTCATGGCCGCGCTGAAGGCCGCCGCGGGTCGGCAGTGAGCCGTCCGTGCGGGTCCGGCCGGATGCGGCCTGCCTAAATCCCGGCCGCGGCGTCGCGGACCTTGATCATGGTGCGGAGGTTGCGTGTGGTGGTGGCAGCCTTGTACTTCGCCTTCGAGGAGAGCTTGCTGAAAGGGCTGTCCAGAGTGCCGCCGGCGGGGGCGAGCCAGGCCAGGGCTTCCGGGCCCAGCCGGGTGAGCTCGGCCCCGTCCAAGGCCCTGCCTGCCTCGAGCAGCTCCGAGAGGACCTCTTCATCAGAGGCGAGCGTCAGGTACGTATGGGTGGACGCGTCGTCGGCCGGGTAGGGGCAGGCCTCCACCAGTGCTGCCACACGGCCCGCGGTGAGCACCACCACCCAGGCGTCGTAGCCGAAGGTTTCCCGCAGGCACGCCTCGAATTCCTTTTTGACGCCGGCCGGATCCAGCTCGCTGGCCAGCACGACGTTGCCGCTGGCCAACAGGGTCACGACACCCGAAAATGGCCGGGACTTCAGGGCGTTCTTGAGATCGGCCATCTTGATATTGATGCCGCCCACGTTGATGCCCCGCAGGAAGACCACATAGCTGTTCATGGGCACAGCATACTTAGTCGTTGGTCTTGCGCAGCGCTTCCGTCAGGACACGGCCGGCGTTGCAGACCACTTCGGCGTGCAGGCGCCCCGGTTGGCGGGTCAGGCGCTCGATCGGGCCGGAGATGGACACCGCGGCAATCACGCGGCCGGACGGCCCGCGGACGGGGGCCGAAACGGAGGCGACACCGGGCTCGCGTTCGCCGAGGCTCTGGCCCCAGCCCCGGCGTCGTACTCCGGCCAGGACGGTGGGGGTGAAGCGGGCGGACTGGAGGCCTTCCAGGAGGCGGTCGTGGTCCTCCCACGCCAGCAGCACCTGGGCGGCGGAGCCGGCCTTCATGGACAGCTGGGTGCCGACGGGGATGGTGTCGCGCAGCCCGATCGGGCGTTCGGCGGAGGCCACGCAGACGCGCCAGTCACCCTGGCGGCGGAAGATTTGGGCGCTTTCGCCGGTGGCGTCGCGCAGCTGCATGAGCACGGGGCCGGCGGAGGCGATGAGGCGGTCCTCGCCGGCGGCGGAGGCCAGTTCCACCAGACGGCTCCCGAGCACGAAGCGGCCCTGGATATCGCGGCTCACGAGCCTGTGGTGCACCAGCGCGAGAGCCAGCCGGTGCACGGTGGGCCGGGCCAGTCCCGTGGCCGCCACCAGCTGCGCCAAGGTGGTGGGGCCGGCCTCAAGTGCGTCAAGCACATGGGCCGCTTTATCGATGACACCGACTCCACTAGAATTGTCCATGTAATGATATTGACGTCTCATTATCTGAGATGCAAGTCAACGCGCTGGCGTATTACTTGGCTGTGCTGGTTCAGTGGAGGAGATAGTCCGTCGGAACGCACAATACTTACCGCAGTGAAGGGAGCAGGCCGTGGCAAAGACACTGGCCGAGAAGGTCTGGGACGCGCACGTAGTGCGCAAGGGGGACGGCGAAGGAGCCAACGCCCAGCCGGATCTCCTCTTCATTGACCTCCACCTGGTGCACGAGGTGACGTCGCCGCAGGCCTTTGAAGGTCTGCGGCTCGCCGGCCGCAAGCTGCGCCGTCCGGACCTCACCATCGCCACCGAGGACCACAACACTCCCACGCTGGATATCGACAAGCCAATTGCCGATCTCACCAGCCGGACCCAGATCCAGACCCTGCGCAACAACTGCCAGGAGTTTGGCGTCCGCCTGCACTCCCTCGGCGACGCCGAACAGGGAATCGTGCACGTGGTGGGCCCCCAGCTGGGCCTCACACAGCCCGGCATGACCGTGGTCTGCGGTGACTCGCACACCTCAACCCACGGCGCCTTCGGAGCGCTCGCCATGGGCATCGGCACCTCCGAGGTGGAGCACGTCATGGCCACCCAGACGCTGTCCCTGAAGCCGTTCAAGACCATGGCGATCAATGTTGAGGGCACGCTGCGCCCCGGCGTGAGCGCCAAGGACATCATCCTGGCCGTCATCGCCAAGATCGGCACCGGCGGCGGGCAGGGCTACGTGCTGGAATACCGCGGCTCCGCCATCCGTGCGCTGTCCATGGAAGCCCGGATGACCATCTGCAACATGTCCATCGAGGCCGGCGCCCGCGCCGGGCTGGTGGCTCCGGACCAGACCACTTACGACTACATGCACGGCCGCCCGCATGCGCCCGAGGGCGCCGACTGGGATGCCGCCGTCGAATACTGGAACACGCTGCACACCGACGACGACGCAGCGTTCGACGTCGAGGTGGACCTCGACGCCGACACCCTGGAACCGTTCGTGACGTGGGGAACCAACCCGGGCCAGGGCGTGTCGCTGTCCGCAAAGGTGCCGTCGCCCGATGACTTCGGCGATGAAAACGCCAAGGCCGCCGCCGAACGCGCCCTGCAGTACATGGGGCTCGAGGCCGGCACCCCGATGAAGGACATCCGGGTGGACACGGTGTTCCTGGGCTCCTGCACGAACTCCCGGATGGAGGACCTCCGGGCCGCCGCCGACATCATCCGGGGCCGGACCAAGGACCCGGCCGTGCGCATGCTGGTGGTGCCCGGCTCCGCCCGCGTCCGGCTCGAGGCTGAAGCCGAGGGCCTGGACAAGGTCTTCAAGGACTTCGGGGCCGAGTGGCGCTTCGCCGGCTGCTCCATGTGCCTGGGCATGAACCCGGACCAGCTGGAGGTGGGGGAGCGCTGCGCCTCCACGTCCAACCGCAACTTCGAGGGGCGCCAGGGCAAGGGCGGCCGCACCCACCTCGTCTCGCCCGTGGTCGCTGCGGCGACGGCAGTCCGAGGCACCCTGAGTTCGCCGTCGGATCTGGACCCTGCTCCGGAGTCCGCGGCGGTCCGAGTCGGCGCCGCGTAGTCTCCGCCTTTCCCGCCCAGATCCGAAGCCTCGCTCCACACAGCCTCGATCCATACAGTTTCGATCCACATAGTCCCGAAGGATCCGCCATGGAAAAGTTCACCACTCACACCGGAATCGGTGTCCCGCTGCGCCAGAGCAACGTCGACACGGACCAGATCATCCCCGCCGTGTACCTCAAGCGCATCACGCGCACCGGCTTTGAGGACGCGCTCTTCGCCGCGTGGCGCAAGGACCCGTCCTTCATCCTGAACCAGGCGCCGTTCAATGCAGGATCCGTTCTGGTGGCCGGTCCCGACTTCGGCACCGGCTCCTCACGCGAGCACGCCGTCTGGGCGCTGAAGGACTTCGGCTTCAAGACGGTCCTGTCCTCCCGCTTTGCCGACATCTTCCGCGGCAACTCCGGCAAGCAGGGCCTGCTTGCCGCCGAAGTCGCCCAGGATGACATCGAGCTCATTTGGAAAGAACTTGAAAACGCCCCGGGTACCGAGGTGACGGTGGACCTCGTGTCCAAGACCGTGCAGTGCGGCAACATTGTGGCTCCGTTCGAGATTGATGACTACACGCGGTGGCGCCTCCTCGAGGGCCTGGACGACATCGGGCTGACCCTGAAGCACGAACCCGACATCACCGCGTACGAGGCCACCCGGCCTTCCTTCAAGCCCAAGACGCTGCCCGCCCGGTTGTCGTAGAGTTCCAGACCTGAGGCTCCTGGTTGTCCTAATGTTCCGGACCTGAGGCTCCCGGGCCTAGGGCCAGAGCCCAGTGATGTGCCTGGCACTGCGCCTGGTGATGTGCCGCCGTCGAGTTGTAAGACTCGACGGCGGCACACGTGTTTGTGCGGTGCTCGCGTTTTGTCCGGCCCTCATCGCGCTTTGTACGGCCCTCATAGCACTTAGGCCGCCGCGACGGCAACGCGTTTGCGGCTCTTGAGGGCCTTCGCCCGTACCCGGATCAGGTGAAGCTGGCGGGAACCGGGCTCGGAGCCTGGCTGGTCTGCGGCTGATGGCCGGAGCGGTGTTCCCGGCAGGGGTGGCGAGGTGGAACGGTACGTGTGGCCGGTGGGGGTGGTGAGTTCGATGGTGTGCCTCGCGCCGATGCTCGAGGCGGATCCGGGTGCGGCTTCGGGGCTGGGGCGTGCTTTCCAGCCGGGGGTTTCTTTGGTGTGGTTGCAGGCTTCGCAAAGTCC
>NZ_JBFTKI010000025.1:0-67800 GCF_056395875.1 Arthrobacter sp. 05T45 | reverse complement strand
CGCTTCCGGCGAACTCGCGATGCCACCCCCGCCCTGCGCCCGTCACACCCCCGCCGTCCGGGTCCCTCGCCTTCCCGCAGTCACCGCCCGCCGTGCTCTCCCGCGAGGCCCGTGCTCCAGTTCGCTGGACTCGTGCCAGGTCGCCGGAATCGTACGGCGACCTAGGACGCTTCCGGCGAACTCGCCATGCGCCGCCGACCTGTGCCCGTCACGCCCCGCGCGCTGCCGCCGCCCGACTCCCTCGCCTACCCGCCGTCCCCTCCCGCCCGCCGTCCTCTCCCGCCGCGGGCCCGAGCTTCAGTTCGCTGGACCCGTGCCAGGTCGCCGGAAACATCCGGCGACCTCGTAGGCTTCCGGCGACGTCGCCATGCGCCGCCACCCGCACACGAGCGCCGACGAGAAAAAAGTTCTTGACAAATAAAATTGTCGGAAGGCAGACTGGAAGCATGTTGGACATCGGAGTGATTGAGGATCCGGCCGCGGCCGAGGCCTCGCTGGACCCGATCCGGACGCGGATCCTGCGCGAACTGGCCGAGCCCGGATCTGCGACGCAGCTCGCCGCGAAGGTGGGCCTGCCGCGGCAGAAGGTGAACTACCATCTCAAAGCGCTCGAGCGGCATGGGCTCGTCGAGCTCGTCGAGGAGCGGCGGCGCGGCAACGTGACCGAACGCATTCTGCGGGCGACGGCGGCGTCGTACCTGATTTCGCCGGCGGCGCTGGCCTCGGTGGCGCCGGACCCGCACCGGTTCTCGGACCGCTTTTCCGCCTTCTGGCTGCTGGCACTCGCTGCCCGCATGGTCCAGGAGATGGGGCAACTGATCGCCGGGGCGGCTGCGGCCCGGCAGAAACTCGCCACCTTTGCCATTGACGGCGAGATCACCTTCCGTTCGGCGGCGGACCGGGCGGCCTTCACCGAGGAGCTCGGGGTCGCAGTGACCAGGCTCGTGGATAAGTACCACGACGGCGGTGACCTCCCCGCAGGTTCCCCGGCAGATCCGCAGGCAGGTTCCCAGGCAGGTCGCCGGCCGGAGGGACGCAAGCACCGGCTGGTCGTCGCGCTGCACCCGGCGCTCAAGGCGCCGCAGCCGAAGGCAGCGCACTCAGACCCACAAACAGCAACCCCACAAACAGCAACCCCACCAACAGCTACCCCACAAACAGCAACCCCACCAACAGCTACCCCACAAACAGCAACCCCACAAACAGCAACCCCACAAACAGCAACCCCACAAACAGCAACCCCACAAACAGCAACCCCACAAACAGCAACCCCACAAACAGCAACCCCACCAACAGCAACCCCACAGACAACCCCACAAGCCAAGGAGCAGGACAATGACTGACCAACGGAAATTCGAAATCGTCTACGACACCGAACTGCCCGGTACCCCGGAACGGGTGTGGGAGGCCGTCACCAAGGACACTCCGGCCTGGATGTTCCCCACGGACCAATGGCCGGCGGTCCGGACCGTGGACGAATACCCCTCCCATCTGGTGTCCCGGATGGACGGTCCGGATGGCTGGTTCAACCAGCTGGAGCACGTCCTGGAACCGCTCGACGGTGGCCGGGCCCGGCTGCACTATGTGCACAGCGGCATCTTCGCGGACAACTGGGATGAGCAGTACGACGGCGCCAGCAAGCACACGGCGTTCTATCTGCACACCCTGTGCCAGTACCTGAAGTACTTCGACGGCAAGCCCGTGGTCTTCGCGGACATCCAGGCACCCGCGGCTTCGCAGACCCCGGACGGCTTCGACCGGCTCAAGCGGGCCCTTGGCGTCGACACTGCCGCTCCGGGCGAGACGGTGGAACTGGAGCTCGACGGCGTCGGGCCGCTGGCCGGCGAAGTGGACTTCTCCAACGAGAACTTCCTCGGCCTGCGGACCGCGGACACGATGTACCGCTTCTTCGGGCGCAACGCCTTCGGCGCGCCGGTGGGCATGACCGTGCACGACTTCAGCGGCAGCGGGGACGCCAGGGCGACGGCCCAAGCCTGGACCGGGTTCCTGGCGAAGGTCTACGCCTAGTTCCTGCGACGCGGATCCCGTCTGGCGATGCCCTGAACGTTCGAGATCGCCGGAACGGGCCGAAGTCGCCGGAATCGACCGGCGACTTCGGACGTTTCCGGCGACCTCGAGACGCGGGAAAGAAAGGGCGTCGCAGGGCGGGCCCGAGGGCGCCCGGTCTCAGGCGATGGCCGCGGCCGGCGGGGACGACAGGTTGCGCCGCAGCTGCGGGGAGGCCTCCAGCCGGTCCTGCGCCGAACGCAATGCCAGCACGGCCGTCTCCAGCTGCTCCGGTGGCAGCGTGAACGGCAACCGCAAGTACTGCTCAAACGCGCCGCCGACGCCGAACCGGGGGCCGGCGGCGAGCCGGATCCCGACGTCGGGGGCCAGCACCGCCAGTGCCGTGCTGATCGGCGCCGGGAGTCGGCACCAGACGGACAGGCCGCCGACGGGCCATTCGGGCTCCCAACCGGGCAGGTGCTCCCGAATCAGTTCCACCAGTTTGTGCCGGTTCCCGCGCAGCGCGGCCAGCCTGTCGGGGAGCGGCTCCGTCATGGCATTGACCAGATGCGCCCCGGCGAGCTGCTCCACCACCGGCCCGCCCAGGTCCAGGGTGGTGCGGGCAGCGGCGAAACGCTGAATGAGGGGCTCGCTGGCGCGGATCCAGCCGGTGCGCAGCCCTGCCCAGTGCGACTTGCTGAGGGAACCGAGGGAGACCACCGCCGGGCTGAAAGCGGCCATGGGGGTCGAGGCGGCGCCGTCGAGGTTCAACTCGCGCAGCGTCTCGTCCACCACCAGCACAGTGCCCGACGCCGCGGCCGCCTTCACGAGCCGGCGCCGCTGGGAATCGGGCATCAGCCGGCCGGTGGGGTTGTGGAAGTCCGGCACCACGTATGCCATCGCGGGCCGCTGCTGGAGCAGCGCCGTTTCCATGGCCTCGAGGTCCCAGCCGCCTGCGCCGTTGTGGGCAAGACCGTTACCGCCTGGGCTGTGGAGACGGCCGCCGTGGACTGCGCCGTTATGGCCTGTGCCGCCGGGTGTTGCGGCAGGCATGGCCACCGGGACCGGTCGGCAGCCCGCAGCCCGGATCGCGTCGAGGGCGTTCGGGTAGCTCGGATGCTCCACCAGCACCTTGGTCCCGGACCGCCCGGCCAATGTGCGGAGCACAATGTTCAGCGCGTGCTGGGCGCCGGAGGTGACCAGGACCTGCGCGGCCGTTGTCGGGACCCCGGCGGCGGTGTACCGGGCCGCAATGGCTTCCCGGAGCGGGCCCACGCCCAGGGCGTCGTAGCCGAAGCCAGGCAGCAGGGCCGGCAATTCGGTCAGGGCCGCGGCAAACGCCCGGTGCACCACTTCGCCGCTCGCGGGCAGGGAGGCGTAAGCCAGGTCCAGGATCCCGTCCGGCACCGCCAGGCCGGGCGCGCCACTTAGCCGCAGGGCTCCGTCGTGGCCGCCGGCATGCAAGGGCCCCTGGCTTGGGATGCAGCTCCGGCTCCGACTGCCCTGGCCGCTGCTGAGGAAACCCTGCTCTCGCAGCAGGGCGTAGGCCGCCGTCACCGTGGTGCGGCTGATGCCAAGGGCCGCTGCCAGCGAGCGCTCGCTCGGCAGGGCGACGTCCAGGGCTACGCGGCCGTCGAGGATGAGCAGGCGGACGACGTCGGCCAGCTCGCGGTAAGCGGGGGCGGCACCGACGTTCCACTCGCCCAGCAGGCGGGCCAGCGACCCCGGAGTCAAAGAGACGGACATAGAGCCAGTATTTCAAACTGGCTATGGATTGCAAGGCCAGTTTTCGTGGAGGATGGAGACCATGTTGACCCGCAGACTCCTCCAGCTCCTCATCGGCCTCGCTCTTTACGGCATTTCCCTCGCCATGGTCATCCGCGCCAGCCTCGGCACGGCGCCGTGGGACGTGCTCCACCAGGGGCTGGCGGCCAGGACCGGGCTCAGCCTCGGCACGGTGGTGGTTGTTGTCAGCTTCCTGGTGCTGCTGCTGTGGATCCCGCTCCGGCAATGGCCCGGCGTCGGAACCCTGTGCAACGCGGTGCTGGTGGGGGTCTTCGCGGACATCGGGCTGGCCCTGATTCCACAGTTTTCGCATCTGGGCGGCCAGATCTGCCTGCTCGTCGGGGCCGTGCTGCTCAACGGCGTCGCCTCCGCCTGCTACATCGGCGCCCGCCTGGGCCCGGGCGCACGGGACGGGCTCATGACGGGCCTCGCCCGGCGGACGGGCTGGCCGGTCCGGGTTTGCCGCACCGGCATTGAAGTGGTGGTCCTTGGCGCGGGCTGGCTGCTGGGCGGCTCGGTCGGTGTGGGCACGGTGCTGTACGCGCTGGCCATTGGCCCCCTGGTGCAGTTGCTGCTGCCGCGGTTCACCGTTCCGGAAGCGCGTCCGGTCCCTGCGGCAGGAACTGAAGCGTCCGGAACTGAAACGGCCGGAACTGAAGCGTCCGGAACTGAAACGGAAGCCGCCGTTGCCGGGACGGCAGTCCCTGTGGCGGCGGGCAGCGGGCCGGCCGATTGATTTCCGCGGGTTAATTCCCGCGGGCGCCGTCAGCCGGCGCCTTCTGTCCCGGGGCCCGGCAGGGGCTGGCAGGTGGGGCAGTAGTAGATGTCCCGTTCCTCGGTCAAAGTGCCGGCGCCGTTCTCCTTGCCCAGGACGCCGCGGCGGATCGGAGTGCCGCATTTGAGGCACGGCTGGTGCTCGCGCCGGTAAACCCAGTAACCGGGACGCCCGGCGGTGCGGCCCACCGGCACGCCCCGCGCGTTCAGCACGGTGGTCCGCCGGCCCGGCCCGAGGTTGGCGGAGAGCAGGACCTGGGCGTCGGTAATGATGGCGGCCAGATCCGGCACTGCCGAGACGGGCGACGCCGGATGGACGCCCGCGAGGAAGCAGGCCTCGCACCGGTAGATGTTTCCGATCCCCGCCAGCTTGCTCTGGTCCAGCAGGGCGACGCCGATAGGAACGTCCGGAGCCGCGAGCAGCCGGTGTTCGGCCTCGGCCGCGTCCCAGTCCGGGCCCAGCAGGTCCGGGCCGAGGTGCCCCACGATGGTGTCCTCCTGATCGGTCCGGACCACCTCAAGGATGCCCAGGGAGAACCCGACGGCGTCGGCCGTGGCGGTCCGCAGCACGCAGCGGGCCGTGAAGCCGGGCTTCCGCCAGCGGCCCCCGGGCGGGTAGACCTGCCAGCTGCCCTCCATCTTCAGGTGCGAATGGATGGTGAGCCGGTCTCTGGGCGTCGGGCCCTGGACGCGCATCAGCAGGTGCTTGCCGCGGGGCACCACCTCGGCCACGGTCCAGCCGCCGAGTTTCAGGGTGGCGAAGCGCGGGACCCGGAAGTCGGAGGAGACCAGTTCCTTCCCGGCCAGGGCAGCGTGCAGCTGTGCGGCGGCGCGGAAGACCGAATCGCCCTCAGGCACGGATCCTCAGTCCCTTGGGCGTGGAATAGGCCCCGGCCTGGGCGAGGGCAGCCGCCACCGGGGTGTCCAGGATGCCGTGGCCGTTGACCTTTTCCATGATCAGCTTGTCCACCGCGCCGCGGGTCACCACACCCACCAGGGCCGTGCCGGCCGCGGCCAGGACGTCGGGGTCGTCGATGAACGCGAGCAGGGTCTTGCCGCCGCGCTCGACATAAAGCGCCAGGGCGCCGTCGACCAGGACCACGAGGGCGCCGGCCTTCCGGCCCGGGCGGTGGCCGGTGCCGGCGTCGACGTTGAGGGCAGGCCACGGCAGTGCGGCGCCGTACGGGTTGGCGGGGTCGGTCGCGGCGAGGGCCAGGGCCACCGGCTCGGCCTTGTGCAACTCGGCGTCCTCGACGTAGGACCGCAGCCGGTCCACCGTGGCCGGGACGGCGAACTGCGCCGCACCGAGGTGTTCGATGAAGTAGCCGCGGCGGCAGCGTCCGGCTTCCTCGAGCCGGGCCAGCACCTTGTACATGAGGCCGAAGCCGCCGAGGATGTTTTCTGCCATGACCGAGCCGCGGGTGACCACGCCGTAGCGGTCCAGCAGCAGCTCCGCGGTGGCCCGGGCATGGATGGTGGGATCGAGCTCCGGGGAGGGCAGCGCGGACCAGCGTCCCGCGGCGAGCGGGGGAGCGGGCGCGGTGCCGGTCACGGATCCGTACCGGCCGCCGGTGAGTCCCGGTGATCCGAGCAGGCCGGTGCCGTGCGCCCGTCCGAGCCGGCTGAGCCGCGGCGCGCGGGCCCGCGGGGCGCGCCCCACCTGCCGGTGCGCGGTGTGCCCGCCGGCGATCAGGGCCCTGACGGGGGCGAACGTGTCGCCGGTAATCCGGCCCGCCCAGGCGAGATCCCAGAGTGCGGCCACCACGTCCTGGTCGCTGAGCACCGAATCCATGCCGCCGGCAACCTCGGTCAGCTGCCGGAAGAAGTAGCCGCCGCCGTTGTTTTGCAGGTGCTCGAGGAGCCGTCGCTGCGCGTCGCCGGGTTCGAAGTCGATGGACGGGTTCAGCGTCAGTTCGGCCGAATCGGCGAGGTGCAGGCTCACCCAGCCGTCGTTGCCGGGCAGCGAGCCGGCACCGGACCAGAGGACCTCGCCGGCGGCCATGAGCTCGTCCAGCATGGCCGGCTGGTAGTTGGAGACGCGGCTGGCCAGGACAAGCGGCTCCCATGCCGAGGCCGGAATGGGCACGCCGGAGAGCTGGTCGATGGCCGTGATAATGCCGTCCAGGCCGCGGAGCGCGGACTGCCCGCGGCCGCCCGGGGTCCGCACGTTCTGCCAGGCGGGAAGGAATCGGCCGTAGGCGGCGGCGTCCACCGGTTCGACTTCGGCGCGGAGCGCGGCGAGGGAACGGCGGCGCAGCCTGCGGAGGACTTCGGCGTCGCACCATTCGCTCACACCCGCCGCAGGCAAAAGGGGAGGCAAAACGGCGGGCTGGAATGCCTCCTCGCCGGATCCCTCCACCTCGGATTCTTCACCGCCGGCTGCCGTGCTGGCTGACGTGCCCGCCGGTGGCGCAGCGTGCGGGCGGAACTCTCCTTCCACCACGCGTCCGTCCGCGGCCAGCCGCTTCAGTGCCGTGCCGACGACGGCGACGCCCAGTCCCAGCCGCGCCGCGGCCTCGGCGGCGGTGAAGGGCCCGTGCGTGCGGGCGTAGCGCGAGACGAGGTCGCCGAGGGGGTCCGCGACCGGTTCGATGAAGGCCAGCGGCACACCCATGGGCAGCGGCACGCCGAGGGCATCCCGGAGCCGGGCGGCATCCTCGACGGCCGCGAAGCGTTCGATGCCGCCGATGTTGACCTTGATCGCCCGGTTGGCCCGCTGCAGTGCGGTGAGGTGGGCGGCGGCGTAGGCCTCGGTTGCCGGGGTTTCGACAGGCAGGCCCCCCTGGTCAGTCTGGTCAGCCCCGGCGGTCCCGGCAGCCTCGCTTCCCTGGGCTGGGCCCGCCACCGGCTCCAGTCGGGCGGCGACCTCGTCCGGCGAGAGCGGACCGAGGAGGCGCAGGAGGTCCGCGACGCCCTCCAGCCCGCGCACCTGGCGGTCGCGGGCCAGCCGCTGCAGTTCGCGCTCGGTGGCCTCGATGACCTTCGCATCCAGCAGTTCGCGCAGCTCCACGCGGCCCATGAGCTCGTTGAGCAGGGTGGAATCGAGGGCCAGGGCGGCGGCCCGGCGCTCCGCCAGCGGGGAGTCGCCTTCGTAGAGGAACTGGGCCACGTAGCCAAAGAGCAAGGACTTCGCGAATGGTGAGGGCTGCTGGGTGGTGGTCTGGACGATCCTGAGCTCGCGGCGCTCGACCGACGCGGCGATGTCCTTCAGCGCCGGAAGGTCGTAGACATCCTGCAGGCACTCGCGGACCGTCTCGAGGACAATCGGGAACGTCGGGTACTTCCGGGCAACATCCAGCAGCTGCGCCGAACGCTGCCGCTGCTGCCACAAGGGCTGCCGCTTGCCGGGATTCTGCCGGGGCAGGAGCAACGCGCGGGCCGCGCACTCGCGGAACCGGGAGGCGAAGAGGGCGCTCCCGCCGACCTCCGCCGTCACGATCTGCTCGATTTCCTCCGGGTCGAACAGGAACAACTCGGCGCCCGGCGGCTCATCCTCCATCACGGGCACGCGCAGCACGATGCCGTCGTCGGCGGCCATGGCCGAGCCGTCCATCCCGTAGCGCTGCTGCAGGCGCTGGCCCACGGCCAGGGCCCACGGTGCGTGGACGGGCATGCCGAAGGGGCTGTGCAGCACCACGCGCCAGTCGCCGAGCTCGTCGTGGAAGCGTTCCACCACGAGGGTCGTGTCGCTGGGGACCACCTCGGTGGCGAGCCGTTGTTCGGCGAGGTACTGGATCAGGTTGTTCGCGGCGTAATCGTCCAGTCCGCTGGCCTTGCACCGCTCGGTGGCCGGCCCGACGTCGGACGCCGCCAGTTCGCGCATAAACGCGCCGAGGGCGCGGCCCAAGTCCACCGGCCGGCCCAGGGAGTCGCCCTTCCAGAAGGGGAGCTTGCCGGGCTGGCCGAACGCCGGCGAGACCAGGACACGGTCGTGCGTGATGTCCTCGATCTTCCAGCTGGTGGCGCCGAGGGCGAAGATGTCGCCAACCCGGGATTCATAGACCATTTCCTCATCGAGTTCCCCCACCCGGCGCCCGCCCTTGGCCGCGGCGGCGGCCGGGCTGGCTGCCCTGCCGTCCGCACTGGCGCCGCCGGAGGAACCGCTACCGCCGGTGCCCTCGACTTCGGTGCCGATGATGTAGACGCCGAACAGCCCGCGGTCCGGGATGGTGCCGCCGGAAGTGACGGCGAGCCGCTGCGCGCCGGGCCTGCCCTCGATGGTCCCGGCGTTCCGGTCCCAGATGACCCGGGGGCGCAGTTCGGCGAATTCGTCCGAGGGGTAGCGCCCGGCAAGAAGGTCCAGGGTGGCTTCGAACGCGGAGCGGGGGAGCGAGGCGAACGGCGCCGACCGTCGGACCGTGTTGAACCAGTCCTCCACGTCGATGGCACCGAGGGCCGTGGCGGCGACCGTCTGCTGGGCCAGGATGTCCAGCGGGTTGGCCGGTACGCTCAGCCGCTCGATCTTGCCCGCGAGCATCCGCTCCACGGTGATGGCCGTGTGGACCAGGTCCGCCCGGTGCTTCGGGAACAGGACGCCCTGGGAGACTTCGCCGACCTGGTGGCCGGCGCGGCCCACCCGCTGCAGGCCGCTGGCCACGGAGGGCGGCGACTCGACCTGCACCACCAGGTCCACGGCACCCATGTCGATGCCGAGCTCGAGTGAGGACGTGGCCACGACGCAGCGCAGCCGCCCGGATTTCAGGTCATCTTCGATCAGGGCGCGCTGGTCCTTGGACACGGAGCCGTGGTGGGCGCGGGCCAGCACGGGATCGGCGCCGGCGGTGCTCCCGGCTTGGGCCATCATGTGGGCCGGTGTGGCGGTGGAGGTGGGCTGCGCGGCGGCGCCGCCGGACGGCATGCCCACGCCGCCGGACGGCACTGGACTCGGCACGTCATTCGGTCCGGCTTCGAAGTCCGGGGCGCCGGCGCCAAAGTCCGTCCAGCCGCCGCCGGCTGCCAGGAGCTGGCGTTCGGCGTAGATCTCGTTGAGCCGGGCGGTCAGCCGTTCGGCGAGGCGGCGGGAGTTCGCAAACACGATGGTGGACTGGTTGGCGAGCACCAGGTCCACGATCTTTTCCTCCACATGCGGCCAGATGGAGGCCTGGGGCTGCAGCCCGGAGGCCGGGCCGGAGTCGAAGGCCCCGGCGGCGCCCTGGAGATCGGACATGTCCTCCACCGGGACGGAGACGGTCAGGTCCCAGTTCTTCCGTGACGGAGGGGCGACAATTTCCACCGGCGCCGAGCCGGCGAGGAACTGCGCCACCAGCTCCTTGGGTTCCACGGTGGCCGACAGCCCGATCCGCTGGGCGGGCTTGGGCAGCAGCGCGTCCAGCCGTTCCAGCGATACTGCCAGATGCGCCCCGCGCTTGGTGCCGGCGACGGCGTGGACCTCGTCGACAATGATCGTGTCCACTTCGCTGAGGGTTTCGCGGGCCTTGGACGTCAGCATCAGGAAGAGCGATTCCGGGGTGGTGATGAGGATATCGGGCGGGTGGCTGAGCAGCGAGCGGCGGTCCGACGCCGTCGTGTCCCCGGACCGGACGCCCACGCTAATCAGCGGGGCCGGCAGGTCCAGGCGTTTGGCGGTCTGCGTGATGCCGATCAGCGGCGCGCGGAGGTTGCGTTCGACGTCGACGCCGAGAGCCTTGAGCGGGGATATGTACAGCACGCGGGTCTTGCGCTGGGGCGCCTTGCCTCGAGCAGGCTTCCGGCGCCCGCCCTTGGCCGCCGGGTCCAGGCCGGGCAGGGCGTCGGGCTCTGCGGGCGCGGAGACGAGCAACCGGTCCAGCGCCCAGAGGAACGCGGCGAGCGTCTTGCCGGAGCCGGTGGGTGCGACGACGAGGGCGTGCGCACCGGAGGAGATGGCATTCCAGGCGCCGTTCTGGGCCGGGGTGGGCGCGGAAAAAGCGCCCAGGAACCAGTCCCGGGTCGGCCGGCTGAACCGGTCCATGGCGTCGGCCGCGAGTGTGCCGCCGGCGAGCTCCTGCCCCTTCATTCCTCCATCATGCCCTACCCCGCCGACACTATTGGCCGGGCCCCATCGTGGGGCGCCGGGCCACATCATGGGGCGGCGGGTCCCGCGGGGGCCAGGTGCCCCGGGACGGGCGGGAGCGCAGACGCGCTGGATCAGAGACGCGGGGGACGGGTGTTACTTGGGCTGGAAGGCACCGATGGTCAGCAGGTTGATCTCCGTGTTGGTGCAGGCGTCCAGTTGCTGCGGAATGAACAGCGACGCGGTGTCGTTGGGCGGGTAGACCCGGAATCCTGCCGCCGGTGTCTTGGTGCAGTCCGGGTAGTTGGCGGCCTGGCTGTAGCGCAGGGTGGCTGTGCCGGCCTTGCCCGGGGCAAGCGTGACGTCGGTGACCGGGCCCGAGTCGTCGCGGGTAGCGGCGGCGCCGATCGGCTCACCGTCGGCCCCTGCTGTGAGGGAGACGCCCGCGAAGCCCTTCAGCAGGCACGGTTCGGTGCCGGAGTTGGTCAGGATCAGCTGCATGTAGATGCTGCCGGCCGCGCCGCCGCCCGTGGCGTCGGTGGTGCCGGTCAGGCTTGCGGCCTTGCACAGCTGGGGGCCGCCCTTGGCGGTGGACGGTGCGGCGGCCGCAGAGGATTCCGGCGCGGCGGCGGACGTCGCGGGCGGCTGGCTGGTCTCCGTGGCAGACGGGCTGGGCGGGGACGTGGCCGACTGGGCCTGCGTCGAGCTGCCCCCGCAGCCGCTGAATAGGAGGGCCGCCGCGGCAGCCGTTGTCACAACCAGTGCGTGCTTCATTCGCTGAGACCTCATGGCTCAACCATTATCCCCGCCGTTGCCTTAGTCAACGATGCCACTGCGACGGAGCCCGATTGATGTCCGGATTGTGATTTCCCGGCATCGGCCGAGGTCAACTGCGCCGCGTGCTCTTTTCCGCAGCCGGCGAGCGGCTGCCCTAGTCGGTCTCGGGCCCCGAGCAGTAGTGGCAGTCGTCGGGGCAGGAAGCGGCCCAGGGGTCCGTCCCGGCCGCGGACCCGGACAGGATTTCCGGCTGCCGTGTCAGGGCCGTTGGCCGGTCAGTTGCCAGCATGGCCGGCTCCTTCGGGGTCTGCCACGCTCAGCTCAAAGCCGTCGGCAACGTGGAACAGCTGACGGTGCCCGCCGTCGGAGAGCACCCATACGACGTCGCCGTCGGGCGTGCGGTTATCGACCAGGCCCGCGTGCTCAAGGCGGCCGCCACGGTGGAGGTGGACGGCGTCGCCGATCTCGACATCGTCCCAATGGGCGGCGCTGCCGGAAGGCCGGTTTTTCTGCAAGGTCATGAGGAGTCCTGAACGGTCACGGGGAAACGAGGATGTGATCCAGCTAACCGCGGAATGGCCCCCCGCCTCAATGGTCAAGTGAATGAGACACTGACCTACTGTTGTGCACAAGTCCAGGGCCGGAGCCCCGGGCAGAACTCCGGACGCGAGGCGGCCGTCTACGTGTCCGTGCGGGCGGCTCGGCGGGTCAGCCAGGCAAAGGTGGGCGGAGGGGGCGGCGGGACAGCCGCTGGCCCGGCCGCCGTGCGCCCCGAGGTGCCCCCCGCTGCCGCGCGGCGCCGGCGCAGTTCCAGGGCGAGGCTCTCCTGGCCGCGGGCCATCGCCCAGCGGTGGTTGGCGGCGAAGGCCGGCTTCAGCAGCCAGCTCAGCCGCCGCAGCAGGGGCTTGGCGGCGCTGACGCGCCAGTCGTAGGTGATGACCGTTTCCGGCCCGTCAGGCTCGAAGGTCCAGCGGCCGGTGCCGTTCAGATCGCCTGCCGCGGTGAGGGCGAAGCCGCAGGCCGTGACGGGCTCCGTAACCGTGAGGATCCAGCGGAGCGTATAGGGCAGCCAGCCCTTCGTGTAGAGGCGTACAGGTCTGTGCATTCCGGGCCCGGGCTCCGGGCCGCCGGCCACGGGCTCGACGCTGAGATAGACGGAAGGCCACCAGCGCGGCATGGCCGTGGCGTCGCCCAGGACGGCCGCGACCTCCTCCGGCGTGCCCGCCACGCGCCAGACGGTCCGGAACTCATAATCTGTGCTGCCCATCGGGGCCTCCTTTCAGCCCTGCGTGGATGCCCTCACTATCAATTCGGGCGGAAAGACCACCTGGGTGGGTGCGAAGCCGTCCTCCGATGCCGCCTCCCGGAGCAGCAGTTCCAGTGCGGTGGAGCCGATGAGGGCGCTGGGCTGCCGGATGGAGGACAGCGGGACGACGGCGGCGGCGGCGAACTCTATGTCGTCGTAGCCGATCAGGGCTATCTCCTGCGGCACCTTAACGCCGCCCATGAGCATCAGGCCCTGCAGGGCACCCACGGCAAGCAGGTCGTTGGCTGCAAAGATCGCATCCGGGCGTTCGGCTTCGGGCCGGGCCTGGATGGACTCGCCGGCCGCCCTGCCCGAAAGCACGGTCAGGGATTCCGTGGCGATGACCTCCAGCGTTGCACCCGCAACGGCGTCGATGGCCTTCCGCGCCCCTGCCAAACGGTCCGCTACCTGCCGGATGCTTGCCGGTCCGCCGATAAACGCGATCCGCCGCCTGCCCAGCGACAACAGGTGGGCCGCAGCCATCTCCCCGCCCGCCAGGTCGTCCACGGCCACGGAGGAGAAGCTCGTGTTCTCTGTCTGCCGGTCCACGAGCACTGTAGGGATGCCCCGGCGCCGGAGCTGCTCCAGCCGGGGAATCACATTTCCTACCGGGGACAGCAGCACGCCCCGCACGCGCTGCTGCTCAAAGAGGTCCAGATACGCGGATTCCCGGCCCTCGTCCTCGTTGCTGTTGCCGACGAGGACGGTGAAGTTCTCCGCGGCGGCGCGGTCCTCCGCGCCCCGGGCCAGATCCGAGAAGAAGGGGTTGGCAGCGTCCAGGACCACCAGGCCGATGCTGTGGCTCATGCCCGCGCGCAACTGGCGCGCGGCGTCGTTCCGGACGAAGCCGAGCTTGTCGATGGCGGACTGGACCCTCAGGGTAACTTCCGCGGAAACCTTCTGCGGCCGGTTCAGCACATTGGAGACCGTCCCCACCGAGACGCCGGCCAGTGCCGCGACGTCCTTGACGCTCGCTGAAACCATTTCCTGTGCTCCTGAAGGTGGACGCCGCAGCCCCTGGGGCCAGGCGGCGCGTACGCAAAATAGTCACTTCAGGATACCCGTCCGGGGTCCACTTTGAACCCTTTCATTGAAACGAATCAAAAGCAGCGTCACGAATGCCTGACGTCAGTTGACGTGTTGATTTGAAGACCTTATGATTCAAATCACAACTCGTTATGAAACGATTCATTGCAGTGTTCACTAAGCCCCAAAGGTGCGGTCAATTTTATGCAGCAGACACACAGTTCCCGGTCCGGCCCCGCTGAGGGGGAGCAGGTTCCGGTCCTCTCGCTCTCCCACGCAGCCAAGACCTTCGGCCCGGTGGTCGCCCTGGCCGACGGCACCATCCACATCGAGGCTGGCGAAATCCACGCACTCGTCGGCGAGAACGGCGCCGGCAAGTCCACGCTGGTGAAAATCCTCGCTGGCCTGCACCACCCCGATTCCGGCGACTTCCAGGTGGCCGGCCAGAGCGTCCAGTTCCGCAATGTTGCCGAGAGCAAGGACGCCGGAATCTCGGTCATCTACCAGGAACCCACGCTCTTCCCCGACCTGAGCGTCGCGGAGAACATTTTCATCGGCCGCCAGCCCAAGGGCCGCTTCGGGCTCATCAGCAAAGCGACCATGGTCAGGGAGGCGCGCAAGCTGTTCGAGCGGCTCGGCGTTCCGATCGACCCGACCCGCATCGCCGAAGGCCTGTCCATCGCGGACCAGCAGATCATTGAAATCGCCAAGGCCATTTCGCTGGACGCCAAAGTCCTGGTGATGGACGAGCCCACGGCAGCCCTCAGCGGCGTCGAGGTGGAACGGCTGTTCGCCGTGGCCCG
The DNA here is from genome assembly GCF_056395875.1 of Arthrobacter sp. 05T45. Taxonomy (NCBI): domain Bacteria; kingdom Bacillati; phylum Actinomycetota; class Actinomycetes; order Micrococcales; family Micrococcaceae; genus Arthrobacter; species Arthrobacter sp. 05T45. The sequence goes on along the minus strand of NZ_JBFTKI010000025.1, from coordinate 53,330 downwards.
GAGCCTCCGGGACCGCGGGACCGGCATCCTCTTCATTTCGCACCGTTTCGACGAAGTCTTTGACCTGTGCGACCGCATCACCGTGATGCGGGACGGCCGGTACATCTCCACCCACCGCACGGCCGACGTCACCGTCGAGCAGGTCGTTCGCGAGATGGTGGGCCGCGACATTGGCGCCCTGTTCCCCAAGACCCCCGCCGAGATCGGCGACGTGGTCCTGAAAGTGGACGGCCTCAGCCGCGCCGGGGTGTTCCGCGATATCAGCTTCGAGGTCCGCGCCGGGGAAATCGTTGCCTTGGCCGGCCTCGTCGGCGCCGGCCGCACCGAGGTGGCCCGTGCCGTATTCGGCATCGACCCCTACGACGCCGGCGATATCACCTTCGACGGACGCAAGCTCAGGCCGAGGAATCCCCAGGTGGCCATCACCGCCGGCATGGGCTTCGTGCCGGAGGACCGCCGCAAGCAGGGCCTCGTGATGGACCTGTCCGTGGCCCGGAACGTCACGCTCACGCTGCGCAACAAGTACACGACGGCGGGCCTGATCAACGGGGGCGCGGAGCGGCGCGCGGCCCAGGAATGGAGCAAGCGGCTCCAGGTCAAGACCGGCTCGCAGGAGTACGCCGTCTCCACGCTCTCCGGCGGCAACCAGCAAAAGGTGGTGCTCGCCAAGTGGCTGGCCACGGACCCGCGGCTGCTGATCATCGACGAGCCCACCCGCGGCATCGACGTCGGCACCAAGAGCGAGGTCCACCGGCTCATATCGGACCTCGCCGGGCGCGGGATCGCGATCCTGATGATCTCCTCGGAACTGCCCGAGGTCCTCGGCATGGCGGACCGCGTCCTGGTCATGCGCGAAGGCCGGATCACCGCCGAACTCGACCGTGCCGATGCGAACCCCGAATCGGTCATGCACGCCGCCACGTCTTCCGCTGGAGGAACCCTGTGAGCTCAGCTCTGGACCACAAGAACGCAACGACGCCGGCACCCGACGCCGGAGCCCGGGGCGCCGTCGCCTCGCTGCTGCGGATGCGCGAACTCCCCGTGCTGGTCGCGCTGGCACTGCTGGTACTGGTCACCTACCTGATCAACCCGCTGTTCCTCACCGCCCAAGGCGTGAAGGACCTGCTGCTCAACGCCACGATCATCATGATTCTGGCGGTGGGGCAGACCCTGCTGATCATCACCAGGAACATCGACCTTTCCGTCGGCTCCATGCTGGGGCTGGTCGCCTTCGGCACCGGCTCCCTTTTCTCGGCCATGCCCGACGTGCCGATCATCGCAGTGTTTGTGATCGGCATGGCCTTCGGGGCGCTGCTGGGCGCCGTCAACGGCGCCCTGGTCACCCTCGCCAAAGTACCCGCCCTGGTCATCACCCTCGGGACGCTCTACGTGTACCGCGGCCTGAACAACGCCTGGGCCGGCGGCAAGCAGTACTTCGCCGGCGACCGTCCGGAGGAGTTCGGCGCCCTCTCGGTGAACACCTTTCTGGGGTTCCCCGTCATCACGCTGCTGGCCATCGTCGTCGTGATCGCCGTCGCCATCTACATGTCCGGCACCCGCCCGGGCCGTGACCTGTACGCCATCGGCTCGGACCCGGACGCGGCCACCGCCTTCGGCATCAAGGTCTCCAAGCGCGTGTTCCTCGCGTTCCTGGCCAACGGCGCGCTCGCCGGCCTGGCCGGTGTGCTTTACGCCAGCCGCTTCAACTCCGTCGGCGCCACCACCGGCACCGGGATGGAACTGACCGTGGTGGCGGCCGCCGTCGTCGGTGGTGTGGCCATCTTCGGCGGCAGCGGATCGGTGACCGGGGCCGCGCTCGGCGCCGTGCTCCTGACCACCATCACCAGCTCCCTGACCGCCCTGCGGGTGGACAAGTTCTGGCAGCAGGCGATCGTCGGCGTGCTGATCCTCACCGCCATCATCATCGACCGCGTGGCCAGCCTGCGCACAGCCAAGAAACTGCGGATTAGCGAGGCTCGCAATGTCTGAAACCACGTCCACCACCAGCACGGCGCCGGCTCCCGTGGCTGACAACACCAAGCCGCTGGCCAGCGAACCGAAGGGCCGGACCGGCGCCGCGCGGATCCTAATGGGCCGTGACGCGGTCACCATCTACGCCCTGATTGCTTTCCTGATCTACGCCGCCATCGCCATCCCGCGCTTCGCCTCGCCGGTCACCACCGGCTTCCTGCTCCTGGACGTCATCCCGGTCCTGCTGATTGCCATGCCGATGACGCTGATCATCATCACGGGCGAAATCGACTTGTCCGTGGCCAGCACCGCCGGCCTGACCAGCGCCCTGATGGGCGTCCTCTGGGCCGGCGGGACGGACATCTGGCTGGCCCTGGCAATCAGCCTGCTGGCAGGAATTGCCGCCGGCATGTTCAACGGCTTCCTGATCGCGGTCCTCGGACTGCCCTCCCTGGCGGTCACCATCGGCACCCTGGCGTTGTTCCGAGGCCTGGCCCTGGTCATCATCGGCGACAACGCCGTGGCCAACTTCCCCAAGGCGCTGACCGCCTTCTTCACCTCCAAAATCGGCGGCACCGGCATCCCCACGGTGATGATCGGCGTCGTGGTGGTGATGGTCTTCTTCGGCGTGCTGCTGCACTTCACACCGTTCGGACGCGGCCTCTATGCGATGGGCTACAGCAAGGAAGCCGCCAGCTTCGTCGGGATCAACGTCGCCCGCAGCAAGTTCTGGCTGTACGTCGGGTCCGGCGCCGTTTCGGCTCTCGCCGGCATCTACTGGACGCTGCGCTACACAAGCGCCCGCAGCGACAACGCTTCCGGCCTGGAACTGGCCGTCATCGCCGCCGTCCTGCTCGGCGGCGTGTCGATCTTCGGCGGCAAGGGCTCCATCCCCGGCGTCATCGCCGGCGTCCTGCTGATCGGCACGCTCAACTACGCCCTCCGCCTGGCCCGGGTGTCCGACGTCGTCCTCATCACGGTGACCGGACTGCTGCTGATCCTCTCAGTGGTGGCGCCGAGCATCGGCTCCGCCATCAGGCAATGGCGGCACACCCGCCGCGTCCGCCGAAGTTTCACCCGCAAGTCCACCTGAAATCTGCACACCACAACAAACCGCGCCCGCCTGGGACCGGCTGTACCGACCGCACGAAGGAAAAGGGAAGAACAATGATGTTGAACCGCAAGAACAAGGGCCGGACCGGCCGACTGGGAAGCATGGTGGCCATCACCGCCGTGGCCGCACTGGCGCTGACAGCCTGCAACAGCGGCTCTGCATCCTCGACCGATACCAGCAGCCCCTCGGCAGGCGGCGGGGACCAGAAGATCACCTTCATCCCCAAGCAGCTGAACAACCCGTACACGGACGTCGTTCTGGGCGGCGGCAAGAAGGGCGCCACCGAGGCAGGATTCGCCTCCTCGCAGGTCGTCGGACCGCTGGAAGCCTCCGCCTCCAGCCAGGTTTCGTTCATCAACGCCGAGACTCAGGCCGGCACGAACGTCATCGCGATTGCCGCCAATGACCCCGACGCCGTCTGCACCGCCCTCGGCGAAGCCCGTTCCGCCGGCGCCAAGATCGTCGCGTTCGACTCGGATACCAATCCCGACTGCCGCGACATCTTCATCAGCCAGGTCGTCGCCAAGGACGTTGCCTTGATCCAGACCAAGCTGATTTCCGAGCAGATCGGCGGCAGCGGCGAGATCGCCATCCTGTCCGCCACCGCCAACGCCACCAACCAGAACGAGTGGATCAAGTACATGGAGGAGGAGCTCGCCTCCAACCCCGCGTACAAGGACATCAAGCTTGTGGCCAAGGTCTACGGCGATGACAACGACACCAAGTCCTTCCAGGAAGCCCAGGGCCTCATGCAGGCCCACCCGAACCTGAAGGGCATCATCTCGCCCACCACCGTGGGCATCGCCGCCACCGCCCGGTACCTCTCAACGTCCGCCTACAAGGGCAAGGTTGCCCTGACCGGGCTCGGACTGCCGAATGAAATGCGGCCCTTCGTGAAGGACGGAACCGTCAAGGAGTTCGCCCTCTGGGATCCGGCACAGCTCGGCTACGTGGCGGCGTTCGCCGGCAAGGCTCTCAAGGACGGCAAGATCACCGGCGCCGAAGGGGACACCTTCACCGCCGGCGAACTGGGCGAACGCAAGGTCGAAAAGGGCGGCCTGGTGATCGTCGGCCCGCCGACGGTCTTCAACGCCGAGAACATCGACAAGTACAACTTCTGATCCGTTCCTGACCCATCCCGAGGTGCCGGGCGGGCCGCCGACAGCCCGCCCGGCACCTCACCACTTCACTCCGTTCCACTTCACCGGTGCCGCAGCACCGGGCCCACGGCGCCTCCTCCACAGCCGTGCCCGGAAACCACGTTCCGGAGCCCCAGATCCCCCTTTTCATGCCGGAAGGCCCCCACATGAACCAGAAACAACCGGCAGACCGGCTGCTGCAACCGCACCGGCGCCGCCCCACCCGCATCGGGCTGGTCTCCGGCGGTCTCGGCGCCTACTGGCCCCAGTTCCCGGAGCTGCTGCCGCAGCTGCGGGAGTCCGTCCGGTACGTCACCGGCCGCTTCCAGGAGCTCGACGCCGACGTCGTCGACACCGGCTTCATCTCCGACGCGCAGGAGGCCGCCGCGGCCGGCGAAAAGCTCCGCGTCGCCGACTGCGACCTCATCGTCATCTTCCTCACCACGTACCTGACGTCTTCCATGGTCCTGCCCATCGCCCAGCGCGCGAAGACCCCCGTCCTGGTGATCGACCTGCAGCCAACCGAAGCGATGGACCACGCCAACTTTGACACCGGCAAATGGCTGGCCTACTGCGGCCAGTGCCCGGTGCCGGAGGTCGCCAACGTCTTCCGCCGGGCCGGGATCGACTTCCGCTCAGTCTCGGGGCACCTCAAGCAGGAGTCCGCCTGGGAGCGGATCACCGCGTGGGTCCACGCCGCCGGCGTCCGCGCCCGGCTCCGCAATGCCCGGCACGGGCTCATGGGCCACCTCTATCCGGGCATGCTGGATGTCGCCACCGACCTCACCACCGTGTCCACCACCTTCGGCTCCCACGTGGAGGTGCTGGAATTCGATGACCTCCGCGAACGGGTCAACGCCGTCACGGAGGCGGAGGTGACCGAACGGCTCGGGCTCGCCCGCGAACTTTTCGTTGTGGATGACTCCGTGAACGACGACGACTTCGCGTGGGGTGCGAAGGTGTCCGTCGGCCTGGACCGCCTTGTGGAGGACTTCGACCTGGACTCCGTGGCCTACTATCACCGCGGACTGGCCGGCGAACAGCACGAACGGCTCGGCGCCGGGATGATCCTGGGCTCCTCCATCCTGACGGCCCGGGGCATCCCGATGGCCGGCGAGTTCGAGCTGCGGACCTCCATCGCCATGCTGGCGGCCCAGGCGATCGGCGCCGGGGGATCATTTACCGAGATCCAGGCCCTGAACTTCCTCGACAACGTGGTCGAAATGGGACACGACGGCCCGGCCCACCTGGCCGTGTCCGCCCAGGACCCGCTCCTGCGCGGACTCGGCATCTACCACGGCAAACGCGGCTGGGGCGTCTCGGTCGAATTCGATGTTCGCCACGGCCCCGTCACCACCTTCGGCCTCGGCCAGGACCCGGACGGAAGCTACGTGTTCGTCACCTCCGAGGGCGAGGTGGTTCCCGGCCCGCTCCTGCAGATCGGCAACACGACCTCCCGGGTGGACTTCGGCGGGGACCCCGGGCTCTGGGTGGACGTCTGGAGCCAGACCGGAATCGGCCACCACTGGGCCCTATGCGTCGGCCACCGCGCCGCCGACATCAAGGCTGCCGCATCCCTGCTGGGCATCGAACACCGCCACGTGGTGCTCTCATGAGCACGCAACGCGTCTGCTTCCAGCTCCAGGTCAAGCCCGCGCTGATCGGGGAATACACCCGCCGGCACGCGGCCGTCTGGCCGGAGATGCTCCGGGCCCTGAAGGCCTCGGGCTGGAACAACTACTCACTCTTCCTCCGGCCCGACGGGCTCCTGGTCGGCTATTTCGAAACGGACAGCCTGACCGAAGCCCAGGCCCGGATGGCAGCCACTGACGTCAACGCCCGCTGGCAGGCCGAGATGGCCGGCTTCTTCGACGACCTTGCCGGAGCGCCGGACCAAGGCTTCCTCCAGCTCACCGAAATCTTCAATCTCGAGGACCAGTTGTCCGCGGCCAACGCCGCCGGGGACAACCACCAACCGCAGAAGGAACAACCATGAACACCACAGAAACGGCCCTGGGCCGCCTCGGGGAACTCGCCATCGAGGTCCCGTCCTGGGCCTACGGCAACTCCGGCACCCGCTTCAAGGTGTTCGGCACTCCCGGCACCCCGCGCACGGTCCACGAGAAGCTGGCCGACGCCGCGAAGGTCCACGAACTCACCGGACTCGCGCCCACCGTGGCGCTGCACATCCCCTGGGACAAGGTGGAAGATTACGCGGCCCTGAAGGAGTTCGCGGCGGGCCTCGGCGTGGGACTCGGCACTATTAACTCCAACACCTTCCAGGACGACGAGTACAAGTTTGGTTCCCTGACCTCCTCGAACCCTGCGGTCCGCCGCCGCGCGATCGACCACCACCTCGAGTGCCTGGAGATCATGAACGCCACGGGCTCGCGGGATCTGAAGATCTGGCTCGCGGACGGCACCAACTACCCGGGCCAGGACGACATGCGCGGCCGGCAGGACCGCCTGGCCGAGTCGCTGCAGGAAATTTACGCAGCCCTGGGCGCCGAGCAGCGCCTGGTTCTGGAGTACAAGTTCTTCGAGCCGGCTTTCTATCACACCGATGTTCCGGACTGGGGTACCTCCTACGCCCAGACCCTGGCCCTGGGGGAGAAAGCCTTTGTCTGCCTCGACACCGGCCACCACGCCCCCGGCACCAACATCGAGTTCATCGTCATGCAGCTGCTGCGCCTGGGCAAGCTCGGCTCCTTCGACTTCAACTCGCGCTTCTACGCGGACGATGACCTGATCGTCGGTGCGGCGGATCCCTTCCAGCTCTTCCGGATCATGCACGAGGTCATCCGCGGCGGCGGGTTCGGTAAGTCCGCAGGAGAGAATTCAGCCGTCGCCCTGATGCTGGACCAGTGCCACAACCTGGAGGAAAAGATCCCGGGCCAAATCCGGTCCGTGCTCAATGTCCAGGAAATGACCGCCCGCGCCCTGCTGATCGACACCGACGCGCTGGCCGAGGCCCAGCGCAGCGGCGACGTCCTGGCCGCCAACGGCATCTTCAACGATGCCTTTTACACCGATGTCCGCCCCGCGCTGGCGCATTGGCGTGAATCCCGCGGCCTGCCCGCGGACCCGATGGCCGCCTTCAAGGCCAGCGGTTACCAGAAGAAGATCAACGAGGACCGCGTCGGCGGCCACCAGGCCGGATGGGGCGCTTAAATAATGACCAATAAGACTGTTGAAGAACTGATCTCCCGTTCGAACCGCCTCGGCGCGGACAAGCGGAACACCAACTTCGCCGGCGGCAACACCTCCGCCAAGGGCACCGAAAAGGACCCCGTGACCGGCGACGACGTCGAGCTCCTGTGGGTCAAGGGCTCCGGCGGTGACCTGGGCACGCTGAAGGCCGAGGGCCTTGCCGTGCTGCGGCTGGACCGGCTGCAGGCGCTCAAGAACGTGTACCCCGGCGTCGAGCGTGAAGACGAAATGGTCGCCGCGTTCGATTACTGCCTGTTCGGCAAGGGCGGCGCCGCCCCCTCGATCGACACCGCCATGCATGGCCTGATCGATGCCGCGCACGTGGACCACCTGCACCCGGACTCCGGCATCGCCCTCGCCACGGCCGCCGACGGCGAGGCCCTGACCAAGGAGATCTTCGGCGAGAAAGTGGCCTGGGTGCCGTGGCGGCGCCCCGGCTTCCAGCTCGGCCTGGACATCGCCGCGATCAAGGACGCCAACCCTCAGGCCGTCGGAACCATTCTGGGCGGCCACGGCATCACCGCCTGGGGCGCCACCAGCGAGGAAGCCGAAGCCAACTCGCTGTGGATCATCGAGCAGGCCGAGGAGTACATCAAGGACCACGGAAAGAACGAACCGTTCGGTCCCAAGCTGCCCGGCTACGCCGCCCTCCCGGAAACCGAGCGCCGCGCGAAGGCCGCCGCCCTGGCCCCCGTGATCCGCGGACTCGCCTCCACCGACAAGCCGCAGCTCGGGCACTTCAGCGACGACCCCGCCGTCCTGGCGTTCCTGGAAAGCGCCGAGCATCCGCGGCTCGGGGCCCTGGGCACGTCCTGCCCGGACCACTTCCTGCGCACCAAGGTCAAGCCGCTGGTCCTGGACCTGCCCGCCGACGCCCCGGTCGAAGACTCTGTGGCCCGGCTGAAGGAACTCCATGCCGCCTACCGCGAGGACTACCAGGGGTATTATGACCGGCACGCGACCCCGGACAGCCCCGCCCTGCGCGGCGCGGACCCGGCGATTGTGCTGGTGCCCGGCGTGGGCATGTTCTCCTTCGGCGCGAACAAGCAGACCGCCCGGGTGGCGGGGGAGTTCTACCTCAACGCCATCAACGTCATGCGCGGCGCCGAAGCCGTCTCCACCTATGCCCCGATCGAGGAAGCCGAGAAGTTCCGGATCGAATACTGGGCCCTGGAGGAAGCCAAACTGGCCCGCATGCCCAAGCCGAAATCCCATGTTGGCCGGATCGCACTGGTGACCGGGGCAGCGTCGGGCATCGGCAAAGCGATCGCCACCCGCTTCGCCGCCGACGGCGCGTGCGTGGTCATCGCTGACCTGAACCTGGACAACGCCCGGGCCGTGGCCGCGGAACTCGGCGGCGCCGACGTCGCGATCGGGGTCCAGGCCGACGTCACCGACGAAGCCCAGATCGCCGCCGCCATCCAGGAAGCCGTCCTGGCCTTCGGCGGACTGGACCTGGTGGTCAACAACGCGGGGCTCTCCATCTCCAAGCCGCTGCTGGAAACCACGGAAAAGGACTGGGACCTCCAGCACAACGTCATGGCCAAGGGCTCGTTCCTGGTGGCCAAGGCGGCCGCGCAGGTGATGATCGGCCAGGAGATGGGCGGGGACATCGTCTACATCTCCTCCAAGAACTCCGTGTTCGCCGGCCCGAACAACATCGCCTACTCCGCCACCAAGGCAGACCAGGCCCACCAGGTCAGGCTCCTCGCCGCGGAACTGGGCGAGTACGGGATCCGGGTCAACGGCATCAACCCCGATGGCGTGGTCCGCGGCTCCGGGATCTTCGCCGGCGGCTGGGGCGCCAAGCGCGCCGCCGTCTACGGCGTGCAGGAAGAGGAACTGGGCAAGTACTACGCCCAGCGCACCCTGCTCAAGCGCGAAGTCCTGCCCGAAAACGTGGCCAACGCCGCCGCCGTGCTCACCGGCAGCGAGCTCTCCCACACCACGGGGCTCCACATCCCCGTGGACGCCGGCGTGGCCGCGGCCTTCCTGCGATGAGCCTTCCTGCGATGAACGCGGTGCCACCAGCGGATACCGCACCCAGCGGCGGCCGGTTTGCCGGCAGTTCCTTTGTCGCTATCGACATCGGTGCGTCCTCGGGCCGGGTCATCCTGGGCCGGGTCGCGGGCAGTCCCGGTGGGGCGAGGGCCGAGCTGGAGACCGTGCACCGGTTCCCCAACGGGGTCAAGGAGCTCGACGGCGGCCTCCGCTGGGACTTCGACGCGCTGTTCGCCGAGGTCCTCGCCGGGCTCGCGGCCGCCGCCACGGCGGCCGCGGCCCGCGGCGAGAGCATCGCCAGCATCGGGATCGACACCTGGGCAGTGGACTACGGGCTGGTCAACGACGCCGGTGAACTGGTCGCGGCGCCGTTCAGCTACCGCGACGACCGGTCCCGTGCCGCCATCTCCCGGGTCCACGAAAAACTCGATCCGGCCCGGCTCTACGCCACCACCGGGCTGCAGTTCCTGCCGTTCAACACGATCTACCAGCTCGCCACGGAGCCGGCGCTGGAGGGGCTGCAGGCGCTGCTCATCCCGGACCTCATCGGGTTCCTGCTCACCGGCCAGCGCCGCACCGAGGCCACCAACGCCTCCACCACCGGGCTCTTCGACGCCGTCGCGGGGGAGTGGGCCACGGAGTTCCTCACCGCGCTGGACCTCCCCACGAACCTGTTCCCGCCGCTGATCCAGCCCGGCGAGACCGTCGGCACCCTCACCAAGGACATCGCGGGACGCCTGGGACTTCCCGAAACCACGGCCGTGGTGGCCGTCGGCTCGCACGACACCGCCTCGGCCGTCGCCGCCGTACCGGCGGACGCCGGAGATGCTAACGACAATTTCGCCTACGTCTCCTCCGGCACGTGGTCTCTGGTCGGCGTCGAACTGTCCCACCCGGTCCTGACCGAGGCCAGCCGGACCGCGAACTTCACCAACGAACGCGGCGTGGACGGCACCATCCGCTACCTGCGCAACGTCGGCGGCCTCTGGCTGCTCAGCGAATGCCAGCGCACCTGGGCCGCCGAAGGCTACCGGCCCGGGCTCGAGGAACTGCTCGACGCGGCAGCGACTCTTCCGCCCGGCGGACCGGTCATCAACGCCGACGACCCCTGTTTCATCGCTCCGGACAACATGCCCGAACGGATCCGGGGCGCGGTCCGGAACACCGGCGCTGTCTTGCCGGAGCATCCCGCGCACATCGTGCGGTGCATCCTGGACAGCCTTGCCGCCGGCTACGCCCGGACCATCGCCGACGCCGAACGGCTCGCGGACGTCCGGGCCGGCGTCGTGCACATTGTGGGCGGCGGATCCCAGAACCGGCTCCTGTGCCAGCTCACCGCCGACGCCACCGGCAAACGCGTGATCGCCGGACCCGCGGAAGCCACGGCCCTGGGCAACGTCCTGGTCCAGGCCCGCGCCGCCGGCGTGCTCAGCGGCGGGCTGGGGGAGCTGCGCGCCGTGGTGCGTGCCTCCCAGCACCCGGCGGAGTACGTGCCCTCAGCCCGGGCCGCACACCAGAGTGTCGTCCCCAGCGGAGGTGCCCAGTGAGGATCGCGCTTTTCGCCACGTGCATCGTTGACGCCATGTACCCGGCCACGGCCCGCGCCACGGTGTCCATCCTGGAACGCCTCGGCCACGAGGTCATCTTTCCGGCCGGCCAGGCCTGCTGCGGGCAGATGCACGTCAACAGCGGCTACCTCAAGGAAGCGCTGCCCGTCGTCGCCAACCATGTGAAGGCCTTCGAAGAAGATGAGTACGACGTCGCCGTCGCACCTTCCGGTTCGTGTGTCGCCTCGGTGAAGCACCAGCACCCCATGGTCGCCCGCCGCTGCGGGGACGCCGGGCTGGAAGCCCGGGCCGCCGCCGTCGGAGTCAAAACCTACGAGCTCTCCCAGCTCCTGGTGGATGTCCTGGGCGTCACCGACGCAGCGGCGCAGCTGGGCTCGTACTTCCCGCACCGGATCACCTACCACCCCAGCTGCCACGGCATGCGCCTGCTCCGGCTCGGCGACCGCCAACTGGACCTGTTGCGCTCGGTCGGCGGCATCGAACTGGCCGAACTGCCCGAGGCCGACCAGTGCTGCGGCTTCGGCGGCACCTTCTCGATGAAGAACGCGGACGTCTCCTCGGCGATGCTGGCGGACAAGACCGCCAACATCTGCGGCACGGGCGCGGAACTTTGCGCCGGCGGCGACGCGTCCTGCCTGATGCACATCGGCGGCGGACTGTCCCGGCAGGGCACCGGCGTCACCACGATGCACTTCGCCGAGATCCTGGCCAGCACCCTCGAGAATCCCGCCGCCGTCTCCGGCGACGTCCGCCTCACCACCGGAAGGACCGCACGATGAGCGGCACATTCCTGGGGATGCCGTCCCTGCCGGTCTTCGGCATCGGCAACCTGCACGAACACGAGCCCTTCCCGAAAGCCGCCCGCCGCGAGCTCGGCAACCCCCAGCTGCGGGCCAACCTCGGCCACGCCACCCGGACCATCCGGGACAAGCGGCTGGCCGTCGTGTCCGAACTCCCCGACTGGGAGGAGCTGCGCGAGGCGGGCCGGGCGATCAAGGAATCCGTCATGGCCCGGCTGCCGGAACTGCTCGAAGAGTTCGAGGCGAACTTCACCGCCCGCGGCGGGACCATCCACTGGGCCCGCGACGCCGGCGAAGCCAACAGCATTGTCGCCGCCCTCATCCGGGACCAGGGCGCCGACGAGGTGGTCAAGGTCAAGTCCATGGCCACGCAGGAAATCGGCCTCAACGAATACCTCGAAGAACAGGGCATCGCGGCTTACGAGACCGACCTCGCCGAGCTCATCGTCCAGCTGGACCACGACAAGCCCAGCCACATCCTGGTCCCGGCCATCCACAAGAACCGCAGCCAGGTCCGGGACATCTTCCTGCGCGAAATGGAGGGGGTGGATCCGGAGCTCACCAACGAGCCGGCCCGCCTCGCCGCGGCCGCCCGCGCACACCTGCGCCGCAAGTTCCTCAGCGCCAAGGTGGCCGTGTCCGGCGCGAACTTCGCCCTCGCAGACTCCGGGACCCTCGCCGTCGTCGAATCCGAAGGCAACGGGCGCATGTGCTTGACGCTGCCAGAAACGCTCATCACCGTCATGGGCGTCGAAAAGCTGCTGCCGGGCTGGGAGGACCTCGAAGTGTTCATGCAGCTGCTCCCGCGGTCCTCAACGGGCGAGCGGATGAACCCCTACACCTCGCTGTGGACCGGCGTCACGCCCGATGACGGGCCGCAGAACGTCCATCTGGTCCTGCTGGATAACGGACGCAGCGCCGCCCTGGCCGACGAAATGGGCCGCTCCGCGCTGCACTGCATCCGCTGCAGCGCCTGCATGAACGTGTGCCCCGTCTACGAACGCACCGGCGGGCACGCCTACGGATCGACCTACCCTGGGCCGATCGGCGCGATCCTGTCGCCGCTGCTGACCGGGATCACGGCGGAGGAGAACAACTCCCTGCCCTACGCCTCGTCCCTGTGCGGCGCCTGCTACGACGCCTGCCCGGTGAAGATCAACATCCCGGACATCCTGGTGCACCTGCGCGGCGAGGACGTGGACAGCAAGCGCGGGAAGCGCGGGAAGCGTGGGAGGGAGCGGCTGCCGAGCCAGATGGACCTGGGCATGAAGGCGGCCTCCTGGGCACTGTCCTCCGGAAAGAATCTCGGCCTCGTGGAGAAGGCGCTGCCGCTGGGACGGATAGCCGCCGGCCCGGACCGGAAAATCACCAAACTGCCCGGCATCGCCGCCGGCTGGACCCAGAGCCGGGACATCCCCGCACCGCCCGCACAGTCCTTCCGGCAGTGGTGGGACAAGGAACACCGGGCCGCCGGACCCGGTGCAGGGGCCGCCCCGGCTGCCGGCACCGACGCCCCCGGCACGGAGACCGCCGGCCCAGGATCAGCCGGAACAGAGGAGAACCCGTGAGCGCGCGCGCAGAAATACTCGACCGGATCCGCTCGGCCCTCCGGGACGCCCCGGCAGTACCGGAGGTGCCCCGCGACTACCGGCGCTCCTCCGGGCTGAGCGGGGAAGCGCTGATCGAGCTGCTGACGGACCGGCTCCTCGACTACAAGGCGAACGTCTTCGTTGAGGAAGCCGCTGCGGTGCCGCTCCGGCTTGCCGCCCTCCTCGAGGGCACCGGCCGCTACGCCGTGCCCAACGGTCTGGACCGGACCCTGTTCGCGGAGGCGGACGCGCACGACGGCGGCTCCGGCCGCCGCGCCACCGACGCACCCGGGCAGCGGCTCAGCGTCGAGGAGCTCGACGGGATTGACGCCGTCGTCACCGGCAGCGCCGTCGCCGTCGCCGAAACCGGCACCATCATCCTCGATGCCGCACCGGACCAGGGCCGCCGGGTCATCAGCCTCGTCCCGGACCGCCACATCTGCATCGTCCGGGCCGGGGACATTACCGCCATCCTGCCGGAGGCCCTCCGCCGGCTCGACGGCACCCGCCCGCAGACCTGGATCAGCGGCCCCAGCGCCACCAGCGACATCGAACTCGAACGCGTCGAAGGCGTCCACGGCCCGCGGACCCTGGACGTGGTGATCGTCCGGGGATAGGCGGGAGACCGGGCCCGCTTCCCTGCCAGCGCGAGGGAAGCAGGCCTCCTGGTTGGCGGTGATGGCCCCGGAAAGTCGTTTGCCCCGATCACTCAGAGGAAACTCATGGTCTTCTCAGCAGGGAGTTGAACCATGGAAGCATGTACCTAGTCGACCCCAGAGCCTATGCGCATCGCCTAATGCACCCTGGCGCCTGGTTCCGCGCGACAATCCGCCGGCACGTCCCCGCAAGCGACCACGCCCGCGACCAGCAGCCCACGCACTCCAGGTTCGACTATCTGGAGGCTGGCCTCACGGGAACACTGAGCACCGCCCATTCACGGCGCAGGGCCAAGGAACTCGAGCAGGCATTCCGGAACGGCGATGTTTCCTACGAGGACGCGTGCCTGGAGATGGAGCACCTCGACGGGGAGCTGTGAACGGCTGGCAGCGCTCGACGGAACCGCGCGTTTCGGATGCCGCTGCCTGCGTTCTAGGAGCAGGTGTTGAGGAAACCTGTGGCGCCAGGGCGGGCATGGAAGGTCAACGTGTGGCCGGCGTCATCTCGGAAGATGGCCTTTGGGCCGGTCACGGTGATGGCGCCGGGCTGGTAGGGGTTTCCCAGCCTTCAGGCGGGTTGCCGTGGCCGTCGTCCAGCGCCTCGTCTGCGACGAAATAGGTGCCCTGTACGAGCGCTTCATGGATGCCGCAGTGTGTGTAGAGACTGTACGGCGAGCCTGAGGCGGCCATAGTTGTTGGGTTGGCCGGGGTCCCACTTGCCGGATCCCCCTGCATCGCGCACCCGCACAGCAGCGCCAACCCTGCAGCGGCTGCGAAGCCTAAGTGGTATCGAGCTGTCATGCCCCAAGGCTCTAGGGCGCTGCCTCAATGGTCAAGAGCCAAGCAAGCCTGCCGGCAGGCAAAAGACAGCTGGGAGGGGCCCGAATGGGGCTGGGCGTAGGGTGGAAGTTGGACGAAAGGAGCACTTCATGAAGAAAATCCTCATGGTACTGACCAGCGTTTCCGAGATCGGCGATACCGGAGAGAAGACCGGCTACAACGTGGCCGAGGCTGCACATCCCTGGAAGGTCTTCAAGGATTCCGGGCATTTCGTCGACTTCGCGTCCATCCAGGGCGGCCAGCCTCCGCGCGACGAGGTGGACTCAGAAGATCCCATCCAGGTCGCCTTCACGGAGGACGAGACCACGCGCGCCGGCCTCTACAACACTGCCCGCGTCGACGTCGTTGATCCCGACCAGTACGACGCCGTCTATCTCGTGGGCGGCCACGGCACGATGTGGGACTTCCCGGACAGCGAAGGCTTGCAGAATCTGGTGGCCAGCGTCTACAACGCCGGCGGCCTGGTGGGCGCGGTCTGCCACGGGCCGGCCGGCCTGCTGAACGTGGAATTGAAGAACGGGCTTCGCCTCGTCGAGGGCCGGAAGGTGGCCGCCTTCACCAACGACGAAGAGGTTGCCGCAGGGAAGGACAAGGTCATCCCCTTCTTCTTGGCCGACCGACTTGAGGAACAAGGCGCAACCCACGTCTCCGCTGACGTCTTCGAGGAGAAGGTCGTGGTTGACGACCGGCTGGTGACCGGCCAGAACCCGGCCTCAGCCGCCGGCGTGGCCAAGGAGATGGAGAAGCTCTTCGCAGCGGTCATCCACCAGGAAAAAGCCGAGGAACAGCACGACGCGGAGGCTCTGCGCGCCGAGAAGGACGCCGAGAAGGACGCCAAGAAGGCTGCCGCAGAAGCAGAGCACTAACACCAAGATCGCACTGAAACTGGCGGCCACCCCGGCAACGGGGTGGCCGCCTCCGCTCTGCGGCAATCGCGAACACAAAACAAGGATCAGTAGCCGTACTTGTTGACCACGACCTGCACAATGTTGGTGTCGTCGTCCCGACCGTAGTCAGTGATCGTAATGCGTACGTTCCATCCGTCGATGACGCCAATGCCCCGGCAGTCCAGTCCGCCTGCATTGATCCTCTGCTCCCGTACGCATGGCTTGTACTCCTGTGGCGTCAAACCCACCTGCTGAACGTACCGCTCCAGGTCACCCTCCCGGTACTTCCGGTGAGTGTCCCAACGGTATGCGTACTGGGAGCAAGGTCCATCGAGCGGGATGCACAGCGCACTGCCCACCGGCTCCTGCGTTCTCAAAGGCTCCCATCCCGGCTCTGGCTGGAGGCGGTCGGCAATCGACTTGAGCTCAGCGACAATCTGATCGCTCTTCCACGATGACCAGAGGAAGAAAGCAGTGACAGAGGCAACCGTTACTGCCAGCACACCGAGCCATATTTTGCGGCCCCTGCTCATTCTCGTCCCGCTCCCCACTGCGTACCTCTCTGGTTGTGAGGCCCGGAGTCCACCCCGCCACCGCGCTGGGCTGGTCCACCGACCGTCTCGCCTTCGCCACCTACCGCCCCGAGCCGGGTGAATGACCGTCCTGCCGAGCGGTGGCCGGCAGCGCCTGCGGAGTTGACTTACGCGGCGATAGCGGATGTGGGTGGCCAGCGGTGAGTGGAGCACCTCGGCCGGTTCGCCGCACCAATATTTCCATTTATACGGAGTTCTAGAACTGGGTATAACTGCGGGGTTGAACCCGGCGGAACGCCTATGGCCCAGGCGAGGTGGATATGGCACTTTGATTCAGGACCGGTGTGACCGCTAGAAAGAACGATGCCACCCCTTCGTCCGGGCCAAGACCCGGGAACGCGACACTTGATCCGAAGGACACCTACTGTCGGGCTACTGTAGATTATCCGGGACGCCGAATCGCCTTCCGACGAGTACGCGAATGGCCGCGAGTAGAGGCTGATCTTCCAGCGCAACGCCCTCGCCCCCGTAATGCACACCCGTTTCGTCACCCACTGCTTCTATGTCAAAAAGATTGAGGACCTCGGCCACGCGAACCTGATACTCGGTGGCGGTCATTTGGCGAGACACACGAACTGGAATTGTGCTGAGTTTGCGCGCGACCTTAGCAGCGGATTCATTCATGGGCGCACTCTTGCATGGCGTTCCGCCATTGCACAAGGGGCCCCTTCGAGTCGCATGCGTGAGTATGAGGCGACGTCAGGCATTTGCTGGATGATGATGACGCCGTAGCCGAGGCTCTGGAGCTGGCGGATGACGAGGTGGGTGGCCTTCAGTAGGTTCGCGAGCGGCTCTGGTGGTTTCTAAACTATCTTTAGGAACTCCTGTTTTCGCGCCAACCGGGGCGACAGTTGGAACGTTTGGTCGAGTCGCTCCCCGTGCGATGGCTTGGGGGTATTGCCGACGGTCGTTGTGTACGCCAGACCCTTCACCTCACGCACCGTACGTACGTGAAATCTGGCAAGTTGTACCAAGTTCTAGCGGGTTCTAGGAAAATCCGCATAACCCGCTAGAACTTCCTAGAAGTCGGTATAACTGAGGTCTTTACCCTGCGAAACCCTTTGCCGAGAATCTGGTTTGTAGCCCCATGCCGTCCCCTGCCAGCGATCGCTGGCTTCCGTCCCGACGACCTTCCCAGAGCTCGTGCATCTTCCGCCTCGGTGACGCAAAGCCTTGGCGGTTATGGACGTCTCGGAGATGATGAATGCAACGGACTGAGAGGGGCGATCCAATGTCTGCTGCGGATGGGGAAGCCCGAGCGTCGAGGGAAGAAACCATTCTGCGTATACGGAGGGGAATCCGGGCGGCCCAACTCCGGGTCGCGCTGGACGAGGC
The DNA here is from genome assembly GCF_056395875.1 of Arthrobacter sp. 05T45. Lineage (NCBI taxonomy): Bacteria > Bacillati > Actinomycetota > Actinomycetes > Micrococcales > Micrococcaceae > Arthrobacter > Arthrobacter sp. 05T45. The sequence continues at coordinate 35,627 of NZ_JBFTKI010000025.1, read as the reverse complement.
CCGGGGACGACGGACGCCGGAAGCGGGGGTGCGACTGGCACAGCGAACGGCCCCGAACCTGCCGTCCCCATTCGATACCTTGAGAACGCCGGATGGAGAGCTTCGGACGGATCCGGAGGCTCGGAAAGAATTGGCTCTCCATGTGCGACGTAATATTCTGGCCGCGCAGTTGAGGGCCGCCCTGGATGAGGCACGCGGCCGGCCGACGCCCGAGGCCGTAAAGCGACTGGCCCGGAGAAAGCTTCCGTCACTCGGGTAGAGACGCAGGATGCCGCCCCGGTACCCTCGGCCACGCCCCGTGGCGCGTGCGGCAGTACCTCGATGTGGGAGCGATTCTTCGAAATATGCACCAAAAGTGCACCACGAAGCGGCTGAGAATGCAGAAAACCCCCGGTTTCCCGGGGGTTTTCCTTCGCGGTGACGGTGGGATTTGAACCCACGTTGGCTTTTACACCAAACAACATTTCGAGTGTTGCACCTTCGGCCGCTCGGACACGTCACCAACCTGACTAGGGTACCGGAGCAAGGCGCCCATCCACAAAACGAGCCCCAACGGCACCCGCCCGCCGACTCGCCGGAACCCGGCACCCTTCCCCGCGAACAGCCCGGGCACTAGATTCGTAAGCACAATGACGACTTCTGAACAGCACGCCACGGCCACCGCCTATTGGACCGTCGGCCCCGAACAAGGCGAGCTCCGCAGGGAGGACCTGCCCGCCCCCGGCCCCGGGGAGGCGTTGGTCCGGACTCTGTATTCGGGCATCAGCAAGGGCACCGAACTGGTAGTCCACCACGCGAGCGTCCCGGAGTGCGTCGCCAACGCGATGGCCGCCCCCAACCAGGAGGGGTCCTTCCCGTACCCGGTGAAGTTCGGCTACCTCACCGTGGGGGTGGTCGAGGACGGACCGGAGGGCTGGGCCGGGAAGACCGTATTCTGCCTCTATCCGCACCAGGACCGCTTCATCGTCCCGGTCGAAGCCCTCACCATCATTCCCGACGGCGTCCCGGCCCGCCGCGCGGTGCTCACCGGCACCGTGGAAACCGCGATCAACGGCCTCTGGGAGGCCGGACCCCGCCTGGGCGACAGGGTTGCCGTGATTGGGGCCGGACTGGTCGGCGGCATGGTGGCCAAGCTCCTGGCCGGGTTTCCGCTCGCGCGACTGCAACTGATCGACGTCGACCCCGCCAAAAGAGCGTTCGCGGACGCACTCGGCGTCGACTTCAGCCACCCCGACGACGCCCTCCCGGACTGCGACATCGTGATCCACTGCTCGGCCTCGCAGGAAGGACTGCAACGAAGCCTGCAGCTGGTGGGCGACGACGGCGACATCATCGAAATGTCCTGGTACGCCGACCGGAAAATCTCCCTCCCACTGGGGGAGGACTTCCACGCCCGCCGTCTGTCCATCCGCGCCAGCCAGGTGGGGATGGTGGCCCGCGCCCGCCGGCACCGCCGCACCAACGCCGAGCGTCTCGCACTCGCCGTGTCCCTGCTGCAGGATCCGGTCTTCGATGTCTTCCTGACCGGCTCCTCGACCTTCGCAGAGCTCCCCGGCGTCGTCCAGCGCCTCGCCGACGGCAACCTGGACGCCCTGTGCCACGTCATCGAATACCCGTCCTGGGACGCTCCATCCGCCGACCAGCCCACCGAGTTCAAATCCGCCGACCAGCCCACCGAAGCCACGAGGTAGCCCGTGTTTAGTCTGACCGTCCGTCGCAACTTCATGATCGCCCACAGCCTTCCGCGCGAGGTCTTCGGCCCGGCCCAGGGCCTGCACGGGGCCACGTTCGTCACGGAGGTGACCTTCCGCCGTCGTGAGCTCAATGACGACGCGATTGTGCTGGACATCGGCGCGGCAGGGGACGCGGTGGACGAGATCCTGGACGAGCTGAACTACAAGAACCTCGACGAGCACCCGGACTTCTCCGGCAAGCTGAGTACCACCGAAGCCCTCGCCCGGTACATCGCCGACGCCGTCGCCGCCCAGATCCGCGTCGGCAACGACGGGCGCGACCTCGCCGGGCTGGACGTCACCCTGCGCGAGACCCCCGATGCCTGGGCCAGCTACTCGCTGGACTTCGACGTCCGCTAGGCGCCGCAGATGCCGCCGGCCAGCCCCCACATCCGTCTTGTGGTGCCCGGCAACGTCCGGCACAACTCCGGTGGCAACGTCTACAACGCGGCGCTCGCCGCCGAACTGGCGGCCCTCGGTGCCGCGGTGGAAACCTGCCCGCTCGACGGCGACTGGCCGGGAGGCAGCGCGGCGGACCGGCGGCGCCTGGCCACGCTGCTGCACGCCGGGCCCGACGGCGGCCCGGCCGGGGGCGGCGGCGCTGCAACTGCCGGCGCCGCAACCTGGGGCACGGTGACGGTGGTCGACAGCCTCCTCGCCTGCGGTGCGCCCGACGAGCTGGAAGCGGCTGCTGCGGCCGGGGTCCGGGTCTGGATCCTGCTGCACATGCCCCTGCCGGACCACGCGGAGCGCGAACGCAGGGCCCTGCGGGCCGCTGCCGGCGTCATCTGCACGAGCGGTTCGGCCGCGGCGGGCATCCGCGCCCGCCACGGCCTCGACGGCCTCCGGGTGGCCCTGCCCGGGACCGCCCCCGCGCCGCTCGCGTCCGGCAGCCTGTCAACCGGCGCTCGGCACCTCATCGCCGTGGCGGCCCTGCTGCCGAACAAGGACCAGTCGCTCCTGCTGGACGCGCTCGCCCGGCTCACGGATGTGCCCTGGACGGCGTCCCTCATCGGCTCGGACACCGCCGATCCGGCCTACGCCGCGCAGCTCCGGAACTCCGTGGAACGCCTGGGCCTGGCCGGGAGGGTCCGTATCCCGGGCGAGCTCCGGGGCCCGGCACTGGATGCTGAGTGGGATGCGGCCGATCTCAGCCTGCTGATCTCCCGGGCCGAAACCTACGGCCTGGTGGTCACCGAATCGCTGGCCCGCGGCATTCCCGTGGTGGTGCGCGAGGGCACCGGAGCCGTCGAGGCGCTCGCCGCCGGCACCCGGCCCGGGCCGCCGGCGGCCAGCAGTCCGACGCCGGACAGCCCGCCGGACTTTCCGGCGCCCGGGTTGCCGGGCGCCGCCGTCGGGCTCGGAACGGACCCCGCTCCGCTGGCGGACCTGCTCCGCCGCTGGCTGGACGACCCCGGCCTCAGGGACCGCTGGCGGGAGGCGGCAGCGGCCGCCCGGGGCCGGTTGCCCGGCTGGGACGCCACCGCCCGGACCGTTCTGGGCTTCCTGTCGACGGAACCGACGGAACCCACGGAACCTACCGAAACCGCGGAAACCGGGGAACTCGGTGAAACAGAGGCACCCAGAAACCAGACGGCGCGGGTTGATACGGCTTCTTGATACCGCTGACAGAGAAGCTGTTGGAGAATGAGCCCATGAGCACCCACCCTGTCGCCACGCAATCGCCGTCGGTAGAAAAGCCCGTCAACCTGCCGGAGCCGCAGAGCCTGACCCCGGAGCGGCTCCGGGCATGGTCCTGGCACCGGCAGGGCCTGGATGGCTCGCTGGCTGGCTGCACGGCGGAGCAGGTCCTTGCCCGGGCAGGCTGGGCCCGGTCCGTGGGCGGCGCCAACCCCTACCTCACGCTCTTTGCCCGCGCCGGGATCCGCCGCGACGAGGTGGACGCCGACGTCCTCGCCCACCGGATCCTGGAACTTCCGGCCGCCCGCGGCTGCACGTACGTCCTGGGCCGGGAAGACTTCGCCTGGGCGCTTCAGCTGGGCCGGGACGCGGCCGAGTCCGCGTTCAAGGTGGTCGGCCGGCTCGGCGTGGACCGCGGCGAGATCACGTTGCTGGAAGAGCAGGTGCTGCACACCCTCGCCGAGGCGGAGGGGCCCATGGACCCGCGGCAACTCAAGGACGAGCTCGGCGATTCAGTGCGCAACCTTGGCGAGGAAGGCAAGAAGAAGGGCGCCACCACCACGCTGCCCACCGCCCTGGGGATCCTGCAGTCGGACGGCCGGATCCGCCGGGTCCCGGCGAACGGGCGCCTGGACCAGCAGCGCTACGCCTACCAGCCGTGGGGCCTGCCGCCCAGCGATCTTGACGACGAGGATGCGCGCACTGAGCTGATCCGCCGCTACCTGGGCTGGACCGGCGGGGCCACCTTCAAACAGTCGCAATGGTTTACGGGGTTCACCGTGGCGCAAAGCAAGGCGGCCCTCGCCGCCGTCGGCGCCGTCGAGGTGCCCACCGCCTTGTCCACAGCAATGGCCGGGTCACATGCCGCCGGCGGCGGGGACCCGCTGTGGATGCTGCCCGAGGACCTCGGCAGCCTCGCCGCCTTCGAGGAGCCGGCGGGGGAACAGATCCAGCTGCTGGCAGGAACGGATTCCCTGTTCCTGCTGCGCCGCAACGCGGCGGACCTGCTGGCCGAGGAGGACCTGCACAAGCCGGCACTGGGGTCGCTCGCGCTGCAGGCGGATCTCCCGGACCACCCGATCCTGGACCGCGGCCTGATCATCGGACTCTGGCAGTACGATCCGGCCCAGGAACGGATCGTGCCCTGGCTGTTCCACGGCCCCACGCCCGCGGTGACGCAGCGGATCGCCGAGGTGGAAGCCTGGATCCGCGAGGACCTCGGTGATTTCCGGGCCTTCAGCCTGGACTCTCCGGCCTCCCGGCAGAAGCGGATCGATGGGCTCGCGGCTTCCGCGGCAGCCTCAGCGTCACCGGCTGGCGCGTCATCTGCCGGCGGCGCAGGCTAGCCGGAACGGATCAGGCGCGGTGCCCGGCGAAGAAGTCCCGCAGCAGCGCTGCGCACTCCTGCTCACGGACGCCTGCAACCACTTCCACCCAGTGGTTGAGCCGGCGCTCGCGGAGGATGTCGAACACGGAACCAGCGGCGCCGGCCTTCTCGTCCCAGGCACCGAACACCACCCGCGGAATCCTGGCGAGGACGATCGCTCCAGCGCACATCGCGCAGGGTTCCAGCGTCACCACCAGCGTGCAGTCCTCCAGCCGCCAGCCGTCGTCGCCCTTGCCCTCCAGGGCCCGGTGCGACCGCAACCGCGCGGCGGCCTCCCGGATGGCGACCATCTCGGCGTGGGCCGTCGGGTCTCCGAGGGCCTCGCGTTCGTTTCGCCCGGTGCCCAGCACCGAACCGTCCGGCCCGATCACGACGGCGCCGATCGGCACGTCTGCGGTGGCCAGGGCATTCCGGGCCTCAACCAGGGCAAGGCCCATCCACTGGGCATGGCGGGGCTCAGGGGCAGTCATGGGTCAATGATAGTTTCGATCCTAAGCATGCTGTGCAGCCCGGCTGCGCAGTCCACGGGTTCAAATAGTCAAATATTCGGGAGACGGCCGTGACCACCAGAACAGAGAACTGGCTGACGGAGCGCTGGGGCAAATGGGTGGTGCCCTACGCGGCGCTGTGGATCACCATGCTGATCGGCGGCGTGGTGGTGGTGATCCTGGCCCTGACGAGTGCCGAGGTCTACGACAACGTGGTGGACGACGCGGGCCTGGCGAACCTGGACAAGCCGGCGCTGGCGTTCATGGAGCAGCTTCGCAACCCCGGCCTCGACGCGTTCATCACGGGATTCACCAACATCGGCGGCGGCATCGGGATGCCCATCCTGGCAAGCATCCTCACGGCAGTGCTCATCTACACCTCCCGGTCGTGGCGGCCGCTGATCCTGATCGGCGGCGCAGCCGCGGTCTCCGTGACGGCCACGTCCCTGGGCAAGAAACTGATCGGCCGGACCCGCCCGGACCATGCCGACGCCGTGCCGCCCTACGAGAACTCGCCGTCGTTCCCGAGCGGCCACACGCTGAACACCACGGTGGTGATCGCGCTCGTGGTGTACCTGGCCTGCCTGCACATCAAGCGGACCGGCGCCCGGATCGCCCTGATCGCCGCTGGTGTGATCTTCATCGTCGCGATGGGCCTGAGCAGGGTCTACCTGGGCCATCACTGGATGACCGATGTGATCGTCGGGTGGGTCATTGGTCTGGCCTGGGTGGGGATCGTGATCCTGGCCCACCGGCTCTTCCACGTGCTCCGGCACCGCGAACACGCCGGCGACGCGCCGACTTTTGAGCATCCCGCCCACCTGCATGAAGGCGCCACCAAAGGCAGTGCCGTCGGCACTGCACAGGCAGGGACGAACGACGCCGATACCTCCGGCCCCGCGGGACGGTCTTCAGCATCCGGGTGATAGTTTTGACCCATGCGCACTCTCGTTGTGGACCACCCGCTGGTCGCCCATAAGCTCACCGTTCTGCGGGACAAGAACACCCCGTCCCCGGTCTTCCGCCAGCTCACCGAGGAGCTTGTCACGCTCCTCGCGTACGAAGCCACGCGTGACGTCCGCACCGAACCGGTGACCATCGAGACGCCCGTCAGCACCACCGTCGGCACCGCGTTCACCAAGCCCACCCCCCTGGTGGTCCCCATTCTCCGCGCCGGGCTCGGCATGCTCGAGGGCATGACCAAGCTGGTCCCCACCGCCGAGGTCGGCTTCCTGGGCATGGCCCGGGACGAAGAGACCTTGGACATCATCACCTACGCCGAGCGCCTCCCCGAGGACCTCACGGACCGGCAGATCTTCGTCCTCGATCCCATGCTGGCCACCGGCGGGACCCTGCGCGAGGCCATCAAGTTCCTCTTCAAGCGCGGTGCCTCCGACGTCACCTGCATCTGCCTGCTTGCCGCCCCGGAGGGCCTGGCCAAGCTGGAGGAAGAGCTGTCAGAGGCCAACGTGACGATCGTCCTGGCCTCAATCGACGAGAAGCTCAACGAGAAGTCCTACATCGTGCCCGGCCTGGGCGACGCCGGAGACCGCCTCTACGGCATCGCCGGCTAGGAGCGGCGCCGCCGAGGGGCAACACGGAGGATCCCTTCCGCGCCGCCGCGGACCGCGCTAGCCTGTGCGCCATGGATTGGAAACTTGAACTCGTGTTTGTGCCGGTGTCCGATGTGGACCGGGCCAAGGATTTCTACGTCAACAAGGTGGGCTTCAACGCCGACTACGACGAACGGCCCATGGAGGGCCTCCGGTTTGTCCAGCTGACACCGCCGGGCTCCGGCTGCTCGATTGCCATCGGCGAGGGCCTCAACGACGCCCCGCCCGGTACCGCACCGAGCCTGCAGCTTGTGGTCAGCGACATCCAGGCCGCGCACAAGCAGCTCAAGGACAACGGAGTGGACGTCAGCGACGTCGACGTCCAGGACTGGGGGCACTTTGTCCACTTCGCCGACCCCGACGGCAACAAGTGGGCAGTGCAGTACATCCCCCACCGGCCCAACGGCTGACCCGGCAGGCTCCGCGCGGCAGGCTGACCCGGGGCCATGCGGCAGGATGGAGGCATGAGCTCTGCATCCCGTTCCGGCACCACCACCCTGACCGCCCGCGCCGTCCTGTTCGATATGGACGGCACGCTGGTGGATTCCACCAGCATCGTGGAGCAGGTGTGGACCACGTTTGCGGCCCGCTACGGCCTGGACATCGGCGAGATCCTGCGCTCCTCCCATGGCGTCCAGGCCATGGACACCGTCCGCAGGTTTGCTCCGGCCGGTTCCGACATCCAGGCCCTCGCGGCCGAGCTCGGCCGGATGGAGCTGGCCGAGACCCGGGGCATTGTTCCGGTTCCAGGCGCGCCGGAGCTGCTGGCGAGCCTGCCGCCGGATGCCGTGGCGCTGGTGACGAGCGCGTCACGGGACCTGGCCGGGGTCCGGATGGCAGCCGCGGGGATCGGCGTCCCGGCCGTCTCGGTCACATCGGAGGACGTCATGCGGGGCAAGCCCCACCCTGAGGGATACCTCCGGGCGGCCTCCCTGCTGGGTGTCGCCCCGGCCGATGCGGTGGTGTTCGAGGACGCCCCGGCAGGCATTGCCGCGGGCATCGCCGCCGGCGTCCGGACCGTGGCGGTAGGGCCCAATGCCGGCGAACTGCCGGACGGTGTGCTGCACATTCCCGACTACTCCGGGGTGGCCGTGACCACACACATCACCGGCGCCGGCCTGCGCACCCTGTCCTTCACTTTCTAGCCCCCACCTTCCAGCCCCGCCGCCGCCCGGCCCGGACCTGACGGCGGCGCCCGCCTACCCGGCCAGCAGGTACACGCTGGTCCCGCCCACGGTCCGGGCGGTGAAGTTGTCCTGCACCCAGGCGGCAATCTGCGCGGCATCGTTGGCTCCGCTTTCGCCCTGCATCAGGCGCCCGGCAACGAAGTAGTGGATCCTGCCGTCGGCCACGTATTGCTGGAACTGCGCCAGGGTCGGTGCGGGATCCGTGCCGTTGAACCCGCCCACGGCCATCACCGGGAGCTGCGTCGCCAGTTGGTAGCCGGCAGCGTTGTTGGATCCGACGACGGCGGCGGCCCACGTGTAGGGCCCGGCATCTGTCTGCAGCGCGGCCACGAGCGCCGCCGACGGCGTGCTGGCCCCGAGCAGGCCGCCCATTCCGCCCGCCCCTGGTCCGCGGCCTGTGCCTGTGCCGTTGCCGTTCGCCGTCGTGGCACCGCCGAAGCCGCCTCCTGCCGCGCCGCCGAGGGCCGGCGGTATCCCGGCCCCGCCCCGTCCGGACACGGACGGCCCGGCGCTGACAATCGAGCCGCTGTGGGCCGTGGCCGCGGTGGACAGCGAGTAGGCCAGCGGACCGGCGAGGGCCGCGGCGACGGCGAGCGCCGCCGTCGTTCGCGCCACCGTCTTGGACGCCATCATCCCCGTCCCCTTCACCCCCGCGGCCCCCTTGGCGCCCGGGGCCGCGGCGGCCAGCACCAGGCCGGCGGCGGCGAGCGCGCCCAGCAGCGTCACCCAGCGCAGCCACGGCATGAACGCCGTGGTGCGGACCAGGAGTTCGGCGGCCATGGCTCCGGCCGCCACGATCGCCACCGCGAGGACGGCGGCGGCCGCGGGCTGGTTCCGCCGCTGCCAGAGCAGGACGCCGCCGAGCCCGGCGAGCCCTGCGATCCCGGGCGCCAGCGCCACCATGTAGTACGGGTGGATGATCCCGGCCATGAAGCTGAACGTCAGCCCGGTAACGGCAACCCAGGAGCCCCAGATGATCACCGAGGCCCGTACCGGGTCGGTGCGCGGTGCGCGGCGGCCCAGCCAGAGCAGCCCCGCTCCGAGCAGCAGCGCCGAGGGCAGCAGCCAGGCGATCTGGCCGCCGAACTCGCTGTTGAAGAGCCGGAACAGCCCGGGCGTGCCCCAGCCGTTGCTGCCGCCCACACTCCCGGTTTCATCCCCGTTCAGCCGGCCCAGGCCGTTGTAGCCCAGGGTCAGCTCCAGGATGGAGTTGTTCTGCGAGCCGCCAATGTACGGGCGGTCCGCCGCCGGAATGAGTTCGACCGCGGCCAGCCACCACCCGGCGGCGACGGCCATCGCCGCGCCCGCGCCGAGCAGGTGAAGAATGCGCCTGCCTGCCGCTGCCGGCGCCGCGAGCAGGTAGGCCACGGCGAAACCGGGGACAACCAGCAGGACCTGCAGCTGCTTGGTGAGGAACCCGAAGCCCAGCAGCACCCCGGCGAACAGCAGCCAGCGCACGCGCGCGTCCTGGATGGAGCGCAAGACGGCGTAGGCGGCCGCGGTCATCAATAACACCAGCAGGGCGTCGGGGTTGTTGAACCGGAACATCAGCACGGCCACCGGTGTCAGCGCCATGACCGCACCGGCGAGAAGCCCCGCTCGGTGGGCCAGACCGGCGTCGGCCGTGGCGGGGGCCGCGGCCCGGCGGACGGCCAGATAGACCAGCCAGACCGTGCCGACCCCCATGAGCGCCTGCGGCACCAGGACGCTCCAGGAGCTCAGCCCGAAGATCCGCACCGACAGGCCCATCACCCACAGCGACGCCGGCGGCTTGTCCACGGTGATGGCGTTGGCGGCGTCGGAGGAGCCAAAGAACCAGGCCGCCCAATCCTGCGACCCGGCCTGGGCCGCCGCGGAGTAGAACGCGTTTGCCCAGCCGGAGGCGCCCAGGTTCCACAGGTACAGCACGGCCGTGGCCAGCAGCAGCCCCGCCAGTTCCAGCCGCATCCGCAGGGCCGGGGCGCCAGGGACGGCTCGCGTGCCGCCGGCAGCCGGGGGCTCCAGTCGCCGACGGCGGTCCCGGGCTTGCGGCCGCGGCCGCCCCGGCGTGCGGGCCGGGGCCGTGTCGGGGCGGGGGCTCAGGGTGTCAGTCATGGCGGTCTACGCTCCCAGTTTGTAGACGGTGGCGTTGCCCACGGTCTGGGCCTGGTAGTTGGCCGCGACCCAGGTGGCGACCTCGGAGTTGCCTCCGCGGCCTCCGCCCATGCCGCCCATGCCGCCGGAAATGAAGTAGCCGATCTCGCCGCGGTCCACCATCGCCTGGAACTGTGCGAGCGTCGGGTAGGGGTCGCCGCCGTTCCAGCCGCCGAGCGCGATCACGCTGGTGCCGGTGGCGAGTTCCAGGCTCGCGGCCTGGGTGGCGCCGGAGACAATCGCGGACCACTTGGCGCCGGAGGACTTCAGCAGCGCGGTCAACTCCGCCGAGGATGTTTCCCCGCCGGGGCCGCCGCCCATTCCGGCACTGCCCGCGCCGTCAGTGCCCGCGCCGTCAGTGCCGGCGCCGTCAGTGCCGGCCCTGCCTGCCGCCCCGAAGCCGCCGCCCATCGCGGACGCGGTGGGGCCCGACGTGGGGATCGAACCGGAATGCGGCTGGGCGACGGTCGCCAGTGTCCACGCGGTGCTTCCGAGGCCGCCGGCAAGCAGGCAGAGGATCACGACGCCGGCCGTGGCGGCCTTGCGGAACCGCGCCGGGAGAGCCGCCATGCCGTCCACCCGCAGGAGCAGGGCCGCGGCGGCGAGCACGCCCGGGACCACGATGATCACCCTGAGCCCGGGAAGCCAGGACGGGTCGCGGCCCAGGAGCACGGCGGACCAGACCGAGGTGGCCAGCACCGTCACGGCCAGGACAACCCGGGCGGGCCAGTAGGCCCGGCCCCGCCACAGTTCCAGGGAACCGATGCCGGCCAGCGCCGCGATGGCGGGGGCCAGCGCCACGGCGTAGTACGGATGCACGGTGCCGCTCATGAAGCTGAAGATCCCCGCAGTGATGACCAGCCAGCCGCCCCACAGCAGGAGCGCCGCACGGGCTTTTGAGGTCCTGGCTTCGCGCCGGGTGAACCACAGCCCGGCGGCCAGCAGGATCAGGGCCGCCGGCAGCAGCCAGGACACCTCGCCGCCGAAGCTGGTCCCGAACATCCGGGTGATCCCGGCCGCGCCGCCGAAGCCGACGTTTCCGTTGCCGCCCGGGCCGCCGGCGTTGCCTCCCAGGTTTCCTCCGCCGGGCATGCCCCCGCCTGACCCGGTGATCCGGCCCAGGCCGTTGTAGCCGAACGTCAGTTCCAGGAAGCTGTTGGTCTCCGACCCTGCCATGTACGGCCGGACCGAGGCCGGGGTCAGCTGGAACAGCACAACGTAGCTGCCGGCCACGACGGCGATCCCGGCGGCGGCGGCCAGCAGGTGCAGGAGCCGGCGGCCGAGGGTGGTGGGCGCCGCCCACAGGTAGGCCAGGGCCAGCCCGGGAACGATCAGGAAGCCCTGCAGCATCTTGCTCAGGAACGCCAGGCCGATGACCGCGCCGGCCGCGGCGAGCCACTTCCAGCCGGCCTTCTCGATGGCGCGGGTGGTGAGGTAGGCCGCCAGCACCAGGCACAGGGTGAGCATCGCGTCCGGGTTGTTGAACCGGAACATGAGGGCGGCCACCGGGGTCAGCGCCAGGGCGCCGCCGGCGAGCAGGCCCGCGGCCGGCCCGGACACCCGCTTGATGGTCAGGTAGAGAAGCCCGACGGCGGCCACTCCCATGAGCGCCTGGGGAATGAGCATGCTCAGGGCCGAGAAACCAAAGATCCGTCCCGCGAGGGCGGGAATCCAGAGTGCGGCCGGGGGCTTGTCCACCGTGATGGCATTGCCGGCGTCGAGGGAGCCGAAGAGCAGCGCGGTCCAGTCCTTGGTCCCGGCCTGGATCGCCGCGGCATAGAAGGAGTTGGCGTAGCCGGTGGCCTCCAGATTCCACAGGTACAACGCCGCGGAGACCACCAGGAGCAGCGCTGCCGCGGGCCGCACCCAGCGGGGCTGCGGTCCGAACAGCAGCCGGTCCCGGCGGCCTTGGGCGGCCGGCGCCGGGGACGCGGGCAGATGGGGCGCCGTCCCGCCGTCTCCGGGAACCTGGTGTGGCTGTTCCTCGGCGGCCGGCAGCCTGCCGGCCGGGGAACCGCCCTGGGCTCCGGCGGTGGGACTGATGGTTGCCGTCATTTACTTGGCCTTTTCTGTGCGGGGGAGGGAAGGATCGGGGGCGCCGGGCGCCGGAACGGCAGCGGCGGGCCTGTGGCGGAAAACCACCAACCGGAAGAGCAGGAACTTCACGGCCGTGGCGGCCAGGTTGGCGGCGGTAACCGTGAGCAGTTCAAGCCAGCGTTCCGGGGCCGCTCCCGACGCGGCGTGAACGAGGGCGAGTGCGCCCGAGGTCAGGGCCAGCCCGATGCCGAAGACCAGCAGCCCCTCAAAATGGTGGCGAGCCGCCTGGCTGCCGCCCTGGATGCCGAACGTGAAGCGCCGGTTGGCCGCAGTGTTGGCCACGGCAGTGGTGAGTAAGGCGAGGAAGTTTGCCAGCTGCGGGTCCATGAACCCGCGGCAGAGCAGGAAAATCGCCAGGTAGGCCAGGGTGGAGGCCACCCCGATGCTGCCGAAGCGGACGAGCTGTCCGAAGAGGCTTCCGCCGGGGCTTTGTTCCTGTGCCCGCGAGGCGGCCGGCAGCGGTCCGCGGGCCAGGGCCGCGCGCAGGTCGGGAACCGGGATCCGGCCCGAGACCAGGTCCCGGCTCAACCGTGCCATGCCGCGCAAGTCCGCGAGGGCCGTCTGGACGATGTCCACGCTGGAATCCGGGTCGTCGGTCCAGTCCACCGGGACTTCGTGGACGCGCAGGCCGCACTTTTCTGCCAGGACCAGCAGCTCGGTGTCGAAGAACCAGGCGTTGTCCAGCGTGTGGGGAAGCAGTTGCCGGGCCACGTCCGCCCGGATCGCCTTGAAGCCGCACTGCGCGTCACTGAAGTGGGCGCCCATGAGGGCCTGGAGCAGGAAGTTGTAGCTGCGCGAGATGAATTCCCGTTTGGGTCCGCGGACCACGCGGGAGTTGCGGGTCAGCCGTGTCCCGATCGCCAGGTCGGAGTGCCCGGAAATGAGCGGGGCAAGGAGCGGGCCGAGGGCCGCCAGATCAGTGGAAAGATCCACATCCATGTACGCCAGGACCGGCGACGGCGAGGCCAGCCACACCTTGCGGAGTGCGTTTCCGCGGCCCTTTTCTGCCATATGGACCACCGTCACTTCGCGCAGCTCGCGGGCTACCCGTTCCGCGGCCTTGAGCGTTCCGTCGGTGCTGGCGTTGTCCGCCACGGTGATCCGGAAGGAATGCGGGAAGGCGCCGAGCAGGTACGCGTGGAGCCGGCGCAGGCAGGCCTCGAGGTCCCGTTCCTCGTTGAAGACCGGGATGGTGACGTCCAGCAGGGGCGTGCTGGCGCGCGTATCAATGGCCGTGCGCCGGCCGCCGGGGACGGTCAGGGCCCCGGCGATCGGGCCCGGGACGGGTGCGTCGGCCAGGGCAAGCCCCGAGGGTGCCCCTGGGGCCGCCGGGCCGGCCGGCGTCGCCGTGGAGCGGGGCAGGGTTCCTGTGGCCTGGTCTGTGAATGTCATGGCTCAACTTTCCCGGCGGCCCATATGAGGGCTTTAGGGTCAAGCTGTGCGGGGGCTGTGGAAGTCCGGGCCGCCGGGGCCGGTCCGGCCGTGGAGACGCAAAGAGGCCCCGGATCCATGCGGATCCGGGGCCTCCAGGGCGGGGGGCGGCTAGTGCCGGTTTAGTACCAGTTGTGTGCGTAGTGGAAGTTCAGGGCACCGCAGGGGGAACCGTAGCGCGACTTGACGTAGTTCAGGCCCCAGTTGATCTGGGTCCGGTAGTTGGTCATGTAATCGGCGCCGGCGCTCGCCATCTTCGAGGCGGGCAGGGACTGGACCACGCCGTAGGCGCCGCTGCTGGCGTTCGTGGCGGTGGTCTTCCAGTCGGATTCCTTGGTCCACAGCTTGTGCAGGCACTGCATCTGGCCGGATGCCCAGCCATAGCTTCCCAGCTGGGACGCGGCGTAGGCCTGCGCGCCGGCGGGGTCGTCGACTGCGACCGGCGCGGCTGCCGGTGCCGGTGCCGGAGCGGCTGCCGGTGCCGGAGCGGGGGCCGCCGCGGGAGCCGGAGCAGGTGCGGGGGCTGCCGCGGGGGCCGGAGCAGGTGCTGCCGCGGCTGCCGGTGCGGCAGCAGCGGGCGCGTGGATCAGCGCTTCGGCTGCCCTAACCTCCGAGATCTGGGGAGCCACGTTCTTTTCCGTGGCAGCGGTCGGCCCAGCCACCTGGACCCGCTCGAAGTTGAGCTTGGCCAGCGGGTCAGCCATCGTGGCCGTCTGGCTCGCAACGTTCGCCGTGTGGGCGCCCGGCTCTGCCGCCTGGCTCGCGGCGCCGCCACCCAGCAGCAGCGCGCACGCGGCGGTGACGACGGCGGCACGGCGGCCGGTTACACCGAGCCCGGCGGCGAACCGCGACAGGGCGGATGCCTGCTTGACCGGTTCGGCGCGGTGGCGCGACTTGGCGGCGCCAACTGAGCGGGAATGCGAACCGCCGTCAGGGCGTGTTTGTACCTGGAATTCAGTCATGGTGGCCTCTCAACGCCGGCGGAGTTAGCTGTCGGGTTCGGATGAGGTCATCCGGCCGCACGGAACATCACGTGTCGGCTTCACCCCGAGGGCGCATGAAAGCAGATTGCCCGGGAACTCTGGGTCCCCCGCCTCTGCCTGGTCCAGCGGAATCCGGGAAGCGGCAGAGTTTGGCGTCCGTCCGGATATGCGGCACCGATGGCGGCGCACGCTAACGACGCTACAGGACCCGGCTGCTTAAGTCACATTTTGGTAACAGGAGTCACAGTGCCGGGGTGTCGGGTTGCGCCGGGCTCGCCGGTCGACCTTCCGGGCCGTTTGCGCCGACGGCGGCCGTTCCGGTTACGCCGGCGGCGGCGAGGCGGGCAGCCGCACGGCGAACTCCGTGCGGCCCGGCCGGGACGTGACCTCGACTGTTCCTCCGTGGGCCTCCACGATCGACTGGACAATGGACAGGCCCAACCCGCTGGTGCCCTCGGACGTCGGCGCGGCGGTCGCCGTGCCGTGACCTCCGCGGCTGCCGGAAACGGCGCCGGAGGACGAGCGTGCGGGAGCCCCGGACCCGACCCTCGCCGTCGCGACGGCAGAATCGGCGGGGACAGCTGCGGGGTTCGACGCCGGATTGGTGCGCGAGGCGTCGGCCCGGGTGAAGCGGGCGAAGACCCGGCCGATAAATTCCGGGGCGATGCCGCTGCCATTGTCTGTCACGGTGACCACGGCACTGCCGTCAGCCGAGCGCATAACGCCCGTGACCACCTTGGTCCCGGGTTCCGTGTGCTTGCGCGCATTGGACAGCAGGTTGGCGAGGACCTGGTGAAGCTGGGTCGCATCACCGCGCACCACCACGGGCTCGTCCGGAAGTTCCAGCTGCCAGATGCGGTCCGGGGCCATGACTTTCTCATCGCTGACCGTCTCGATGGCCAGCTGGGTGAGGTCGACGTCGGAGATTTTGAGCGGCTGTCCCTCGTCCAGGCGCGCCAGCAGCAGCAGGTCCTCCACGAGCGTGGTCATCCGCTCGGACTGGCTTTGCACACGGGCGAGGGACCTCTCGCCGTCGGGGGTGAAATGCTCGGTCATCCGCATCAGCTCCGTGTAGCCGCGAATGGCCGTCAGCGGGGTGCGGAGTTCGTGCGAGGCGTCGGCGACGAACTGCCGGACCTTCATCTCGCTCTCCTGCCGCGCCTCGAGAGCGTTGGAGACGTTGTCCAGCATCTTGTTCAGCGCGTAGCCCACGCTGCCCACTTCCGTTCCGGGATGGGCCGCCGACGTCGGGACGCGGACCCCGAGCGCCACCTCGCCGGCGTCCAGCGGGAGACGGGAGACCTTGGTGGCAACCTCGGAGAGCTGTTCCAGCGGCTTCATGGTCCGCCGGATCAGGGCCGTGCCGGCGAGCCCGATCAGCACGAGCCCGCCTGCGGACACCACCACCATGGTCCAGACCAGGGAGGCCAGGGTGCTTTGTTTTTCTGCCAGCGGGAGTCCGGTCACAATCACGTCGCCGTACGGTGTTCGCGCCGCCGTGAGCCGGTAGGCGCCGGCCGAAAGGCTGCGGTCCACGGACACGCCGCTCGGGGTGAGGGCCAGGAGAACCTTGTTGTCGGCGGGGGAGAGGCTCTTGACCGCGCCGTCCCCGGCCAGGAACCCGGCCCTGCTGACTTCGCCGTCCACTATCCGTGCGTTAAGCGTCCCGACGCCCTGTCCCCGGGCTTCGAGGGGGTCGGGGCGCCTGCCCGAATCGTCCGAGGAGGGCCGGCCGAACTCGCTCGAACGGTGGGAGGCCTGGTCCAGCTGGGTGTCGAGCTGCCGGGTGAGGAAGAGGTCCATGGAGGCGTAGCTGAACAAGCCCACAGCGCCGCAGATGGCCACGAGCAGCGCCATGGCGACCAAGACCAGCCGGGTGCGCAAATGCCACGTCGACGGGTTGCGCCAGTCGCGTCCGGGGACGCGGGTCATGCCGGAAAGTGAGGGCACGGATCAGTCCGCCGGTTTCAGGACGTACCCGGCTCCGCGCACCGTGTGGATCATCGGAGCGTGGTTGGCGTCGACCTTCTTGCGGAGGTAGGAAATGTACAGTTCCACGATGTTCGCCTGGCCGCCGAAATCGTAGTCCCAGACACGGTCCAGGATCTGGGCCTTGCTGATGACCCGTTTCGGGTTTTCCATGAGGTAGCGCAGCAGCTCGAACTGCGTGGCGGTCAGGTGCATTTCCTCACCGGCCCGGGTGACTTCGCGGGTGTCGACGTTGAGCACGAGGTCTCCCACCACGAGTTCGGCGGTGTCCATGGCGGCCACTCCGGAGCGCTGGACCAGCCGGTGCAGGCGCAGCAGCACCTCTTCCATGCTGAACGGCTTGGTGACATAGTCATCGCCGCCGGCCGCCAGTCCGGTGATGCGGTCCTGGACGGCATCCTTGGCGGTGAGGAACAGCGCCGGCACCTCCGGCGCGAACGCGCGGATCCTGTTCAGCAGTTCGACGCCGTCGAACCCGGGCAACATCACGTCCAGCACCAGCACGTCGGGGCGGAACTCCTTGGCTAGCCGGACGGCTCCGGGCCCGTCCTCGGCCACGGCCACGGACCAGCCGGCCATCCGCAGCCCCATGCTCATGAGCTCGGAGAGGCTGGGCTCGTCATCCACCACGAGGGCGCGGATGGGGGAGCCGTCCGGATGCGTGAGCTGGGGAAGGTTGTTGGTCATGGAGTGCGAAGTGGCCATGGGGACAACTCTCCGATCTGCCGGTTAGGCGGGGCTTTGGGGACCCTGTGCGGCACCTGTGAATCCCAGCCTAGCGAGCTGGATGCCGTTGCGGGACCGTACGGGCCGCACCGGCCACGTTCAAACCCCTTTACCGTCCGGCGCCAACGTCACGGGCCGGGCTGTCGGCCCGCACAGCCCAGGCACAGGATCGCTCACCACTCTGGGGTGAACACCGATCCGCACCCTAAAGGAGAAATACCATGAGCGGTCAGCATCCCGGAGCCGGTTCCGGACCAGCCCCCGAGCCAGCCCCCGAGCCAGCCCCCGTACCCGCCCCCACGCCCACCACCGGCGCGCCAGCGGCGCCCGCGCCGGTAACCACACCCCGTACTGCCTGGAAGTACGGCGCCGGACCCACCGACGCCGGACACTCCGACGGCGGACACGACGGCGGCGGACACGACGGCGGCGGGCACGCTGACGCCGGACACACCGACGCCGGAACAGTCCAAACCGGACACGCTGACGGCGGGCGGCCGGAAGCAGGCGCTGCCGGCGGCTGGGGCGCGCCGCCGGTTTGGACGGTTCCGGCCTCGGAACCTGCCTGGGGCATGCCCCGGCAGGAACCTGTGCCCGCCGCAGCCACAGGCTGGGGCGCGCCGGGAACTTCCGCCAAGACGGCCTCGGCGGCAAAGCCCTGGACCCTCACGCGAGGGCTCGCCGTCGCCGGGGCCGCCGCAGTCCTGGCCGCCGGCGCCGGGGCGGGCGTCTATGCCCTCACCTCAAGCGCAACGGCAGCCACCGGTGCGGCCGGCGGGGCGGGCGCCGGCGGACCCGGCGGCCAGGGTTTCGCCCCGGGCGCGCCCGGTTCAGCGCAAGACGGTTCCGCGCAAGGTGGTTTCGCGGGCGGCGGCATGCCGGGGCAGGGCGGTCCCGGCGACTTCGCTGCCGGTGGGATGGGCAGCGGGCTTACCGCGGCAGTGCACGCCGAATACGTG
Source organism: Arthrobacter sp. 05T45 (assembly GCF_056395875.1). NCBI lineage: Bacteria > Bacillati > Actinomycetota > Actinomycetes > Micrococcales > Micrococcaceae > Arthrobacter > Arthrobacter sp. 05T45. The sequence goes on along the minus strand of NZ_JBFTKI010000025.1, from coordinate 17,260 downwards.
GTGCTGCAAGGAAGCGCGTACACCACGATGGCCGAGCAGCTGGGCACAGTGAGCGAGGTCAGCTCGTCCTCCGTGACCGTCAAGAGCAGCGACGGTTTCACGCGCAGCTATGCGCTGGGCAGCGACGTCGTGGTGAGTAATCTGCAACAGCGGCGCCAGCAGGCCGGCGGCGCGGGCACGCAGCTGAGCCTCGCGGACATCGTGGCGGGCGGGACGGTGCGGATCGTGGCGGCGAAGGACGGCTCCGGCTACACGGCGGCCTCCGTCATGGTGGTCGCGGCGACGACCACCGGCCAGTCGAACTGAACCGCCGCAGCCGGCATCGCCACCGTGCCTGGCAGGCATCGCCGCCGTGCCTGGCCGGCGGCGATGCCGGCTGCCCACTCCGTGGACCGCCTCGCAGGCGGCGGTGGGCAGGCGCGGTTTGGCCCAACTCGCCGTGCTGTGAATGATTTGCCTGATGTCGTCCGCGTTGACCGAATAATATTCGAGAAAACGCACTTGCTGACCTTCCGGTCAGTAAAACACTTGTTATTTTATTGCCGCTGCAGAATTGTGACTTGCGCTACAAATCCTCGATCTGTCTCACTATGTGGAACCTGGGGTCCATTGTTACTTGCACGTTTACATTGTTACGTTGCACACTTCAATTGTGAACAAGAACTCAACAGCACCTGCAGCCGCAGCTTCCTGGATCAGCACACCCGCTGGTACCGAGATGCGCTGTTGTCGAATGCACGCCTAACTTTTACACCCCTAAAGGTTTCCAGGTATTCGCCCCCCAGCCCAGAGTCGGGCGCCCCTCCCCAATTTCATTGCGGGGAAAGAAGCATTCGAGCCGCGATGACGGCCATTCACATTGAGGTAAGCATTCCATGTCAGTTGCATCCGGATACGTCCACATCTCCGTCCGTAACGCCAGCAAGGCCGGGCAGGCCTCAGGGATCCGTCAGGGCTTTGGCGGGCGCTCCGCGTTCGCCCCCGCCGGATCCACGGGCAGCTTCCCCGCCCCCGGATATGCAGCGCAGGGCTACAACCCTGACTCCTACGGCCAGCTCCGTGCCGTCCCCCCCSCCCCCGCCACGGCGCCCACCCCGGTGATCGCCCCGGGTGCCGGCAGCCCGGTCCGTCCGGCCCCCAGCGACAACGTCGCCCGCGGTTTCGTGCTGTACATGGGCATCGACGAGGAAACCGCGGCTGCAGCCGGCACATCCATCGCCAAGCTTGCCCAGGAAATCCGGGCCTACGCACAGTCGCTCGTGGCCGGTGCCGAAAGCTATGCCGCCGTCGCCGTCGCGCCGGCCAGTGCCCCGGGTTCCGCCCTCGACGTCGTCCGCTCGACCTTCGGTGATCCCACCGCGGGGGCCCGCCAGCGCACCGAGACCGCCCGCCTGCAGCAGCCGCAGGATCCGCGGCCGTCCGGGGTGCTGATCGACCTCGCCCGCCGTGAGGTGCACCTCGACGGCGAATCCCTGAATCTCACGTTCAAGGAATTCGAGCTCCTGAACTACCTCGTGGAGAACGGCACCCGCACCGTGGGCCGCGACGAGCTCCTCGAAGGCCTGTGGCGGAACGCCGAAGAGGTCCCGAATGAGCGGACCATCGACGTCCACATCCGCCGCCTGCGTTCCAAGCTGGGCCGCCTCGCCAACACCGTGCGCACCGTGCGCGGCCAGGGCTACCGGTTCTACGAGCACCCCGAAGTGGTTGTCTGGGCCGCTCCGGAATACTCGATCTAGCTTCTAGCCCACGCAAAGCGCCCGTCCCCTGCATGGGGAGCGGGCGCTTTCGCTTTCGCGGCACGATCCCTCGGCGCCTGCGCTCGCCCCTTCCCGCCGTCCCCCTAACCTCGCACGTCCCCACCGGCTCCCAGCCTTCGCAAGCTCAGGCCGGGTCCCCCGCCGGCGTGGGCCCACGGTCAGGGAACCCCGACGGCGGAGCTCACGCGACAACGGCGCTTTCGGGACGTGCCGCTGCGCTACAGCGCCCTCACTACCCGGAACGTGGCTTTGCGCGGTCTGGCTGACGGGCCTTTGCCGCCGCTGCTGGTGGTTTTGGTTGGACTCTGTTGCCTTTCGGGGGTCCGGCGTAGTCTCGGACCGTTGAGCCGACTATTGGGAGGAAGACATGTCTGTTGCACGGATTACTACCCTGAGCGCGAACTCCAAGACCTCGTTCGATGCCGCCATCAAGGAGGGCGTCGACCGGGCCAATAAGACCCTTCGCAATGTCACGGGGGCATGGGTGAAGGAACAAAAGGTCGAGATCAGCGACGGCGCCGTCGTTGCCTGGCACGTCGTGCTGGAAGTGACCTTCGTCCTTGAAGACTGAACGGACGCTGGTGGGATGCGCGCCCGTGGGCCAGCCGCCGCACTAGGATTGGGGCATGAGCGCGCATCACATCAAACGGCTGGTGATCATGCGGCACGCCAAGTCCGATTGGCCCGGCGGGGTTGCCGACCACGAAAGGCCGCTCGAAGAACGCGGCCACAAGGACGCCCCAGTCGCCGGAAAGTGGCTGCTCAAGCACGGCGTGGTTCCTGATTTCATCCTCTGCTCCAGCGCTTTGCGGACCCGCCAGACCTGCACGTGGGTGTGCCACGCCCTCGGAGACAAGGCGCCGACGCCCAAGCTCGAGGATGGGCTGTACGCCGCCTCCGCCTTGCGCATGCTGGCCGTCATCAACCACGTCCCTGACACCGTCACCACCCTCATGGTGATTTCCCACATGCCCGGGGTGCAGGACCTTGCGATGCATCTGGCGTCGCGCGACTCCGACCACGATGCCTACATGGACGCCGCCACGCGCTATCCGACCAGCGGGCTGACCATCCTGGAAACGGAAAAGTCCTGGGCCGAACTGGACGGGCAGGACGCCAAGCTGACCCACTTCAAGGTCCCCCGCGCCAAATAGCCGCAGGTCCGCCCGGTGAGGGCTGCGGAATCCATAGCAACCTGCGCCGATCTGCGGTTTACTGATGCTGTTTAGTCATGTGGTTTTTTCCAGTGGTTTTGGGGCATCTGTTGCAACCCGGAGAAAAGGTGATCAACGTGGATTCAGGGCAGCTCATAGGAATTATTGTCGGCATCGTCGTGGTGCTCGCGATCGTAGCGGTGGCGGTCATGGTCAGCCGCAAACGCAAGGTGGCCGCAGACCGGAACCGTGCGGCCGAGATGCGTGAACAGGCCAAGGCCGACGAATTCGCTGCGCGGGAACGCGACGCCAAGGCGGCCCGTGCCGAGGCCGACGCGCAGGAGGCCGACCTCGAGGCCGAGCGGCTGCGGCAGGAAGCCCGCAAGCGCCAGGAAGAAGCCGAAAGCGTCCGCTCCGGCGCGCAGGAGCAACTGCGCAAAGCCGACGAAGTGGACCCGGACGTAGTCACATCTGAACGCGGCGGCGAAAGCGGGCAGATGCCGACCCGCGGGGATTTGCGCGCCGAGAGGGCCGCCGCCGAAACCACAACGGGCAGCCACGTCCCCGGCCAGCAAACGTCCGGCCAGCAAGCGTCTTCCGGCGAGCCAGCGTCCGGCCAGCAAGTGTCCGCCGACCAGCGCAGCCGCGAGGACGTAACCCGGACCGACACGGCCCCGGGCCCGGATGCCACCCCACGCGAAGACAAGCCTCGAAACCTCTGAGCTGAACTCCCGAACTGGCCCCGGGCGGAAAATCCTGTGCTGAACGTTTCGCCGGGAAGTGATGCGCGGGACTCAGCGGCGGGCCGAGGCCCGGGCTGGTGATTTGGGGGCAGGCGACTTGGCCGGTGTCTTCGCAGCTGGCTTGACCGGTGTCTTCGCCGGTGACTTGGCCGCGGGCCGGGCAGTGGCCCGCGGAGCAGCCGCACGCGGAGCCGCCTGGCGCGGAGCGGTTCCTCTCGGCGTCGGCCGCGGTGCGGAGGGCCGCGGATTCGCAGACCCGGCCCCCGCTCCCCGCGCGCCGGGCGCCGGGCGGCGTCGCGGAGCACGGCCCGGGGAACGCCGGCCGCGGCTCCGGCCGGGCAGTACAGTGCCGGCGAACAGCAACAGTAAGGTGACGGCTCCGGCGGCCGCGGCCAGATAGAAGTACAAATCCGGATGCTCGGAATCGACGCGCGTGGACAGGGCGTCGGGATCGGGGTTGAAGGCCAGCCCCCACTGGCGCAGGAAAGCGACCCCGAACGCGATGAAGAGGATGCTGCCTACCCCGCTCGCGGCCAAAGTCTTGTGCCGGCGCCGGACCACCACCTCCGCCACGCAGGCCACATAGGCCGTCGCGGCCGCACCGACGAACCACACCAGCACCCACTCTTGCAGGGTGATTCCGGTCAGGACCAGAAGTGCCAGGGCAGTGAGAAACGCTCCGATGGCGACTTTCCCGTTGGTACCCATGTGACGCATGTGAATAATCATGCCTGAGCAGGCGGCTGCTTCACGACGTAGCCGCGCATGGAGGCCATGATTGCGGCCACACTCTGCTCCCTGGTCCGCTCCGGGTTGTACGTCTGGCGGTCCAGTCCCACCACGAAGCAGGCCCCAAAGATTGCCGTTTCCAGGCTGCCCCGGGAAACGGCGGAATCCACGGGATAAACGGCGGCGACGCCGTCGATGGCAGAGCCGATCACCGCGAGCAGGCGCCCGCGGAGCTCGGCGAAGGTGTCCTGCCATTCGCTCGGGGTCCGCCAGCTTTCGCTGACCCAAAGCCGGGCGAAGGAGGGGTACTCGGCCATGAAGTCCATGGCCTGGCCGATCATTTCCTCCATGGCGGCGAGGGGGTCGGCGGAGCCGTCGCGGACACTCAGCAGCCGCGCCAGGAGGATGTCCACGCCGTGGCGCAGCAGCTGGGCGATCAGGTCCGACTTGCTGCCAAAGTTGTAATACACCGTGCCCTTGGACACCCCGGCTGCCGTGGCGATCTCGTCCACCGTCACGCCCGCCGCGCCGCGCTCCCCGATCAGATCCATGGACGCCTCGAACAGTTTCTGCTTCGTGGCGTTCGTGCGGGCGGGACGGAGTTTCTTCTCCCCGGCCCCCACTGTGCTCATACGGCGATCTCCGGTTTTAGGGACTTCAGGGTCCAGAACTTGTGCTTGTGAACGGCCAGCGTGGAAAGCGCCGCCCCGAGCACAGTGTACCCAAGGAGGCCAACCACCGTGGGCACGATCAAGGAAAGGTCCGCGCCGTAGATCAGGTGCCGCATGCCGGCCACCACATAACCCATAGGCAGCGCCTCGTGGACAAAGTGCAGCGGCTGCGGGGTGGTTTGCCACGGGAAGGTTCCGCCGGAGGAAACCAGCTGCAGGACCAGCAGGATAAGCACCACGAATTTTCCGGGAGTTCCCAGCAGGGCCACGACGCCCTGGATGATGGCACTGAAGGCCATGGCGGCCGCCAACATGAACAACCACATCAGCACCGGGTGGGCGGGCTTGAGGCCCAGGCCCAGGTCCACCACGAGGGTGAGCAGCGTGGCCTGGATGACTGAAACGGCAAAGAATGGCAGCCAGCCGCCGACGGCGATCTTCCATGACGGGGCGTTGGACGCCAGTGCGCGTTGCGTGATGGGCCGCATGGCCTGGACCAGCATGAATACGCCGATCCACAGGGCCAGGGTCAGGAAGAATGGCGCCAGGCCGGCACCGTACGACGCAGCCTTGGCCTGGGAGACGTCGCTGACGGCAACAGGGTCCGCGATCACCTTTGACAGGCTGTTCTTCTGGGCATCATCGGGATTGGGGATCTTCCCGGCACCCTTGTCCAGCTCTGAGGCCAGGGTGGCGGCGCCATCCGAGGCCGTGCGGGCGCCGTCCTCCAGCTGGCCCGCCCCGTCGTCGAGCTGCCGGGCGCCATCTGCGAGCCTGGCAGTGCCGTCGACAGCGCTCTGCTCGCCCGCGGCCAGCGCGGCCGAGCCGGCTGAGAGCTGGTTGGCGCCGGCTGAAGCCTTTGAGATGGCATCGGTCAGGGCCGGCGTCGCTCCCGCAAGTTTGGCCGCCCCGGAACTTACGGCGGCGGATCCGTCGGCAAGCTGCTGGATCTGGGCTGCATCTGTTTGGATTCTGGACTTCGCATCGGCCACCGGGCTTGAGGCTGCGGCGGTATCGAAATCGGCCAGGATTTTGCCGGCCTGGTCGGGGGTGATGATCCCGGCGGCAACCAGACGGCTGTTGGATTGCACCACACGGTCCCGGAGGCCCTTGTCGGCAGCGCTGAGTTGCCCGACGACGTCCTGGACTTTCGTGTTCAATGCCGCGTTTCCCGCCGCGACTTGCGCGGCGCCGTCCGCGAGTTTCTGTGAGTCGGCAGGGAGTGTGGCCGTCCTGTCCTTCAGCTGCGTCAGGCCGGCGCTGAGCTGGCCGGCGCCGGAATTGAGCTGGTTGGCGCCATCGCGTAGCTTCATTTGGCCGGCGGCGAGTTCTGCGACTCCGCCGTTCAGCTGGCTCGTTCCGGAATGCAAACTGGCTGCCCCGTCCCGGAGTCTGGCAATGCCGTCGGAGAGTTTTCCGGCCCCGTCGGCGGCCTGGACTATTTGAGTATGGATTGTGCCGAAGCCCGTCAGGAGCTGGTTCGCAGTCTCCTCGCCCACCTCCTTGGCAACCGTCGAATGCACGGCGGTGGTCAGCTTGTCCACGATGTTGCTGAGGACGTAGTTGTTGGCATCGTTGGTGGTGACATTCAGCATGGCTTGGTTCGCGGCGTCAAAGCTGCCCGGGGAAACCAGGTTGGCCGAGAAGTCCTTGGGAATCTTGAGCGCGAACGCATACTTGCCGCTGCTCACGCCCTGGTCCGCTTCCGCGGCGGTGGTGACTTTCTGCCAGTTGAAGACGTGGCCGTCCACGAGGCTGTCGGCGACCTTTTTCCCCGCCTCGAGCCGGGTCCCGTTGCTGGCGGACGCGCCGGTGTCCTCGACTACCAAGGCGGCGTCGATCTGGTCCAGGTTCCCGTACGGATCCCAGTTGGCGTAGAGATACACCGCGCCGTACAACAAAGGCACCATGGTCAGCGCCAGGATGGTCAGTTTGGGCAGGAGCCCGCCAGTCATGCGCTTGAGCTCGGAGCGGGCCAGCCGCAGAACAGTCACTTTAGGGCCTCGGTTTCGAACGGGATGTGTTCAGGGTTCCGGTGTTTCGCGGATTGGCCTTCTGTCTTCTCCGCATCAGGCTGGGAGGGGTCCGCGGATGCGTCAACGATGGAAACCGTTGCGGCGGCAGCCTCAACGGCGTTCCCGATTGCGGCGGAGGGCCCGGTCCAGCCGTCCGGCAGTGCCGCGACGGTGACGACGACGGCGAGCGGCCGGCCGCCGTCGTGCGCCAGATCTTCCAGCCTGGGAAGCCAGTCCGCGGGATCTGCGCTGTGCCTGTCCGGAGAATCGACCACCAGCAGATCTGTTCCGGGGTTGGCCAGGGCAAGGGCGGTGAGCAGTTCGACGCGTCGCCGGGCCGGAATCTGTTCGGTCCAGAGGCCGGCAATGTCCTCGAAGCGGTTGACCTTGAGCCAGGGTTTGCTCAGCAGAGCACCCCGATAGCGCCGGGGGATGAGCGCGAGGTCCTCGGTGACGAGGTCGCCCACGCTGAGATGCTGTTCGGGCTCGTTGACACCGGGGGAGTCCACGAGTGCACTGGCCAACCGGAGGCGCTTAATCTTGAAATTTCCGTCCCAGCTGAGCACTCCCCCGGAGGGCTTCATCCGGCCGCTGAGTGTGAGGGCGAGGGCTGTTCGCTGGTCCTGGCCGTCGCCTTCAACCAAGAGCAGCTCCCCGGCACGTACCTCAAGGGACGTGGGTGGGAGCAGGTCATTCCGGCGCCCGTTCACACGGAGCTGTTGCACGGAGAGCATGTAAGCCTTTCGCAGGGTCTGGTCTGCATCAAGGCTAACCGAACTGACTGGTCAGTTCAAATAGGGTTGGTTGCTTGTGATCAACGGATCAGAGGCCGTACTCCTCCAGCAGGCGGAGCCAGACTTCGCTGATGGTCGGATAGGAGGGCACGGCGTGCCACAGCCGGTCCAGCGGGACTTCCCCCACCACCGCAATGGTGGCTGCGTGCAGGAGTTCGGCGACATCCGGGCCGGCGAACGTGGCGCCCAGCAGCACCTTGCGGTCCTCGTCGATGACCAGCTGCGCCCACCCTTCATAGTGTTCGGCGTGCAGCGAGGAGCCGGCCACCTGGATGGGGAGTTCCACGGCGGAGGCCCGGAAGCCGTCCTTCTCCGCCTGCGCCATGGTCCGGCCGACGTTCGCCAGTTCCGGATCGGTAAACACCACGTTCGGCACCGCGTGCTCATTGGCCGTCTGGGCAAAGCGGCTCCACGGTGCCGGCTCGCCGGTGAGTTCGCCCTTGGCCCGGGCGGCAATGGCGTCTCCGGTGGCCCGCGCACCGTACTTGCCCTGGTGCGTCAGCATGGCCCGTCCGGCGGCGTCGCCGGCCGCGTAAAGCCACGGGTTGCCGGACACATCGTTCTCGGTGGCGTGGTGGACTAGTCCGGTGGAATCGGTGGTGAGCCGCAGGGTCCCGCCCTCGGGTGCCGGGAGGCCGACGCTGTCCAGGCCGAGTCCCTCTAGGGCGGGGTGCCGGCCGGTGGAGACGAGCAGCTTGTCCGCCGTGATCGTGGCGGCATGGGCCGTGCCGTCAGCGGTCCCGGCGCCCGGGCCGTCCTTGGGGCCGTCCTTGGGGCCGCCCGTGGGGCCGCCGTCGAGCACGACAGTAAGGGAGCCGTCGCCGTTCTCATGCACGCTTCGCGTGCCAGTGTGCAGGCGGAGATCGACGCCATCGGCGCGCAGGCCGGCAGCGACCAGGTCCGCGGCCTGCTCCGGGAAAACACCCAAGAGCCCGCCGCGGGCCACGAGCGTAACGGACGAACCAAGCCGGGCATAGGCCTGGGCGAGTTCGACGCCGGCAACGCCGCCGCCGAGGACCGCAAGCCGCGGGGGAACCGCGCGGGCTGAGGTCGCCTCCCTCGTGGTCCAGTACTCGACGTCGTGAAGCCCCTCGACCGGCGGCTGGTTCGGGGCGGAGCCCGTGGCGACCACCACGGCGTGCCGGGCCGTGAGTGCGTAGCTGTTGCCGTCCAGCCCGGCCACCTCGACGTGCCGCGGGGCGGTGATCCAGCCGTGGCCGCGGATCAGTTCGATGCCTGTGTCCTCCACCCACTTGACCTGGCTGTCGTCCTGCCAGTTCGAGGTGAAGTAATCCCGGCGCTTCAGCACGGCTGCCGGATCCAGGGTGCGGGTGACCGCTTCCTGGGCGCCGGGGACCGTCTGCGCGCCATGCAGCGCAGTGCCCGGCCGCAGGAGCGCCTTCGAAGGCATGCAGGCCCAGTACGAGCACTCGCCGCCGACCAGCTCCGCCTCGATGAGCACTGCTGTCAGGCCGCCGCGGACCACACGGTCCGCCACATTCTCGCCCACGGCTCCGGCGCCGATCACAATGACATCGAATTCCCGCTCAATCTGTGCCGTCATGGCACCAGCCTACGCCGGGGCCACGGACGGATCCGGGGGAGCTCCGGGCTCCGGAGATGCGGGCTTCCGGCGTAATGTGCCGGGCCGAACCCTTTGCAGGACGGGGGACGGTCGATACTGTTGGGACCATACTTGGGGGAGGAGGCGGCCATGGCCGCACGCAACATGACAACAGGCCCGGCCATACCGCTGGCAAGGTTCAGCGCCCAGGCCCGGCTCCGGGCGCTCCAGTCGGACATCCTGGAGCTGATCCTGGAACGCGACCTGGTTCCCGGCGACCCTCTGCCGACCGAAAACGAGCTGACGGCGGCACTCGGCGTCGGCCGCAACACCCTGCGGGAGTCCTTGAAGGCGCTCCAGGCGCTGGGCGTCATCGAGATCCGCCACGGATTCGGCATGTTCGTGGCGCCGAGCAATTTCGAGGCCCTGACCGACGGGCTCACCTTCCGCGCCCGGCTGTCGCTGCGCCACCAGGGCGAGGAAGCCCTGCAGCTCGTGGAGGTCCGGCAGGCACTCGAATCCGGCCTGGTCGGCGCCGCCATGGACCGGATCAGCGCCGAACAGCTGGCCGCCGTGGAGGAGTCCGTGAACCGCATGGAAGCGCTGGCCGACGCGGGGGAGCCCTTCATCGAGGCCGACGCGGAGTTCCACCGCAGGCTTTTCGAGCCGCTGAACAACGACCTGCTGATCAGCCTGATGGACGTCTTCTGGAAGGTCTACCGCCGGATCCACCTCGAACTCGGCGGACCGTACGCCGTCGACCTGCAGGCAACGGCCGCAGTGCACCGGGGGATCTATGAGGCTGTCGCAACGGCGGACAAGGCACTCGCCTCCGAGCGGCTCAGCACGCATTTCGACGACATCCGCAACATCATCGTCCGGTCCACGGCCTGACCCCTGCTGCCGGGCCGCTCCGGCCCAACAGCTGCCGCCGGCACCTAAGGCGGCCGGGCCGGCGCCCAGCCTGGCGCCTAAAGCAGCCGGGCCGGCGCCCTGGCGCCTAGGGCATCCGGCGGTTAAAGCAAAAGATCCGCCCTGGTGAACCGGGGCGGATCTTCATCTGTGCGCCCAAAGGGATTCGAACCCCTGACCTTCTGTTCCGTAGACAGACGCTCTATCCAGCTGAGCTATGGGCGCATTCTCGGCTCTTGGAGAACTTCTCTCTCCCCGAACCTCGAATTACTTTACGCGAGCCCGGGCCCAGTTACAAATCGAAGCGGGTGTAATCTAGCTGACTAGACCGGTCTACGTGACCTTAGTCACAAAATGGGGGGATGATGGCCGGCCAGTTCCTTGAATTTCCGCGGTTTTTGATTTGCTCCGCCCCGGTCATCCCACGTCCGGGCCCGAAATGGGCCCCCTGCCGAGCCCTAGCATTTAGGACACACCACTGAACCCGAGGAAGGGAACCGTAATGGGAGATCTGGCGCGACTGCCGTTGCTTGAAAAAGCACCCACCACACATGCCGGTCTACTGGCATGGGTAGAAGAGGTAGCTCAACTGACCCAGCCGGACCGGATCTACTGGGTTGACGGGTCCGAAGCGGAAAACACCCGGCTGACGGACGAGCTCGTTGCCGCCGGCACCCTGACCCGCCTCAACGAGGACCTCTTCCCCAAGTCGTTCGCGGCCTTCTCCGACCCCGCCGACGTGGCCCGCGTCGAAGAGCAGACCTTCATCTGCTCCGAGAACGAGCACGACGCAGGCTTCACCAATAACTGGATGGCCCCGGCGCAGATGAAGGAAAAGCTGCACGGCCTGTTCGCCGGCTCCATGCGCGGCCGCACCATGTACGTGATCCCCTTCGTGATGGGCCACCTCGACGCCGAGGACCCCAAGTTCGGCGTCGAGATCACCGACAGCGCCTACGTTGTCGCCTCCATGCGGATCATGGCCACCATCGGCACCGAGGTCCTGGACAAGATCACCGCGACCAACGCGTTCTTTGTCCCCGCCCTGCACTCCCTGGGCGCCCCGCTGGCCCCCGGCCAGGCCGATGTCCCGTGGCCCTGCAACCCGGACAAGTGGATTGTCCACTTCCCGGAGGAGCGCTCCATCTGGTCCTTCGGCTCCGGCTACGGCGGCAACGCCCTGCTCGGCAAGAAGTGCTACGCCCTGCGCATCGCCTCGGTGATGGCACGCGATGAAGGCTGGCTGGCCGAGCACATGCTCATCCTCAAGCTGACCTCGCCGGAGCAGAAGAACTACTACATCTCCGCCGCCTTCCCGTCGGCCTGCGGCAAGACCAACCTCGCCCTGCTGGATCCGACCATCGAGGGCTGGAAAGTCGAAACCCTCGGTGACGACATCACCTGGATGCGGTTCGGCAAGGAAGGCGAGCTCCGCGCCGTCAACCCCGAGGCCGGCCTGTTCGGCGTGGCTCCGGGCACCGGCTGGGGCACCAACCCCAACGCGATGCGCGCCATCGCCAAGGGCCACAGCATCTTCACCAACGTCGCCCTGACGGACGACGGCGGTGTGTGGTGGGAGGGCATGACCGACGAGGTGCCCGCGCACCTGACCGACTGGCAGGGCAACTCCTGGACCCCGGATTCGGACAAGCCCGCCGCCCACCCGAACTCCCGCTTCTGCACGCCGATCGACCAGATCGACATGCTGGCCGAGGAGTACTACAACCCGGACGGCGTGGAGCTTTCCGCGATCCTGTTCGGCGGCCGCCGCAAGACCACCATCCCGCTGGTCACCGAGGCGCGCAGCTGGTCCAACGGCATCTTCATGGGCTCCACCCTGTCCTCGGAGACCACCGCCGCGGCAGCCGGTGCCGTCGGCGTTGTCCGCCGGGATCCGATGGCCATGCTGCCCTTCATCGGCTACGACGCAGGCGATTACCTGAACCACTGGGTCAACCTGTCCGCGAAGGCCAACCCGGAGCGGCTGCCCAAGATCTTCCTGGTCAACTGGTTCCGCCGCAATTCCGAGGGCGGATTCGCCTGGCCCGGATTCGGTGACAACGCCCGGGTCCTGAAATGGGCCATCGAACGCCTCGAGGGCAAGGCCGACGCCGTGGAGACCCCCATCGGGTTCGTCCCCACCGCTGACGCGATCGACCTCAAGGGCCTGGACATGACCCCGGCCCAGGTTGAAGAGGCCGTCCGTGTCGACCCCGCAGAGTGGACCACCGAGCTGGCCTCGATCGAGGAGTGGTTCGCCAACTTCGGCAGCTCGCTGCCCGAGGCGCTGCGCGCCGAACTCGCAGGTCTGAAGGAGCGCATGGCTGCCGAGCAGTAGCAGCCCGCACAACACAAAGCAACGCGGGGTCACTTACGGCCCATCCCACCACTGTGGATGGACCGTAAGTGACCCCGCGTTGCGGTTTAACCAGCGACCGTTAGAACCCAGGACCTCTCGCAAGATGCGGGGACGCCGTTTTCGTTGGGTGCGTGACGCCGGGACTTAGGTCCCTAGGCCGCGTCCGGCCGGATCCCTAGGCTTGTCCGCATTCCATCAGCCGGGCCGGCCGACGATTGGAGCGTGCGCTGGGGGCATTCCGGGCGGGGGCGGCCGTGCCCCCGACCTGCTCGCGGTAAGCGAGACTCAGGAGTTCCTCATGCTTGTCAACGACGACATCGATGCTTTGTCCAGCGCTGTCAGCGGCCCGGTCGCGTTGCCGGACAGCCCCGAATTCGCGGCGGAGACGTTCGCCTTCAACGTCGCAACAGTGCACCGGCCCGAGGTCGTTCTGGGGGCCGCAGATGCCCGGGACGTCGTGGCCGCGGTTAAGTGGGCGGCCGAGCGCAGGCTTCCCGTGTCCGTCCAGTCCACCGGGCACGGCGCCGAATCTGCGATCGATGGCGGCCTGCTCATCAACACGCGCCGGCTGCAGGACCTGCAGATCGATCCGGATGAACGCACCGCACGAGTCGGCGCCGGGGTGAAGTGGCGCACCCTCCTGGAGGCCAGCGTGCCGCACGGGCTCCTCGGACTGCACGGCTCCAGCACCGACGTCGGAGTCGTCGGCTACACGCTCGGCGGCGGGCTGCCCGTGCTCGGCCGCGCCCACGGCTTCGCGGCGGACCATGTCCGCAGCATGGAGATTGTCACGGCCGACGGCGAGCTGCGGCGGATCGACGCCGACGCCGAGGCCGAGCTGTTTGCACTGATGCGCGGCGGTAAGGGCAACCTCGGGATCGTGACCGCCCTCGAGTTCAGTCTCTTTCCGTTCAGTGATTTCTACGGCGGCGGCATCATCTATCCCGGGGCGGATGCGGCCACCGTCCTGGCTGCTTTCCGTCACTGGCTGCCCACGCTGCCTGAAGATGCCTCACCCTCGATCTCGCTGCTGCGGCTTCCGGACATGGACTTCGTTCCTGAGCCGCTGCGGAACCAGTTCGTCGTGCACCTGCGCTTTGCCTTCCTGGGCAAGCGCGAGGCCGGCGACGCGCTGCTTGCCCCGATGCGGGCGGTCTCGACCCCATTGATGGACACGGCCGGGCCCATGAGTTACCTCGACGTTGACCAGATCCACATGGACCCGGCGGACCCGCTGCCCTTCATGGACGGCGGCGCGCTCCTGAAGGATTTCGGCGAAGAGGCGGTGGCTGACCTGCTCGAGCTCACCGGGGACGGTTCGGACTGCCCGCTGCTGCTCGTGGAGGTCCGGCCGCTCGGCGGCGCGCTGGCCCGGACTGCACTGTCCCGGCCGGGGGCTATGCCGGATGCGGTGCCGGACGCCGTGTCGGGGCGGGACGCGGCCTTCCTGCTGTTCCTCGTCGGGTTCAACATACCGCCCCTTGCCGAGGCCGTATCGGCCTACATCAGCGGGATCCTGGCCGCGATGGCTCCCCACTCCACCGGGTACACGCTGGTCAATTTCCATGGCGCACCGGGCGACGAGGAGGACCGGGCCCGGGCCTGGACTCCCGCGGTCTACGAGCGGATGCGGTCCGCGAAGTCCACGTACGACCCCGGCAACCTCCTGCGCTTCGGCCACGCGATCACCGGGGTGCCGTCGGCGGGTTGACGCTCTGCGCGGGCTCCGTTGCACCGCTTCACGACGGCGGCCCCCACCTTCACGAAGAGGTGCGGGGCCGCCGTCGGTGAGTGTTTTAGCTGGCGAGCCAGATATCCGGGCCGAAGACCTCGTAGTGGATCTTCGTGGCCGGGATGCCGGCGTTGATGGCCTCGTTGCGGATGTTCTTCATGAACGGCAGCGGGCCACACAGGTAGAGCGAGGCGTTGGCCGGGAGGTCCACCTCGCGCAGGGACATGAAGCCCGCGTTGGAACCGGCTTCGGGCTGCTCGAGCCAGAGCTGCAGGTCGGCGCCGTCCAGGCGTTCGACGTCGTCTGTCATCTGGGAGCGCAGCGCCCAGCTGTCCAGGTTGCTTTCGGCGTGCAGCACCAGGACCTGGCGGTCCGAGCCGGACTCGGCCAGGGAGCGCAGGATGGACGCCGTGGGCGTGCAGCCGATGCCGGCCGAGGCCAGGACCACGGGGCCGTCGCCTTCCTTGAGCGTGATTTCGCCGTAGGGGTTGGAGATTTCGATGACGTCGCCCACGGCCACATTGTTGTGCAGCACGGGGGAGACCTCGCCGCCGTCGTCGAGCTTGGTGGTGAAGCTGCGGCTGGTGCCGGCGTCGCCGGAGAGGGAGTACTGGCGGACCTGGCGGAGCCCGTCCGGAAGCGTGACCTTGACGCTGACGTACTGGCCCGGCAGCGCCGCGGTGATGGGGGTGTCGTCTGCCGGTTCCAGCGTGAAGGTCATGGAGCCGGTGCCGGCCGGAGTCTTGGCGGCAACCTTCCAGGGGGTCCACATCTTGGCGTTGGCCTGTGCGGCGTAGAGGCCCTTCTCGAGCTTGATGAGGGCGTCCGCCATGAGCCAGTAGACCTCGGTCCAGGCTTCGGCGATTTCCGGGGTGATGACCTCGGCCAGGTCATCGGCGATGGCGGCGAAGAGGTGCTCGTAGACCACCTGGTACTGCGGTTCGGTGATGCCGAGGGAAGCGTGGCGGTGCGCGATCCGGGACAGCACGGTCTCCGGCAGGGTGTCCGGGTTGTTCACCAGGTGGCTGGCGAAGGCGGCGATGCTTCCGGCCAGGGCCTGCTGCTGATTGCCCGAGCGCTGGTTGGAGCGGCTGAACAGGCCGTCCAGCAGTTCGGGGTGGGCGGCGAAGAGGCGGGCGTAGAACTTGGGGGTGATCTCCCCGATCCGGGAACCGACCAGCGGCAGGGTGGCCTCGATGACGGGGAAGGACTTGTCCGAGAGCATGCTGACTCCTGAGATAGTGGCCCGGCGTCTTCAGCCGGGTCCGCGGCGATACTTGCATTTCAAATACAAATATCTATGCCTCATTTCTACACCGCGTAGAAATCTATTCCAAATCGACCGGATTCCGGGCGTGGCGGCGGCGGGAGAAGGCGGGTGTCAGTGACAAGTGTCGCTGCCGGAGAAGGAACCGGTGGTGCCCACGTTCGTAAACGTCATGCCGGGAAGGGGGAGGAACTGCCAGGAGTAGGACGACGCGTTCAGGGTCAATTTGAGCGGCCCGAAGGCGCTTCGGCCACGGGCCACCATTGCGGTCAGAAGGGGGTCGGTGTTGGCCGACAACGCCTGGAGATCCGCCCCGCCGGCGCCCGCGGTAAAGGACCGGATCCCGGTCGGGGAGAGCGCCGGCACCGTGCCTGAGCCGGAGGCGCCGATCGGTTTGAAGATCTCGCTGACGTGGTTGTGCCCGGAAATCATGACGTCGACACCGTGGCCGGCCATGAGGTCCCACATAGGTCCCAGTTCCGGGTAGGAGCCGTGGTTCACGCCCGTTGACCAGCGTGGATGGTGCGCCGCCACGAGGGTGCACGCCGTCGGGGAATTGGTGAGACGGTCCTGCAGCCACAAATATTGCGGGCTGCCGACACCGCATCCACCGCTCACCCCGCCGGGCCCGCATTCACTGTTCAGGGCGATGAAGGTCCAGGCCCCGATCGTCGTCGAGTAGTAGCCGTCCGTACGGGGCCCGAAGTCGCCCGTGGTGACGCCGGGGCCATAGAAATAGTCGAAATAGCCGCGGGTGTTGTCAAGGTATTCATGGTTGCCGAGCACCGGCGAGGTGATGGCCTTCAGGGCGCCGAATGTGTCGTTGTAGGCGCCGGCCCCCATGAACTCGGCAAGGGTGGCGTTCTGGTATTGAAGGTCCCCAAGGGCGATGAACCTGTCGGGCGACTGGGCCGCGACCACCGCGGCCACGTCGCCCTGGCGGCACGCCGACGAGGTGACAACTGAGCCGGGGGCACAGGCGATGTCGCCGACAGCCAGCACGGTCGCAGTCCCGCCGGCACCGGGTTGGGTGGTGGCGGTGGCTTCGTTGGAGCCGGGGCCGGTGTTGCCGGCGGCGTCGGTGGCGGTGACGCGGTAGTACCAGGTTCCGGCGGGGCGGTTGGTGTCGGTGTAGCTGAGCCCGGTGGTGTCGGCGATTCTGCTGGTGGTGGCGGGGGTGAAGCCTGCCGTGGTGGAGCGGTGGACGGTGTAGCCGGTGACGCCGGTGTTGTCGGTCGCGGCGGTCCAGGACAGGGCGACGGCGGTTCCGGTGGCTGTGGCGGCCAGAGCCCCGGGCGCGCCCGGCGCGGTGGTGTCGGAAGGGGTTCCGTCCGTGTAGGTGAGGGTGAGGGTGGGGCGCAGCGTGGCGGAGGCCTGGCGTGACCAGAACCAGGAGCTGTCGGTGCCGGTTCCGGTCAGGGCCAGGGTCCGGGACCCGGTCCAGCCGGTCATCAGGCTGGTGTCCAGGGGGATGTCGTAGGCCGTGTTGGCGGCCGTGCCGCCGGGCAGGGACCCGAGGGTGGGCCCGGAAACCGCGGGGCGGTTGGCGTAGAGGGTGCC
>NZ_JBFTKI010000024.1:0-70208 GCF_056395875.1 Arthrobacter sp. 05T45 | reverse complement strand
TGTGAAGAGGCCGGCTGCCCGAACATCTTCGAATGCTGGGAAGACAAGGAGGCCACCTTCCTGATCGGCGGCTCCGAATGCACCCGGCGCTGCGACTTCTGCCAGATCGACACCGGCAAACCCTCCCCCGTGGACATGTTCGAGCCCACCAAGGTGGCCCGCTCGGTCCAGGCCATGCAGCTGCGCTACGCCACCGTGACCGGTGTAGCCCGCGACGACCTCGCCGACGAGGGCGTCTGGCTCTACGCGGAGACGGTCCGCAAGATCCACGAACTGAACCCGGGCACCGGCGTCGAACTGCTGATCCCCGATTTCTCCGGCAAGCCCGAGCACATCGCGGCGATCTGCGACTCCAAGCCCGAGGTCTTCGCCCACAACGTCGAAACCGTGCCCCGGATCTTCAAGCGGATCCGCCCGGCGTTCCGCTACGACCGTTCCCTGGACGTCATCACCCAGGGCCGCAAGCTCGGCATGGTGACCAAGTCCAACCTGATCCTGGGCATGGGCGAGACCCGCGAGGAAATCTCCGAGGCGCTGCGGGACCTGCACGAGGCCGGCTGCGACCTGATCACCATCACCCAGTACCTGCGCCCCTCCGAACGGCACCTGCCGGTGGACCGCTGGGTCAAGCCGCAGGAATTCGTGGACCTGCAAAACGAAGCCGACGAGATCGGCTTCCTGGGCGTCATGTCCGGGCCCCTGGTGCGTTCCTCCTACCGCGCCGGCCGGCTCTGGGCCACCGCGATGCGCAAGAAGGGCTGGGAAATCCCGGCCGAACTCGCACACATCGAAAGCTCCGGAAGCACCCGCCAGGAAGCCAGCTCGCTGCTCGCGGCACATTCCTGAACCCTGCTCTGACACCCTTCCACTTAAGGGCCGGCACCGGATGACTCCGGTGCCGGCCCTTGGCCGTCCATCACGTAGAATTAAGGAACTATGGCGAATTCCCCTGATCCCAGCAACTCCAGCCCGGCTTCCGAAGCTCCGAAGCGCGGTCTTTTCTCCCGTAAGCCCAAGGAAGCAAAGGCCAAGAAGCCGAGCCGGCTGAAGCAGATCGGCGAGGTCTTCCAGATGACCCGCCGCCACGATCCCATGGTTCCGTGGCTCATGTTGCTGGCGTTCCTGGGTGTTGTTGCCCTCAGCCTGCTGGTCGGTTTCCTGCTCGACAACTGGATCACCGGCCTGATCATCGGCATCGCCCTGGGCGCCCTTGCGGCCACGCTGATCCTGTCCCGCCGCGCCGAGCGCGCCGCGTTCGCGCAGATCGAGAACCAGCCCGGCGCGTCAGGTGCCGCGCTGGGCACGCTCAAGCGCGGCTGGATCACCGAGGACCAGCCCGTCGCCGTGAACCCCCGCACGCAGGATGCCGTCTTCCGCGCCATCGGCCGTCCCGGCGTCGTGCTCGTCAGCGAAGGCCCCAGCAACCGGGTCAAGCCGCTGGTCGACGCCGAGCGCAAGCGCCTTGCGCGCATCCTCCCCAACGTCACCATCCACGTGATCGAAAGCGGCCGCGGCGAGGGCCAGGTGCCGCTCAGCCAGATCGCCAGGAAGATGAACAAGCTCAAGGGCGAACTGACCAAGACCGAGGTCAGCGCCGTGTCGAAGCGCATTTCCTCGCTTGGCGGCCGCCTGCCCATCCCGAAGGGCATCGATCCCTACAAGGCCCGTCCCACCCGCGGGCGCTAGGCGGGCGGCAGTACCGCACCGCATGATGGAATTGCCCGCAGTACAGAATCGCCCCGGTTCACGGCCGCCTCAGGCCGCCAGCCGGGGCGTTTCTCTTACTGCCCGACGTCGGCCCGCCCGGCGCCGGGCCACCGGACCCGGGACAACGGACGCGGGACAACGGACGCGGGGTGCCGGACAAAGCGACACCGGACACCGCG
Source organism: Arthrobacter sp. 05T45 (assembly GCF_056395875.1). NCBI lineage: Bacteria > Bacillati > Actinomycetota > Actinomycetes > Micrococcales > Micrococcaceae > Arthrobacter > Arthrobacter sp. 05T45. The sequence goes on along the minus strand of NZ_JBFTKI010000024.1, from coordinate 68,322 downwards.
AAAACGGACGCAAGAACTCAGGAGATACGCATGAAACTTCCCTCGACCGCCACGATGATCCGCATCTTCCGGGGGCTGGCGATCGCCGAAGCGTTCAGCTGGGCCGCGCTGTTGCTCGGCATGGTGCTCAAATGGATCACCCGGACGACGGAACTCGGCGTGGAGATTGCCGGTCCGATCCACGGGGCCTTCTTCATCGGCTACGCGATTGCGGCACTGAGCCTGTGGGCAATGCTGCGCTGGCCGTTCCGGATTGCCTTGCTCTCAGGGCTCTCCGCCGTCTTCCCCTTCGCGACGGTGTGGTTTGAGCGCTGGGCCGGCCGCCACGGATACCTGACGGAACGGTCGGGAGAGGCTGCGCCGACGCCGGCCCAGGAGACGGCGGGGGTCTAGTCCGCCGAGGGCCTCGGGTTTCTGTGCGCCCCGGCACCATCGCTGTGCCCATCTGACGCACATGGCCGCTATGCGGGGCGGGTAGCGGCCATTCGTGGCAAACGGACGGGGCCGCCGCCAAACGGGGAGGTCAGCGGCCATTCGTGTCAAACGGACGAGGGCCCGCCGCGCCCTGACACCATCGCTGTGCCCAACTGACGCACATGGCCGCAACGCGGGGCGGGTAGCGGCCGTTCGTGGCAAACGGACGAGGGCCCGCCGCGCCCTGACACCATCGCTGTGCCCATCTGACGCACATGGCCGCTATGCGGGGAGGTCAGCGGCCATTCGTGGCAAGCGGACGAGGGCCCGCCGCGCCTGGTTGCCTGGCACCGCCGTCGCGCATCCGGCCGCGGATTGCTACATCCGGACGAGCACCGTATTCATGGCCTTGTCGTGGAGGCCGCGCTGGTCCGGGTCGAAGATGACGGCAGGGATAACGAGGCACAGCAGCAGAGTGCGCACCAGGGCCGCGAGCGGACCCGCCGGGCCGCCGCCCAGCCGGACCACATGGATTCCCACGATCCGGTGGCCGATGCCGTAGCCGAGGGTGCCGATCAGTAGGATCTGCTCGATGGCAAACACGGCAAGCGTGGCCCAGGAGTCGCCGCCGAAGGCGAAATTGCTGATCAACAGCGCGATGCCCCAGTCAATGCAGATCGCCAGGATGCGCCGGCCGGCACGGGCGATCGACCCTGCCCCGGACTCGGGCAGCCCGAGCCGCTCCCCCGGGTACCTGGAGATGCCGGATGTGTCCGGCCCGGTGAGCCATGAACCGATGTCTTTGCGATCAACCACCCTCCAAGCTTATCGGCTCTGGCCTGTCCATAGTGTGGGAGGTAGGGTGTCACATTGTGGACCAGATAGGCCACAGTGTGGACTGGCGACTAGCGTTTACGTGTCAGGACATTCTGTAACCTCCCCGAAACAATGCGGACACTGCGGGGAAATCCCTTGTCCTTAGGGTGGTAACAGTTGCTAGCGACTGCGAAGCGGGGAAGCTTTTTGCCTTCTCCGCTGTTGGACTGCGCTGGACAAATGTGCCTGACGGCCAGATCTTTCATATGCGTAAGGAGCATAGATGTTCAAGACTGCGGACGAAGTCCTCAAGTTCATCAAGGACGAAGACATCAAATTCGTCGATATCCGCTTCACCGATCTCCCGGGCGTTCAGCAGCACTTCAACGTGCCTGCCAAGAGCGTTGACGCCGACTTCTTCGTCAACGGCCAGCTTTTCGACGGATCTTCAATCCGCGGCTTCCAGGGCATCGCCGAGTCTGACATGCAGCTCATCCCGGACGTCACGACGGCGTTCATCGACACGTTCCGCATGGAGAAGACCCTTGCACTGAACTTCTCGATCGTGAACCCGCGTACCGGTGACCCGTACCACCGCGATCCCCGCGGCGTGGCGGAGAAGGCGGAGGCCTACCTGGCTTCGACCGGCATTGCCGACACCGCTTTCTTCGCTCCCGAGGCCGAGTTCTTCGTCTTCGACAACGTCCAGTACCAGTCCTCCCCGCAGGGCAGCTTCTACAAGATCGACTCCGAGGAAGCACACTGGAACTCGGGCCGTGAGGAAGAGGGCGGAAACCTCGGCTACAAGACCCCGGTCAAGGGCGGATACTTCCCTGTCTCCCCCACCGACAAGCAGGCCGACCTGCGCGACGCCATGTGCGTTGCCCTGGACGAGGCCGGCCTTGAGGTCGAGCGCAGCCACCACGAAGTCGGCTCCGCCGGACAGGCTGAAATCAACTACAAGTTCACCACCCTGACCCACGCGGCTGATGACCTGCAGAAGTTCAAGTACGTCATCAAGAACACCGCCGATGCCTGGAGCAAGTCCGTGACCTTCATGCCGAAGCCTGTCTTCGGTGACAACGGCTCGGGCATGCACTGCCACCAGTCGCTGTGGACCGGCGGCGAGCCGCTGTTCTACGACGAGAAGGGCTACGCCGGCCTGTCCGACACCGCCCGCTGGTACATCGGTGGCCTGCTGAAGCACTCCTCCGCTGTCCTGGCCTTCACCAACCCGACGGTGAACTCCTACCGCCGCCTGGTCAAGGGTTTCGAAGCCCCGGTCAACATGGTTTACTCGCAGGGCAACCGCTCCGCCGGTATCCGTATCCCGATCACGGGGTCCAACCCGAAGGCCAAGCGCATCGAGTTCCGCGCGCCGGACCCCTCCTCCAACCCGTACCTGGCGTTCGCTGCCCAGCTGATGGCCGGCATCGACGGCATCCGTAACCGGATCGAACCCCCGGCTCCGATCGACAAGGACCTCTACGAGCTCCCGGCCGAAGAAGCCAAGGACATCCCCAAGGCTCCGGGCACCCTTGAGGAGGCCCTGGATGCACTGGCCGAGGACAACGAGTTCCTGCAGGCCGGCGGCGTCTTCACCCAGGACCTGATCGACACCTGGATCGAGTACAAGTACGAGAACGAGATCCGTCCGCTTTCGCTGCGCCCGAACCCGTACGAGTTCGAGCTCTACTACGGCGTCTAGCTAGATCATGCGGCTGAATCGGGCATAGTCCGCACACGGTCCGCAAGAATCTGGCTACAGCAAAGGCCGGTCCCAAGTTTCACCACTTGGGGCCGGCCTTTTGTTGTGCCCGGACCCGCCTACCCGGTCTGCTCAGTCCGCGAGTTCAGCCGCTCCCCCAGCACTTGGGCGACTGCCGCCCTGGCTGATTCCTCTTTGTCGGGCCACATATGTCCGTAGGTGTCCAGCGCGGTCTTCGCTGAGGAGTGCCTGAGGCTTTTCTGGACTACCTTTACGTCAAGGCCTTGGGAGATGAGCAGGGAGGCGAAGTAGTGCCGGAGGTCATGGAACCTGAACCCATTCTGAGGGATCGGAATAGGCGTCCGGGATTCCTCAGTCTTGAGTTCCACGCCCGGATACTGGATGGCCGGCGCGATGACTCCCCGCATGAAATCCACATCTGAAACCCTCAGGGCCACGGCTTCAGCGACACGGAGACCAGCATGAGGAACCCAGTACCGTTCCACGACCCTGTCGGGCCGTGGGACATAATCCGAACCGTCGTAAATAAGAGCGTCTTGCTAAGCGTATTGACTTCCACGTTCCCCGTGCCCTTCAACGATTGGTCACTCGAATACTTGCATATCTATCAGAATTTCGCGGCAACGCGGGATACGGTGCCGAGCGTGATCAACCCCTGCCCGCTTGCGACTTGCAGGGTGCGATGACGGGAGCCCCACCTATCCTGTGAGCGGGGCTGGAAGTGAGCTAAAAGAGTATGCGGGCCTCATCAGGCTTCAAAACCGTAATCGTTCTGTCATACTTCTCGCCTAGCCGCGCCATTTCATGCAGGAACCGTACTGGTTTAGCACTGTCTCCAATTACGACGGAAATACTTCTCTTCGATTGAGTTCTAACCTCAAGGATATTTACGCCCATATCCATCGCAATTTCGTAGATTCTACCAATCAGCACGTCAGTCATGCTTCGGCGAGTGTCCTCTTCAGCATTCGACGTCAGGCTCGAAAGTTGGCCCATCATGAGGTCAACTTTGGCCTCCAACGGGTTCTCCGATGGCAACCGCTCGGACGCTCGCCTTGTCAGTCCGAAATACCCCCACAGGTCATTCTTTTCGGGAGTGTTTCTGAAGGTGTCTGCAACGTGCTTCGTTACTCCCTCGATGTCTCCATCCAGGGTCCATGGGGTAAGCGAACCATTGTAGGTGTGCGTATTCACCATGGAAGTATCGAAGGGGAGCTTGTCTGTCCTGTGGTCGCGAACCAATGCAACCGGGCGGTCAACGCGGTCCGGATTCCAAGCTCAAAGAACACATTGGGGTTGTGGGAGCTTATGTCGCAGAGGACCATGTCTGCGGTCTCAAGGTGCTTAATAATCTGCCCTTGGATCACATCACCCCCCGACATGATGGGCCTGATAGCAACAAATCCCGCAGCCTCTACCGCAGGCACAAATAGGTGCTCCAAGACGTGAACAAAGTGCTCGGCATCGCCGTGGTAACTGGCCTTAGCATCCTCGGACGTCGTTAGCGGCATTGCTATGAAGCAGGTAGGAAGTGACATGAGATCAGCGTAATCGGTCGTCCGCCTCGGCTTAGTATTCGTGATTGTGAGTCGGAGCCTGAAATGGTCGGCGGTGCTCCCTAAGCTTCCATCTGTGGTGAAGATAGATGTTGAAGCGGTGGGCGCGATGCTGACACGCGGCAGATATATTTACCGCATGGCATCGTTCACACTCGACGGTGAAACGTACGAGTATCTAAAGCCGGACCCAGGACACGCGCCGGACGAAACCAAATCGTGGGAGTACGGGAGCTACCCCAAGGTGCTTGCCACACTGCTCCTGGCTGACGGCGGAACGGTACGTGTCTACGCAGTTGCGGAACGCTGGAACCCCTCTTTCGTCCTTGTGGGATGGGCGGACGACGGGCGGCACGGGCATTGGGCTTGGATCCCTGCCGGCAACGTGGAGCACGTGAGTGATTCTGACTGGGATATCGAGGAGTACCGCCGCTGCCCCGAACACCTACGCGCCATCCGCTGGGGAAGCCTCCTGCCCGGATTCCTGCCCGCGTAAAAGAAGTCCACGCAGGTCGAGCCGTTTGCGTTAGGATTCCATCGGGCCATCGTGGCCAATTAATATTGGGGGGAATAATCGTGAAATTTGCGTTTCGCAGCGCCGCCGTGGCGGTCGTGCTCGCCGGGTCTTCGCTGATGCTCGTACCGTCAGCCAGTGCAGCAACGGTCGTAGAATCCACGGCGTCCACGAGGTGCGGGTCCGTGGTGTGGGCCGACCAGAGCGGCTGGGCTACAGGCACCAAGCTGAAATACCGCTGGTTTCGTAACGGCGTCCGCATTTCCGATGTTTGGATCGGCGGCTACAAGACCCGGTCGGGCGATTGTGGGAAGACGGTAACTGTCACCGTAACCGGCATCAAGGCTGGCAAATCGGTCACCAAGACAGGTGGGACGTTCAAAGTTCGGTCACGAGCATTGAGCAGCCCAAACCAGTAGCCGCGACTGACGGGGGTAACTCGTCTTCCCTTAGGCGTTGAACGAGCAAACCCCCGCCAGTCATCACGACTGGCGGGGGTTTCCGCGGCGGGCATCAGTTAAGGCAAACCCTTAGTCTGCCCGCTATTTCGTCACCGGCGCAGTGCTGCTGCTGGTGACTGTTTCTGTCAGGTAGCCGCTTTTCCGTCCGGTGACAGCGATGGAAAGCCCTGCGCCCAGGTCTGCGGCGACGACCTTATAAGAACTCGCCGTTGCGCCCGGAATGCTAATTCCGTTCCGCTTCCACTGGTATGTCCGCAGATAAACCGTCGGTGTCCACACGCCGACCTTGACAGTGAGAGTTTGACCCACGGCAGCGGAGGCAGGAATAACCGGCCTGGGCGCGGTCAAGACGTTGGTCGCTACCGAAGCCGTTGCGGCGCTGGTCTTGTAGGTGTAGTTGTATCCGGATTTGCTAGCAGCAGCTCTGACGGTGATCGTCTTTCCGAGGTCAGCCGTCGTCAAGGCGTAGGTCGAAAGAGTTGCGCCCGTGATGACCACCCCGGACCCGTACCACTGATACGACAGAGTCACAGGGGCCGGTGACCATGACCCCGGATCTGCCGTCAGCGTCGAACCGACGCGGACAGTGCCGGTAATCGTCGGAGCAACCCCAACTAGTGAGCCCTTAGCCACGGCTGAGGTCGCCGCAGAGGTTTTGGAAGCGGTAACGTAGCCGGTTTTGGAACCAGTGACCCGCACGGCGATGGCCTTGCCGGCCTGACCCTGGCCCAACACAAGAGTGGAACCGGTCGCGCCGGACACTGCGAGACCGCCAGCCAGCCACTGGTATGCGAACGTAGTGCCGGTTGTCCACGCTCCGGGGTTGGCGGTGAGGGTCTGTCCTACCTTTACCGTGCCGGAGATAGTGGGTGTGCTGCCGCTCAACGGAGCGGGGATGTAGGCCACAGGGGCCGAAGCGTTAGTCCAGTCTCCCCAGCCGAGCTGATTCCGTGCCCGTACCCGCGCCGTGAAGGTGCCGGCAGGCAAGTCATTCAGCGACGCCTGCGTGACAGTAGTGCGCACATTGCGAACGATTCCCGTTCCAGTGAATTCGGTCTCGTACTCCAGGATCCCAAGCACGTCGCTGTGTGCCGCCCAGCTCGCCTTGACGCTTCCGATGCTTGCGCTCAGGGCGGGAAGCTTGGCCCGCAGCGGCCGGGTCCCGAAGATGACGTCTTGGATTTTGTAACGAGGTGACGTGTTGCCGTTGGCATCGGCCACACTGGGGCTCCATATTTCTCGGGGACCCAGAGAATCCGGGTCGCCGTTGTATCGAGCGAATTCGTAGGTTCCTGTAAAGACTCCCCGGTGGACATCCGTTGAGGAATTCTGACGGAGGTTGGCGCCGATGGAAACGCTGGCATCGGGCCGGAATCCGATGCCGGCATCATACGCGTTGACGGTCATCGCCACTGGGACTGGACCGTCGGTGATGTCGATGACATTGCGCGCACCGCCGCTGGTAGCGGCGAACTTAATACTCGTGGCGGCCGTGACGTCAGGAGCGTCATTGTCCTCCAGGGACACCGTCGTCGGGGAGAACGGGAGGAAGTTTTCCTCCTGGTACCGGTTGCCCGCGAGATCGACGATGCGCGGCTGAAATTCCCAAACGTCGTTGGGGACATGCTCCGGGAAAGTGAAGACCGTTTCGTAGGTGCCGTGGAACCGGTCACCCGAGACTAACGTCATAGTCTGGGCTGGGATGGTGTACCGGTTGGAATGGACGCGCAGCTGGGGGTAGTCCGCGCCCACTCCTGAGCCAACATCTTCGACTTCGACCCGCGCCGTGACCCGCACTGGCCCATCAATGACGTCAATTATTTGCGGGTGAGAAACCCACGCACTGACGATCACAGGGGCCTCGGAGTCTATGGTCGACGCATTTGCTGGCCCGACGCCGGCGACTGATATAGCGGCGGTGGCGGCCATGCCGGCTGCCACCCGACGCGTCCAGAGCGAGGCGCTTCTGCCGGTGCAAGACTTAGACACGAGTCCTCCAATATTCGAAACTTCGACTTTCAACTGAGAGAACTATGCCACGAAGCTACAGTATTGGCCGCGGCAGGGGTGTCAGACCGCGCGCCCTTTGTTCCGTCCGTGGTGAAGATTGATGTTGAAGCGGTGGGCGCGATGCTGACACGCGGCAGATATATTTACCGCATGTCAGCGTTCATGCTCGACGTTGAAACGTACGAGTATCTAAGGCCGGACCCAAGACACGCGCCGGACGAAACCAAACCGTGGGAGTACGGGAGCTACCCCAAGGTGCTGGCAACCCGGCTCCTGGCTGACGGCGGAACGGTGAGTGTCTATGCCCATGCGGAACGCTGGAACCCGTCCTACGTCCTTGTGGGATGGGCGGACGAAGCACGGCACGGGCACTGGGCTTGGATGCCCGCCGGCAACGTGGAACGCGTCAGCGATTCGGACTGGGATATCGAGGAGTGCAGGCGTTCTCCGAACACCTTCGCGGAATCCGCTGGGGAAACCGCCTGCCCGGATTCCTGTCGGCCTAGGCAAGGCGCCCTTGATGCTGGTGTGACCCGTGTGGTTATACTCAGGGCTTGGGGGCGCCTTAGACGGTGTATGTCGGAAGCGTTCAGCAGCCAAAAATTATCTGCCAACCACCGACAGGAGGTGCGGGGAACCGTGCCAGCATTGAAACGATCGTTCTTCCGTAAAGCGGCAGCCGCTGCCGCCCTTTCCGTTGCCCTGGGAGCAGGAGCGCTCACCGCGGCGGCCCCGGCGAGCGCCGCGACCTGTCCAACGGAATTCAATTGGTGCCCCTCGTCATGTGCAGAAACTACCGCGAGTTGCACAGCCGGCGTGTCCACCGTGTACGTCACCGCAGGAACAGTCCTGCGGGCGAACAAGTACGGCTGGCCCAAGGGCACCAAGCTGGAATACCGCTGGTTCAGGAACGGCGAGATCTTCGCGGGCGGCTACCATGACACCCACAAGGCCTGGCCAGTCAAACGCGATAAGTACGTCGTCCGCGTCAAGGGCACATTGAACGGCAAGGTCAGCTATCGGTTCAGCCGGACGTACATCGTCCGCTAATCTCCACACACAGAGAACCCCCGTCAGTCATCACGACTGGCGGGGGTTCTCTGCTGCCCGGCGGCGCCAAGTTCGAGGAGTTCGTGGCCGAGCATGGATTCCTAGAGCCCGCTGCCATCACATGCGCTCCGGTCACTGAATCACCGAGGCCGGCATTCTACGCGGCCATTTCTGCATAGAAGCTAGGGATAAGCTCGGCCAATCTAGTCGCCCCTGCCGTACTGAGTTCGTCCTCGGTGTGGGAATGTGCTCCGTGGTCCCGTCTGTGAATGTAAGTACAAGATCGTGATGCGTGGCGACGGCACCGCTGTCCCTCCGCTCACCAGGTTCCGCTCCCACTGAGACGCCTGTGATGTGCTTCCGCGCTTTGACGCTAGTGACTTCGCGGTTGATGCTGAGCCCGTCATCCGTGATGTGGGCCCACGTAGTGACTACGAGTCGATCGGTGATGACCGTGGCGTCGTATTGGTTCGGTTTCTCGGGCCAGACAACTTTCCCGTTCGCGTCGTAGGTTTCCTTGCCGTGATCCACGTTGCGGAACAGATTGCCAGCGCAGAACATGACCGGCGCCTCGCCTACGATGCTCGCGAGTTCGCGCATGACTGTCATCAGCGCTGGCTCAAGTCCAGACCTGTCCTTGTCCTGCGTCCAGAATGTGTTCTGCTCGCCCAACGACTTCATAAGGCGCGTCGCGCCGTCTTCTGTGGTCATCGATTAAACGTACCGAAACCTTGCCGGGAGGGACAGGCGCGTTCCAAGCGTTGACTCATAGTCCGCAGAAAGTCCGCAAGAAGTTCAGAGCCGGGTAATTAGAGCCAATCATGGACAGTACCGAAAACCCCGGAATCTAGCGGATTTCAACACCCCTCAACTTCACCCAATCAGGTCTGTTTAGTTCGAGCTCTACTACGGCGTCCAGTTCGATAAAGCGGCCCGACACTGTTCGTCCGCAACAGTTCCAGCATAAAAAGGCCGGTCACGGGTTCATCCCGTGGCCGGCCTTCTGGTTCAGCGCTTTCCAGCACCTCAGCGCTTTCCGTACTTCTTGTGCACGGCCTGCTTGCTGACGCCAAGGCACACCGCAATGGCCTCCCACGACAGTCCGGCCTGCCGGGCACGCAGCACCACTTCGGTTTCCGTGCGCGCCAGTTCTTTGTGGAGTTCCGCCACGGCGTAGAGCGCCTCGGCCGGCCCTTTGCCGTCCATGGAACCTATCAATGTCTGCATGATGCACCTCCGGCGTCAACGTTAGTTGACGCCGGGAGAAGCGTCAACCCTCGTTGACGGCAAGAAGCCGGCGTAATTCCCCTACGGGATCGGGGATCTCCGGTCCGTGGGAAAAGAGCATCCTGTCCGGCTCCAGCAAGCTCAGTCTCAGAAGCGACTCTTCGGCCCGCGCAGAGTCCGCTGTAAACTGCTCCGGCGCCCGTCTCATCACACCTCCGGCTGTCCCCACAGCGTCCCCTACGAACAGCATTCCGTCGTCATGCAGCAGGCTGATGTGTCCTGCGGTATGGCCAGGCGTCTGCACGATCTGTATATCGCGGACCCTGTCTCGTTCCACGAGCGGGCGCAGCGGCACTGCGGAAGAAATCTGGGAAACGTCCGCCGCGCCCGCCCAGATCGCCGCCAACGGGCTCCGTTCCACGACTTCGCCGAGGCCGCCGACATGGTCCGGATGCCAATGGGTGAGGACGACGTCGGTGATGTCACTCCATGCTGCTCCGACACGGTCCAAGGCCGCCGCAATCGCATGCTCGCTGCCCTTGAGGCCCGTATCGATCAACAGCAATCCCCCGGTGTGCGGCACAAGGAAACAGCGTACGTCCATCGTCAACTCAACGGGCCCTGCCAGCCCGGCGGGGATGTGGAGCTCCTGGATGACCGGTTCTACCTGCATCTGTGAGTGACCCATCATGCACCTTTCCAGCGGCTGGTCTTGGTTCAATACTGCGGCACGCACCGTCCCAGTCAAGATGCGATTTTGGTCAGAATGCCCGGTACATGATGCGTTGCGGGCCGGCGTCGCCGCCTTCGTAGCGGCCGCGGTCCTCGAATCCGGCCTTGCGGTATGCGGCTTGGCCGCCGGGGTTCAGTTCGTTGACGGAGAGTACGACGCCGGCCTGGCCGCTGCCGAGGTCCGCCGTCAGTTTGGCGGCCTCCCGCACGGCGGCCTCAGCGGCGAGGGTGCCGAGGCCCTTGCCCTGCTGCCGCCGGTCGATCAGGAAGCCGCGCAGGAGCCAGGCCGTGTGGTCCTCTGGCCAGCCCGCGAGGGTCGCCGCCCCAGCCTGGAGCGTCAGGACTCCCACGGCGGCCCCGTTCACATCCACGGCGAACGGGTGCCGGGACTCTTCCTCGAGCCCGATCAGCATCATCCGCAGCGGGTCCCCCACGAACTTCTGCTGCCCTGCGCCGAGCTCCAGCAGCGCGATCTCCCCAAGCTTGATGGCCCGGGCGTCGTCGTCGAGATTCTTCAAAGGCAGCAGCCATACATGTCCAGACATGTAGACAGCGTACCCGCGCCGGCTGCGCCCGCCCCTAGCGGAAAGGGGCTACAGCGCAGCGTCCTTGGGCGGTCCGGCCGGATCCATCCAGAAGACTTCCCAGAGGTGCCCGTCCGGGTCCTGGAAGCTGTGCGTGTACATGAAACCGTAGTCCTGGGCCTCCTCCGATGCCGTGCCCCCGGAGGTCAGGGCGGTGCGGATGACCTCGTCCACGGCTTCGCGGCTCTCCAGCGAGAAGGACATGATGACCTCGGCGGTGCCGGCCGTAGCGGCGACGGACTTCGAGGTGAAGGTCTTGAAGTAGGACTCGACGAGCAGCATCACGTACGCGCCGTCGTTGACGATCATGCAGGTGGCGTTCTCATCGGTGAAGTCGGGGTTGAAGGAAAATCCCAGCGCCGTGAAGAATTCAACGGTCTTATCCAGATTCCGGACGGGAAGGTTCACAAAAAGTTGCCTGGCCATTGGCCCAAGGTAGCACCGCCCGCAGCATGTGTCAGTAGGCCCTGTCAGCAGCCGGCAGGCCGCCGCCGGGCGCTATTGGCCGTAGAAGACCCGCTCGAAGACCGCCCGGGCGCGCCGGCTCAACCGCAGGTAGTCCTCCTCCAGCGCCGCGGCGTTGCCTTGTCCGTAGCCGCACCAGCGGGCCACCGCCTCAAGGTCGCGGCGGGACGAGGGCAGCAGGTCCGAGGGCCGGCCGGTCCAGATGACGTTGGCCGAACGGATCCGGCTCGCCAGACGCCAGGCCCGGAGGAGGATGACGGTGTCCCCCGCGTCCATCAGGTCCAGGGCCGCGGCCGCCTCGAGCGCGTCCACCGTGGACGTGGTCCGCAGCTCCGGATGCCGGCCGGCGTGCCGGAGCTGGAGCAGCTGGGCCAGCCACTCGACGTCACTCAACCCGCCCCGGCCAAGCTTCAGGTGACGGGCGGGATCGGCGCCGCGCGGCAGGCGCTCCGCCTCGACCCTGGCCTTGACCCGCCGCACCTCCCGGATGTCCTGGTCAGACAAAGACCCGGGGTACCGGATGGTGTCGATCAGCGCCACGAAATCCTCGGCCAGGGCGTCGTCGCCGGCCATGGGGCGCGCCCGCAGCAACGCCTGGGACTCCCAGACCAGGGACCACCGGCGGTAGTACTCGGCATAGGACTCCAGGGACCGCACCATGGGCCCGCTCTTGCCCTCGGGGCGCAGGTCCGCGTCCACCGCGAGTACCCGCTCGGCCAGGATCGCCGGTTTGAGCGGCTGGGTCAGCAGGCTGGAGAGCTTGCCCACGATCTGCAGGGCCTGAGCCTGAGCCTCCTCTTCAGGCACGCCGGGGAGTCCGCGGTGGACATACATGACGTCGGCGTCCGAGCCGTAGCCGATCTCCCGGCCGCCCTGACGGCCCATCGCAACCACCAGCACGTGGGTCTTCAGCGGTTCCCCGGCGGTGATGATTGTCTCCGCCACGCGCAGGGCCCCCAGCACGGCGGCCCGGTCCGTGTCGGCGAGGGCTTCCCCCACCTGGTCCTGGTCCAGCAGTCCGGCGCTGTCCGCGATGGCGACCCGGAGGATTTCCCGGCGCCGGATCAGCCGGATCAGCCGCATGGCGCTCTCCGGGTCCGCGTGCCGGGACATCTTCGAGGTGATTTCAAGCCATTGGGATTCGAAGCTGAGCGGCACCAGTTCCTTGTCCGTGCCCAGCCACGCCACTGATTCGGGCGAAACCTCCAGCAGGTCCGCGATCAGCCGGGAGTTGGCGAGCACGTGGCAGAGCCGCTCGGCCGCGGCCGTCGAATCCCGGAGCATGCCCAGGTACCAGTGCGTTGTGCCGAGGGCCTCGCTGACTCGCCGGAAGGCGAGCAGACCGGCGTCGGGGTCCACGCCGTCGGCGAGCCAGTCCAGCAGGATGGGCAGGAGCTGGCGCTGGAGTGCCGCGCGCCGGCTCACGCCGGCGGTTAGGGCCTCGATGTGCCGCATGGCGCCGGGGGGATCGAGGTAACCGAGGGCGGCGAGGCGGCCCTGGGCGGCTTCCGGGGTCAGGCGTGCCTCTTCGCTGCTCAGAGTGGCGACGGTATTGAGCAGGGGGCGGTAGAAGATTCGTTCGTGGAGTTCCCGCACGGAGCGCTTGGTTTTTCGCCATGCGGCGACCAGGGCGTCCGGCTTGGGCCGCTCGGCGGAGAACGGTCCCAGGACCGCCTTGGCGAGGGAACGCAAAGACGCTTCGTTCACCGGCATGAGGTGCGTCCGGCGCAGCTGGAACAGCTGGATCCGGTGTTCGAGCAGCCGCAGGTAGCGGTAGTCGCGGTCGAACTCCGCGGCGTCGGAACGGCCGATATACCCGCCGGCGGAGAGCGCGGCGATGGCCGACGTGGTGTCCCGGCAGCGCAAGGATTCATCCGACTTGCCGTGCACGAGCTGCAGCAGCTGGACGGTGAATTCGACGTCGCGCAGCCCGCCGCGGCCCAGCTTGATCTGCCGCTGTTCCTCATCGGCCGGAATATGCTCGGTGACGCGGCGGCGCATGGCGCGGACGGATTCGACAAAGCCCTCCCGGCCGGCCGAAGACCAGATCAGGGGCGTCAGGGCTGCCTCGTAGCGGGCCCCCAGGACGGTGTCGCCGGCGATGGTCCGGGCCTTCAGGAGGGCCTGGAATTCCCAGCTCTCGGCCCAGCGCGCGTAATAGCTCTCGTGCGAGGCGAGGGTCCGGACCAGCGGCCCCGACTTTCCCTCGGGCCGGAGGTTCGCATCGACTTCCCACAGCCCGGGTTCGCGGCTCGTGGACATGATCGCGCGCGATACCCCGGAGGCCAGGACGGTGCCGATGGTCGTGGCCCGGGTCTCCTCCAGCGCGCCGGACTCGATCACGTAGATCACGTCGACGTCGGAGATGTAGTTCAGTTCGCGGGCACCGCACTTGCCCATGCCGATCACGGCGAGGCCGACGTCGGCCACCTCCGCGGCGTCGAACTTCTCCGCCGCCTCGGCCCGGGAGACGGCGAGGGCCGCCTCGAGCGCAGCCCCGGCGAGATCCGCCAGTTCCGCACCCGCGGCCGGCATGAAGTCCAGCGGATCGGCCGCGCACAGGTCCTTGATGGCGAGCTCCACGAGCCCGCGCCGGTAGGCGGTGCGCAGGGCCGCGTAGGCTTCCTGACCGCTGAGGGCCGCCACCGGCCGGGCAGACTTGGGATCGGCCCGCACCGACTGCAGCAGCCGCGTCCGCAGGGCCACGGCGTCCGCGGGCATCGGTTCCGGACTGACCCGGACGTCGAAGGCATCGAGGTGTTCGGGGTGGCGGATGAGGAACTCGCCCAGCGCCTCGGAGGCCCCCAGGACCCGGTACAGCGGCTCGCTGCTTTCCGGGTCTGCGACGGCAAGCTTGCGCAGCTCCGGGTGCTTCTCGATCAGCCGGACCAGGGACTGCAGGGCCGTGTCGGGGTTGGCCGCCAGCTGCAGCCCCGCAAAGAGGGCATCCTGGTCGAGTCCCTCCAGTTCCCGGGCCGCCAGGAACCGCTCGCCCTTGTCGAGATCGCTGAAGCCGGCGGCAATGAGGCGTCGTGCCAGGCTCATCGGGGCAACCTACAGAATGCCGAGATTGCGCTGCAGTTCGTAGGGCGTCACCTGAAGGCGGTAGTCCTGCCATTCTGCACGCTTGTTGCGCAGGAAGTGCTCGAACACCTGCTCGCCGAGGATCTGCGGCATGAGCTCGGAATCCTCCATGGTCCGGATGGCGTCGTGCAGGCTGGCCGGCAGCGGGTCGTGTCCCATGGCGCGGCGTTCCGCCGAGCTCAGCGACCAGATGTCGTCCTCGGCCGCCGCGGGGAGCTGGTAGCCCTCCTCGATGCCCTTGAGGCCGGCACCGAGCAGCACGGCGTAGGCCAGGTAGGGGTTAGCGGCGGAGTCGATGCCACGGTATTCGATCCGCGCGGACTGGCCCTTGCCGGGCTTGTACAGCGGGACGCGGACCAGGGCGGAGCGGTTGTTGTGGCCCCAGCTCAGGTAGCTCGGTGCCTCTCCCCCGCCCCAGAGCCGCTTGTAGGAGTTGACGAACTGGTTGGTCACGGCCGTGAATTCGGGGGCGTGCTTGAGGATGCCGGCGATGAACTGGCGCGCCGTCTCGGAAAGCTGGAACTCGGAACCGGCCTCGTAGAAGGCGTTGGTGTCCCCTTCGAAGAGGGAAAAGTGGGTGTGCATGCCGGAACCCGGGTGGGCGGTGAAGGGCTTGGGCATGAAGGTGGCATAGGTGCCCTGCTGCAGCGCGACTTCCTTGATGACCGTGCGGAACGTCATGATGTTATCCGCGGTCTGCAGGGCGTCGGCGTAGCGCAGGTCGATTTCGTTCTGGCCCGGGCCTGCCTCGTGGTGGCTGAATTCCACCGAGATGCCCACCGATTCGAGCATGGTCACGGCGGTCCGGCGGAAGTCCTGGGCCACGCCGCCCGGGACGTGGTCGAAGTAGCCGCCCTCGTCCACGGGGATGGGTGATCCGTCCGGGCCCGGCTCCTGGGACTTGAGCAGGTAGAACTCGATCTCGGGGTGGGTGTAGCAGGTGAAGCCCATGTCCGCGGCCTTGGCCAGGGTGCGCTTGAGGACGTTGCGCGGGTCCGCGGCGGAAGGTTCGCCGTCGGGCGTCAGGATGTCGCAGAACATCCGCGATGTGGCCTCGGTCTCGCCGCGCCACGGCAGGATCTGGAACGTGGCCGGATCCGGCTGGGCCAGCATGTCGGATTCGAAGACGCGGGCCAGGCCTTCGATCGAGGAACCGTCGAATCCGAGTCCTTCCTCGAAGGCGCCTTCCACCTCGGCCGGGGCCAGCGCCACGGACTTGAGCGATCCCACGACGTCGGTGAACCACAGGCGCACAAACCGCACGTCGCGCTCTTCGATCGTCCGCAGGACAAACTCTTGCTGGCGGTCCATACTGGCCTCTTTCCGGTTCTTCCATCCGCCCCGGGCCCGGCATTCATGGGCCCCGCGGCTGCTCACGGTTCACTTTACTAAGCATTGCCACCGATTGCTGAAGCCGGACCCCCGCGTAACACACCGTTAACACAAAGCCGGACGAATTCGCGGCGGGAGGGGGCATTGCGCCGCCTCACAGGCCGCCCGTGTGACGTGATTCACGCCGGGCGGGGGCAACCCGCGGTAGCTGCGGCACTTCGTCTCGCACTACGCTCGTGGCATGGCCTCAAGTAACAGCTCCGATTCCAGCACGCCCGCAGAACTTGCGGCCCCCTACGGCAGCGGCCCGGCAGCGGCTTCAGCGGCCGCCTCTTCGGGCACGTCGGCCAGTGGCACAGGCGGGACTGCCGACGGCGGCACCGGCGGGGCTGCGGAGGCGGCCCGGAAACCGGTGGCCAGGATCCGCACGCATCATCTCCAGGCGGCCAAGGCCAACGGTGAGCGCTTCGCCATGCTCACCGCGTATGACCAGTACACCGCAGAAATCTTTGACCAGGCAGGCATCGAGGTGCTCCTGGTCGGCGATTCGGCCTCCAACAACGTCTTCGGCAACGAAACCAGCCTTCCCGTGACGGTGGACGAGCTCCTTCCGCTGTGCCGCGCCGTCGCCCGCTCCGCACGGCGGGCCCTGGTGGTCGCTGACCTGCCGTTCGGCAGCTACGAGGTCTCGGCCCAGCAGGCGGTTGCCACCGGCGTCCGGTTCCTGAAAGAGGGCCTGGCCCACGCCGTCAAGATTGAAGGCGGAAAGTTCTACGCCGAGACCGTCCGCGCCATGGTCCAGGCCGGCATCCCCGTCATGGCGCACATCGGTTTCACCCCGCAGAGCGAACACTCCCTCGGCGGCTACCGCGTCCAGGGCCGCGGCGATGACGCCCACCGGTTGATCGACGACGCCGTCGCGCTGGCCGACGCCGGCGCGTTCAGCGTGCTCATGGAAATGGTCCCGGCCGCCACGGCAGCCGCCGTGGATGCCGCCGTCGACGTCCCCACGGTCGGCATCGGCGCCGGCAGCGCCACCACCGGACAGGTCCTGGTGTGGCAGGACATGGCCGGTTTGCGCGGCGGAAAGATGGCGAAATTCGTCAAACAATACGCCGACCTCCGCACGTCCCTCAGTGACGCCGCAAAAGCCTACGGCGACGACGTGCGCTCAGGCCAGTTCCCCGGCCCGGAACACTCCTTCTAGTTCCGCTCCAGCGGGCCCCTGACCTTCCGGATCCGGAGACTCTTTTGCAAGACCTCATCCTTCACGGGCGATGCGTTGCGCCTCAGGTGCGGGCAGGCTGACCAATAAGGTCTGCATTAGGACCTCAAGATGTTCCGCCGGCCCCGACGGTTTCATGCGCTAAGCGTAAGGTCAGGCTCCGGCGGACACGATTCGAGGAGTATCGATGGACACGAATAGCTTCTGGGACGTTCTGCTCTGGAGTTTCTGGTTCTTCATCTGGATCGCTGCGCTGATGGTGTGGTTCCGCTGCCTGATGGACTTGTTCAGCGACCACGAGCTCAGCGGCTGGGCCAAGGCCGGTTGGGTTATCCTGCTGATCTTCGTTCCCTGGCTCGGCGCCCTCATCTACCTGATCGCCCGGGGCCGGAGCATGACCGATCGTCAGATGAAGATGCTGGCCCAGCAGCAGGCTGCCCAGCAGGAGTACATCAAGCAGGCCGCAGGCTCGACGGCCAGCCCGGCCGGCCAGATCGCCGATGCCAGGGCGCTGCTTGATTCCGGAGCCATCAACCAGACCGAGTTTGATTCCCTCAAGGCAAAGGCCTTGGCCTGACACGAAAATGGGCTACGCCCGACATGAGAATCACCTGGCTTGGTCACTCCACGGTGGTTCTGGATCTCGACGGGGTTCGGATCCTCACCGATCCGCTACTCCGTTCCCATGCCGGGTTGCTCCGACGCCTGGCACCGCGTCCGGACCCGGTCTCGTGGGACCGACCGGACGCGGTGCTCCTCTCTCACCTGCACCACGACCACGCCGAGTTGCGCTCCCTGCGCATGCTGCGCGGGGCACCGCTGATGAGCGCGCCGGCGAACGTGGCCTGGCTGCGTCGCCGAAAGTTGGCGCACACAGTTTCCTTGGGCGACGGCTGGACCCCGGTAGGCAGCGGCGTCCAGATTCGCCAGGTGCCGGCCGAACATCGCAGCCGGCCAATGCCGCACCGGCCCAACGACGCCAATGGCCAGCTCGTCCGCGGCCAGTCGGGCATCGTGTGGATCGCGGGTGACACGGGCTTGTTCCCGGAGATGGCCGCGCTCCCCGCCATGGCCGGAGGGCCGATCGATGTCGCCCTGGTGCCGGTCTGGGGGTGGGGACCGAGGCTCTCGGCGGGGCACCTGACTCCGGAGACCGCCGCACGGGCTGTCGCGATGAGCGGCGCAAGGTTCGCTCTGCCGGTGCACTGGGGGACGCTGCACCCTCCGTTCGTCACCTGCTTTGCCCGGAGCTGGCTCGAGCGGCCCGGCCACCGGTTCGCCACTGCCGTGGCGGAACAGGCTCCCGGCTGCACGGCAGTCGTCCTCGCTCCCGGCGAGACCTGGGTCGCGCCCTCGTAAGCCCAGGGCCTCGAATTGGACCCGCCCCGGGAAATCCCCCGGTTGGTCGCTCAGCCGCGGGACGCCGTCGTGGCGCGCTGGCCACAGGACTCAAGCATCGCCACCAGCACCCGGTGGAGTTCCCCGGCACCCTCGATCCGCTCGGGCAGCCCCGCCATGAGATCGGCCGGGCCCATCAGCACGGCGCGGTCCTGCCAACCCCCCAGTCCCCCGTGGGATCCCACGAGGCCTTCGAACGCTGCAACGTCGCCGGTCACGGGATCCACCGCGCTGTTGACATAGAGATCCGGCGCCTCGGGTTGCATCAGCGCGAGATTCAGCACCCGCGCCGCATGCGGCCCGAAACCAGCCAGCGGGTCGGTGCCCTCCACTGCCCCGCTGGTGATATTGACGCGCCCGCCGCTTCCGATCGCCCACGCCCCGCCCTCCTCATCGATGCCGGCCACGAACCCGACGCCGGGATGGCCCGCCAGGCCAGGGACCAGGGCAGGCCACCGATGCTCGAGGGCTTGGAGACTCAGGCGCCGGTCACCGCGCAGGTACACCAGGCCCAGGTTGCCCGAGCCCAACACGACCACCGGATCCTCCGCGCCGCCTGGGCCGGAAGTCTGCTGTGCCGGCGTCTCTTGTGCCTTGGTCAGTACCTCGTCGGCACGGCCGGCGAGCTTCCCGGACAATCCGCCGGAGGCAACGTCGCCGGCGATGGAGTCCGCGCGCCCGAGCCCCTCGACGGACGCGTCCACGTTCTGAACGTGTTCCTGCATCAGTTCCGCGCACAGATCACCAAGCGCCTGGCCATACCGGTCCGCGAACGGCGTGCCCTGGGACTGGCCGTGGTCCGAGAGCACCACCAGCCGGTAGCGGCGGGGAGCGGACCCGGCGAGTTCGGCCAAGGCACCGAGCGTGCGGTCCAAGCCATCCAGGGCTGCAAGCGACTCGGGGCGGAACATGCCTGCGTGGTGGGCGATCTCGTCGTAGTCAACGTAGTCGACATAGATGCACTTCGTGCCGCGACGCAGCTCCTCTGCCACCAGCGCCGTGTTCAGGTCCCGCAGCAGACCGTTGGTGACTGCCCGCAGCAGGGCGAAGGTCCAGTCCCGCCGCACCCGCGGATTGAGGTCACGTTTGACCTGTCTCCGGGCCTGCCAACGCTCCTTGAAGATCTCGGCGACGGTCCGCGTAAAGCTGCGCATGAAGCCGTTCGGGGTGGCAAAAAACCAGGCGAACGCCCGGCGGGTTTGGGTCGAGCCGCGCCGGACCTCTACCCGGCTCATCGTCAAAAACGAGCGGGGCGCGTCACCGGTGAACAGGTTCGAGATGGAGACGCCGTCGTCGCAGAGCAGTCCCTGGCCGGTGCTGTGCCTGTCCTCGATCACCCGGGCGTCTGCCGGACGGTTGGCCACCAGGACGCGTTGGAGCTCACGGTCATACCACCGGAAGGCCGGGATCCCGGCGACCGTGCCGTGCAGAATGCCCATCTGGCTCGCCGGTGTCGTGCAAGGCAGCTGGGGAGTCCATTCACGGAACTGATAATCCCCCGAGGCCAGCCAGCGGCGGAGATGGGGCACTCCCCCGGACTGGATAGCCCACTGCAGCACCGGGAAGGGGACCCCGTCGAGCTGGACGAACAGGACACCGTCCACCTCCGGATCGGTCACCGTTTCCTGCCGGCGTGCCCGTCCTGCCAGCGACGTGATGAGGCCGTCATCGGTTCCGGCTGTGGTGGCCCACGAAATGAGCGTGCCCACCACGGCACTGACCCAGGTAGCGGCGAGGGCTGTCAACGGCGTCGACTCGATGCCGGGCACCAGACGGATGGCGACGTACATGATCAGGGCCTGCCCCACCAGGGCGGTAAGAAGTACTGCCACCCAGCCCACCCTGGCCGAGATCTCCACCAGCACGGGGCGCAGGACCAAGCCGACGAGGCCGGCCGCCGCCGCCACGGCGGCGTATGACCACCAGCTGGCCGCAGAGAACCCCGGAAGCAGGGCGCCGGTGATAATGAGGGCTACAGTCGAGGCAGCCCAGGCAAGGGCCAGCCTGGCGAGGTCTGATATTCGGGCGCCGCGGGTGCGGGCAACGCGCGTCGGCATTTTCCCAGTATGGCTGTCGGCAACCGGCTCGCACCCACCCTCACAGGGTGAGAATCACGGTCCGGGAAAAATCAGTCAGCCTGCGCGGTGTCCGGTCCGCGATCGCCGGGGGACGTTCCCGCGGGCGCAGCAGGTCCGTACGGGCTAGTCGTCCTCGCCCTTGTCCCAAGCCTCATTGCGCGCCTTGACCTTTTCCAGGGCGTGTTCGGCTTCCTCACGGGTCTTGTACGGTCCGATCAGCTGGCTCCAGTCGGACATCGCGTCTTCCTCGATCTCGTGGGTGTTGACGTTGTACCAGTATTCGGGCATCGGGGCTCCTTCATGGCCCGGAGCGTGTCCGGGTGTCTTTTCCGGCGTGTATTTTGCGGGCTGTATTTTCCGGGCTGGATTTTCCGGGGCGAGCCCGGGGGCTTATATGATCAATCTATGCCTTCTCTAGCCTCAACTGCACCCATCGGCACGCTGGTCCAGGGGACAGTGAGCCCGCAGCTTCCCGTGCCGCCGTCCATCCCGCGTCCGGAATATGTGGGCAAGCCGGCTCCTGCGAAGTTCACAGGGTCCGAGGTCAAGTCGGCGGAGACCATCGAGAAGATCCGGATCGCCTCCAAGATCGCCGCCCAGGCCATAGTGGAGGTCGGCAGGCACATCGAACCCGGCGTCACCACCGACCAGCTGGACCGGGTGGGCCATGAGTTCCTGCTGGACCACAACGCGTACCCCTCCACCCTCGGATACCGGGGCTTTCCGAAGTCCCTGTGTTCGTCCCTCAACGAGGTCATCTGCCACGGGATCCCGGACAGCACGGTGGTCCGGGACGGCGACATCCTCAACATCGACATCACGGCCTTCATCGGCGGCGTCCATGGCGACACCAACTACACCTTCCTGGTCGGCGACGTCGACGAGGAATCCCGCCTCCTCGTCGAGCGCACCCGGGAATCGCTGACCCGCGCCATCCGGGCCGTGGCTCCCGGACGCGAAATCAACGTGATCGGCCGGACCATCGAGTCCTACGCAAAGCGCTTCGGCTACGGCGTGGTCCGCGACTTTACCGGGCACGGAGTTGGCGAAGCCTTCCACACCGGGCTGATCATTCCGCACTATGACGCGGCCCCGGCATACAACACCACCATGGAAACCGGTATGGTGTTCACGATCGAGCCAATGCTGACCCTGGGCACCGTTGACTGGGACATGTGGGCCGATGACTGGACCGTCGTGACCCGCGACCGCAAGCGCACCGCCCAGTTCGAGCACACCCTGCTCGTGACGGAGTCCGGTGCCGAGGTCCTCACGCTGCCCTGACCGCCTGCTCCACACGCTAGTTCCCGTAACCACCCCGCTCTCTCACCACCGGCCCTGCCCGGTCACTACAGCCCGCCCCTGCCACGAACGGAACGACATTGGCCAAGAAGGACGAAAAGTCGAAGAAGAACGCCCCCCTGATCGGCATTGACATCGGTGGGACCGGAATCAAGGGCGGGATCGTGGACCTGAAGAAGGGGAAGCTGATCGGTGACCGCGTGCGCTTCCCGACGCCGCAGCCCTCCACCCCTGAGTCCGTGGCCGAAGTCGTCGCGCAGGTTGTCGCCGAGCTCTCTGCCCGTTCCGATGCCCCCGACGCCAGCAGCCCCGTGGGCGTGACCTTCCCCGGCATCATCCAGCACGGCGTGGTCCATTCGGCCGCGAATGTGGACAAGTCGTGGCTGGAAGCCGACATCGACGCCATGCTCACGGCGCGTCTCGGCCGCCCGGTGGAGGTCATCAATGACGCCGACGCCGCGGGACTCGCCGAGGCCCGCTTCGGTGCCGGCGAGGGAGTCGCCGGCACGGTGCTGGTGATCACCCTTGGCACCGGCATCGGCTCGGCGTTCATCTTCGACGGCAAGCTGGTTCCCAACGCCGAACTCGGTCACCTGGAGATTGACGGCTTCGACGCCGAGACCAAGGCCTCGGCCGTGGCCCGTGAGCGCGAGGGCCTCAGCTGGGAACAGTACAGCGTCCTGCTGCAGCGCTACTTCTCCCACGTGGAATTCCTGTTTTCCCCCGAGCTCTTCATCGTGGGCGGCGGCATCTCCAAGCGTGCGGACGAGTACCTGCCGCACATGAAGCTGCGCACGCCGATCGTCCCGGCCGAGCTGAAGAACGACGCCGGGATCGTGGGCGCGGCCATCGAGATTGCCCTCAAGCACAAGCTGGCAAAATAAAGGCCCATCGCGGGATGAAAACCAATTGAGCTATCACTCCGGGTCGTTCTGAACGCTGGGAACGACCCGGAGGGATAGCTCAATCTCTTTGTGGAGCGGTGAGGTGGAGCCGGTGGTGGCTGCGGCTTCCCCTCCGCTGCCACCACCGGAGTCTGTGGTGGATCCTGGGACGCAGTCGCCAGGACAATCAGGACATTTACGACGGCGCCTGCAGCGGCCGCTTGTCCGGGCTCTTGCCGTCCCGGCCCTTGGTCTCTGCCTCATGGCGAAGCAGGGAAATCGCCGATTCGAAGTCCTCGAGCGATTCGAAGGCCTGGTAGACGCTGGCGAACCGCAGGTAGGCGACCTCGTCGAGACGCTGCAGCGGCTCCAGGATCGCCAGCCCGACTTCGTGGGCCTCGATTTCGGCGGCGCCGGAGCCCCGGATCGCCTCCTCGACTTCCTGCGCCAGCAAGGCGAGATCGTCTTCGGTGACCGGGCGGCCCTGGCAGGCCTTGCGCACGCCGTTGATGACCTTGCTGCGGCTGAACGGCTCGCCGACCCCGGAGCGCTTGATGACGGTCAGGCTCGTGGTTTCCACGGTGGTGAACCGGCGGCCGCATTCGGGGCACTGCCGGCGGCGCCGGATGGCGGAGCCGTCGTCGGCGATCCGACTGTCCACTACGCGCGAATCAGGGTTCCGGCAGAACGGGCAATACATGTCGGTTCCTCCCCTGTCGCAATCCGCTGTGACCTCAGTTTACGACTAGATGTAGCTGAATAACAAGCCTGTAATTACTACATGTAGTGGTCTGGGTCCTGAACTACCGGGCGGCGAACCGCACCGTGACGGCCTCGCCATGCGCCGGCAGGTCCTCCGCGCCGGAGAGGCTGACGATATGGCCGCTGACCTGCTCCAACGCGGCCCGGCTGTAGTTGATGACCTGGATGGCGCGCAGGAACGTGGTCACGTTCAGTCCGGAGGAGAAGGCCGCGGTGCCGCTGGTAGGCAGCACGTGGTTGGAGCCGGCGCAATAGTCCCCCAGGCTCACGGGGCTGTAGTCCCCCACGAAGATCGCACCGGCGCTGCGGATCCGGCCGGCCACCCGGGCGGCGTCGGCGGTCATGATCTCAAGGTGTTCCGCGGCGTACGCGTCGCAGGCGGCTATGCCCTGCTCCAGGTCCTCGACCAGCACCACCCCGGACTGCGGGCCCGAGAGCGCCTCGCGGACGCGGCTGGAGTGCTTGGTGGCAGCGGCCTGCCGCTCAAGCTCCACGCGGACCTCTGCGGCGAGGGCCTCGGAGTCGGTGAACAGCACCGATGCAGCCTTAGGGTCGTGCTCGGCCTGGCTGATGAGGTCCGCGGCCACGAGGGCAGGACTGGCGGTGGCGTCCGCGAGGATCGCGATCTCCGTGGTGCCGGCCTCGGAATCGATCCCGACAACCCCTTTAACCAGGCGCTTGGCGGTGGCCACGAAGATATTGCCCGGACCGGTGACGACATCCACGGGGTCGATCCCGGGGAGGTGGCCGGCGTCGGACGCGTCGGACGGGATGCCGTAGGCGAAGGCCGCAATAGCCTGCGCCCCGCCGATCGCGTAGACCTCCTCGATGCCCAGCAGGCAGGCCGCAGCCAGGATCGTGGGGTGCGGGAGGCCGCCGAAGTTCTTTTGCGGCGGCGAGGCCAGGGCAATCGATTCGACGCCGGCGGCCAGGGCCGGGACCACGTTCATGATCACCGAGGACGGGTAGACCGCCAGGCCGCCGGGGACATAGAGCCCCACGCGCGCCACCGGCACCCAGTTCTGGCTGACGACGGCGCCCTCGCCGAGTTCGACGTCGATGTTCGCCGGGCGCTGGGCGTCGGCGAAGGCGCGGGCCCGCTTGATGGACTCCTCCAGGGCCGCGCGGACGGCGGGATCCAGGTTCTCGAGGGCTGCACGCAGCGCCTCGGCCGGGACGCGGGGATGCGTCTGCTCGACGCCGTCGAAAGCCAGCGCCAGCTCCCGCAGTGCGCCGAAGCCCCGCGCGCGGACGGCGGAGATGATATCCAGGACCTTGCCCTCGGCGTCGGCCATCGTCCCGGACTGTGCCCGGGGCACGGCTGCGCGGAGTCCGGCGAGAGACAGGTGCGCACCGCGCACGTCCACCGTGCGGAAGTTAAGGGCGGCGGTCATCGGGGTCACGGGGCTGTCAGGAGTTAGGCTCACCCGATCATTTTACGTGCCCCGCCGCGGCGGGGTTTGCCGCCGTTGCCCGGGAAGAGGCTGTTCAGGAAGATGGCCAGGGCGATCGCTGCCGGCCAGATGGCGAGGACCGCATAGGAGCGCAGGGAGAAGGCGACGCTGGCGCTGGCCGAAGTATCTGCCGGCGCTCCCCACCATTGGGCGCTGAGCACACCGGTTCCCCACGCGATGAGCGCACCGGCAGCGCCGGCGAGGACCACGAGGACAACAGTGCCGGGGCCGGGCTGCTGGTGCTTGTTGCCGGCGACGAACGACCCGGCAATGCACCCTGCGAGCAGGCACAGCCCCGCCAGCACAAGGTCACGGGGCAGCCAGGTGGCGGTGTTGGTGCCGGCGGCGAGGTCAGGGTTTCCGGTCAGGAGATTCAGGCCTGACGGCGCCAGAAGCCACCAAAGCAGCCCCACCGGGATGCCGGCGGCCGCGATGACCGCGGTCTTCCGCCATGTCCCCCCGGCACCGGGCTGCCCCTCGGGACGCCGCTCGGGCTGTGCGGGCTCCCCGGCGTGGTGGACGGGGCCGTCGACTGCGGACTGTGTCATGCAACAAACCGTAACAAGGATTCCCGCGGCGCATGACGCCGGCCGGCAGCACATGACGGGAGACGTAAAGAAAATGCCGCACTCGATTCCCCTGCGCAATACGCTGGCAGAGTAGAAGTACGACACGCACGTGCAGCAGGGAGTTGGATCGCAGTGGCCACAGATGAAGGTATTTTCGAGGGAACATTCAGGGAAATGTTCCGCCGGCACGCGGCGGGCGTGGCCATCATCACGGCCAATCACAACGGCGTCCCGTTCGGATTCACGGCGACCTCAGTGGCCTCTCTGTCCGCCAAGCCGCCGCGCTTTACGTTCAACATGGCCAGGACCTCCAGCTCGTGGCCGGCCGTGGCGAACACGACCTACATTGGCGTGCACATGCTCGGGCTGGAAAACCAGGAGCTCGCCGACCGTTTCGCCCGGGCCGGCAACCGGTTCGACGGCGACCACTGGGAGCTCGGACCCCACGAGGTGCCCGTGCTCAAGGGAGTCAGCGGCTGGCTGATCGGCAAGGTCCAGATGCGGCTCTCCTTCGAGAACAACGCGGTCGTGGTGGTCGAGGTGGTGGAGGGCCAGGTCGGCGACGACGGTGTTCCCCTGCTCTACCACTCTGGGGCCTACAGCCAGCCCGTTCCGCTCGACTACGAGATCTGACAGACGCCTCTACGGGCCACGGCAAATTAACACGGCACATTAAAACTTCCCCGGTGGTGCATCCGGCGACGGCCTTCGGCCGGTATTAAGGGTGTAAGCACAACCACCGCCCCCATGTGGGCCCCGATGAGGAGTTGGAAATGCGCAAGACACTCTCTGCAGCCACCGGAGCAATGACGCTGCTGGCAGCACTGGCCCTGGCCGCCCCGGCCCAGGCCGGGACCTGGCATCACCGCGACGAGGGAACGGCAAAACTGTCCGTCCTCCACGGCGTTCCGGGCCTTACCGTCGATGTCTGGGTCGACGGCAAACTCGCCCTGGACAACTTCAAACCGGGCACATTGGCCGGGCCGTTGAACGTCCCCGACGGAGACCACAAGGTCGCCATCACCGGCGCCGGCGCCACCAGCGCCGACCACCCCGTGATAGGCCCGGTCACAGTGGACCTCGAAGAAGGTCGGGACTACACAGCGGTCGCACATCTGGCCGCTGACGGGACGCCCACGGCCACCCTTTTCACCAATGACACCTCCGCCAGCCCGGATGGAAAGGGCAAGCTGACCGTCCGGCACGTCGCTGCGGCGCCCGCCGTCGATGTCCTGGCCGGTGGCAACGCGGTCATTGAGGGACTCACCAACCGGCATCAAAAGACCCTCACTCTCAAGGCCGGAACCGTCCCGGCCTCGGTCGCAGCCGAGGGAACCACTGCCCCGCTAATCGGCCCGGCCGACGTCAAGGTCACTGCGGGGAAAAACACCATCGTCTACGCCTGGGGAAGCCTCGCCGACAACAACCTTGGGGCCGCCGTACAGGTAGTGGACTCCTCATCGCGCGGACACAAAGGCCACCACGAGTAAGCCAACCGGAGCTCCAGCAGGCATCCTGTTTTCTCGCCCGGTGGGGTCGCATCAACCGCGGCCCCACCGGCACGCACACAGTGACAGCCCGGAAGGCTGACCCAGTTCGACCATGGCGGAGTCCCCGCGCGAGCGGCATAATGTGGTGCAACAGGGGCCACTGCCGCTCAAAGGAGCACCTGATGGAGGCTGCCGCATCGCACGATTGGGACTCCGGTCTCGACCACGCATTTGCCGGCGGCGACGAACACGTCCTCGCGGAGGCGTACCGACGGTTCAGTCCGCTCGTCTACACGCTGGCGCTAAGATCCTTGGGAGAGCGTGCCGCTGCCGACGACGTCACCCAGGAGGTCTTCATTCGGGCCTGGAAATCACGGACCACATTTCGCCCGGAGGCGGCGCGGCTGCCGGCATGGCTGATCGGGATCGCCCGCAATGCAATCTCCGACGCCTTGTCCGCTCGCTCCCGCCAGCGCCATCTCGAACAAGCAGCCACTCTCTTGGTCGTTGACCCCGCTTCCCGCCCGGACGCCGGGGACGTAGAAGAGGTCGCCGACCGCCTGACGTTGGACGAAGAACTGGAGCATTTAGGGGATCCACAGCAAGCAATAATGCGGCTGGCGTTCTATGAAGACCTGACTCACGACCAGATCTCGTCGCGCCTCAACTTGCCGCTCGGTACTGTCAAAAGCCACATCCGGCGCAGCCTCACCCGCTTACGCACCCGCCTGGAGGTGGAACATGGAACACCTTGACGCCGAACTTCTTAGTCTGCTGGCCCTTGGTGAGCCCCTGGGCACGGACGCCGACGCCGACCACCTCGCCAGCTGCCCCACGTGCAGCGAAACCCTCCGAGGCCTGCAACATGCCGTGCACGTTGCCACCCTCGACACCGCAGGCATCGAACTCGAGCAACCCGGCAGCCAGAACTGGGCCGCCATCCATCGGGCCCTCGGCCTCTCGCCGGCCCTCGCAACGGATCCCTTGAGCCAGCCCAGCTCAGGGCACCCTGCCCCGGAGAAACCAGCCGCACCGGAGAAACCTGCCGCGGCGGAGGCGCGCCCGAACCACGGCGGCGGCACAAAGCCGGCACCGATACCACTGCGGCCCCGCGCCAAAGACAGGCATGGCCGTCCCGGTCTGTGGGTTATCGCGGCTGCGGCCGGAATCGTTCTTGGCACGGCCGCCGGATGGACCGCTGCCGGAGTTCTCGGACACACCGGCACTCCCACACCCACCTCCACCCAGTCGGGTCCCGCTTCGACAGTCGTCGCCCAAACGTCCCTGACTCCGCTGCCCGCACATACCGGGAGCGGAGACGCCCGGGTGGAGCAACTCCCCGATGGAACCCGGCACCTGATCATCCGGCTCTCCAACGACCACATCACCGGATTCCGGGGAGTGTGGGTCGGCTCTGCCGACCTGTCCAGAATGGTCAGCCTGGGTGTCCTCGACAATGAATCCGGCATCTTCACCATCCCGGACGGCATTGATCTGGCCCAGTACCCCATCGTGGACGTCTCCAACCAGCCATACAACGGGAACCCGGCCCACTCCGCCGACAGCATCGCCCGGGGAACGCTCAACCCGAAAACATGATCCTCGGATGCTGTGCGTGAACCCTCGCGGGGCGGCGATACTCAGGGTGCCCTGGATCGCTCAGCCTTGCCTGGCCGCCAGCAACCCCCTGCATGTCAGTTATCCAAACAGGTCGGGCCGAGCAGCACCTTCAGATCGCCGAACAGTGACGGGCTCGGGTTGACGCGCAGGTGCACCGGCAGGCCCATGACCTCCACCCGGGTGTCGCCCTGCAGGTGCAGGCGGACCTCCGAATTTCCGCGGTGGGTGCGCAGCACGTCGCCCAGCTCGGTGACCACGGCCTCGGTGGCCTTGTGCGTGGCCATGGTGATCACCACAGGCCCGTTCTGGCTGTCACTGAGGTCCGGCACGGAGAGTTCCATGCAGTTCAAGGTGACGGCGCCGTCGTCGCGCCGCTGCAGCCGGCCCTTGACCACCACGATCAGGTCCTCCGCGAGCACCGAGGCGATGGGGCCGTAGACCTGGCCGAAGAACATGACCTCCATGGAACCGGCGAGGTCCTCGATTTCGGCCCGGGCGTAGGCGTTGCCGCTGGCCTTGGCGATCCGTCGGCTGAGCGAGGTGATCATGCCGGCGATGGTCACGATCGAGCCGTCCGGCGGGCCGTCTTCGGCGATGATCGAGGTGATCGACCGGTCGGCGTGCTGGCTCAGGAGCCCTTCCAGTCCTTGCAGCGGGTGGTCGGAGACGTAGAGGCCGAGCATGTCGCGCTCGAACGCCAGTTTGTCCTTCTTCTCCCATTCCGGCAGGTCCGGGATCTCGGTGCTGAGCGACGCCTCGGGCTCCTGGTCCTCAAAGCCGGCGAAGAGGTCGAACTGGCCGATCGCCTCGTTGCGCTTGAGGGTGATGACGGAGTCGATCGCTTCTTCATGGATCATGGCCAGGGCCCGCCGGGGGTGGCCGAGCGAGTCGAAGGCGCCGGCCTTGATCAGGGATTCGATGGTGCGCTTGTTGCAGACCACTGCCGGGACCTTCAGGAGGTAGTCCTTGAAGGAGGTGTAGGCGCCTTCTTTTTCGCGCGCCGCCACCATGGCTTCGACGGCGTTCACGCCGACGTTGCGGATGGCGCCCATGCCGAAGCGGATGTCGGTGCCCACAGGGGTGAAGTTGAGGGCTGACTCGTTGACGTCGGGCGGCAGCACCGTGATGCCCATGCGCCGGCATTCGTTGAGGTAGATCGCCGACTTGTCCTTGTCGTCGCCCACTGAGGTCAGCAGGGCAGCCATGTACTCCGGCGCGTAGTGCGCCTTCAGGTACGCGGTCCAGTAGGAGATCACGCCGTAGGCGGCCGAGTGCGCCTTGTTGAAGGCGTAGTCGGAGAACGGCAGCAGGATGTCCCAGAGGGTCTTGACCGCGGCCATGGAATAGCCGTTGTCCTGCATACCCTGGGAGAAGCCGGCGAACTGCTTGTCCAGCTCGGACTTCTTCTTCTTGCCCATGGCGCGGCGCAGGATATCGG
Organism: Arthrobacter sp. 05T45; assembly: GCF_056395875.1. Classification (NCBI taxonomy): domain Bacteria; kingdom Bacillati; phylum Actinomycetota; class Actinomycetes; order Micrococcales; family Micrococcaceae; genus Arthrobacter; species Arthrobacter sp. 05T45. The sequence goes on along the minus strand of NZ_JBFTKI010000024.1, from coordinate 38,128 downwards.
CCTGGCCCAGGGTATAGCCGGCGAGCTTCTGCGCCACGGCCATGACCTGCTCCTGGTACACGATCAGCCCGTAGGTCCCGCCGAGGATTTCGGACAGCGGTTCCTCGAGCTCCGGGTGGATCGGGATGACTTCCTGGATCTTGTTCTTGCGCAGCGCGTAGTCGGTGTGCGCGTTGGCGCCCATGGGTCCGGGCCGGTAGAGGGCCAGCACGGCGGAGATGTCCTCGAAGTTGTCAGGCTTCATCAGCTTGAGCAAGGACCGCATGGGACCGCCGTCGAGCTGGAAGACGCCCAGTGTGTCTCCGCGGGCAAGCAGTTCGTAGGACGCCGTGTCATCCAACTCGAGCGTCTCGAGGTCGAGCTCGATGCCGCGGTTCATTTTGATGTTTTCCAGGGCATCGGAAATGATCGTCAGGTTTCGCAGCCCGAGGAAGTCCATCTTGATCAGGCCGAGGCCTTCGGACGTCGGGTAGTCGAACTGGGTGATGACCTGGCCGTCCTGGAAACGGCGCATGATCGGGATCACGTCGATGATGGGGTCCGAGGACATGATGACGCCGGCGGCGTGCACGCCCCATTGCCGCTTCAGGCCCTCGATGCCCAGCGCCGTCTCGAAGACCTTGGCGGCCTCCGGGTCGGTGCTGATGAGCTGGCGGAAGTCGCCGGCCTCGCTGTAGCGCTTGGAGTCCTTGTTCTGGATGTCGGCCAGCGGGATGTCCTTGGCCATCACGGCCGGCGGGAGCGCCTTGGTCAGCGTCTCGCCCATGCTGAACGGGTAGCCCAGCACGCGCGAGGAGTCTTTGAGGGCCTGCTTGGTCTTGATGGTGCCGTAGGTGACGATCATCGCCACGCGCTCGTCGCCGTATTTGCGCGTGACGTAGTCGATCACTTCGGAACGTCGCCGGTCATCGAAGTCGACGTCGAAGTCAGGCATGGAGACGCGGTCCGGGTTGAGGAAGCGCTCGAAGATCAGGCCGTGGTGCAGCGGGTCCAGGTCGGTGATGCGCATCGCGTAGGCCACCATGGAGCCGGCGCCGGAGCCGCGCCCGGGACCGACCCGGATGCCGTTGTTCTTGGCCCAGTTGATGAAATCGGCGACGACTAGGAAGTAGCCCGGGAAGCCCATCGAGGTGATGACTTCGAGCTCATAGTCGGCCTGCTTGCGGACCTTGTCCGGGATGCCCTGGGGATAGCGGTAGCGGAGTCCCTTGTCGACCTCCTTGACCAGCCACGACGTTTCGTCCTCCCCCTCCGGGCAGGGGAACCGGGGCATGTAGTTGGCGCCGGTGTTGAAGGAAACTTCGCAGCGTTCGGCGATCAGGAGCGTGTTGTCGCACGCCTCGGGGTGGTCGCGGAACAGTTCGCGCATTTCCTGCGGTGACTTCAGGTAGTAGCCGCTGCCGGAGAAGGCGAAGCGCGAGCCGCCGTTGTCGTAGGTCGGCTCCAGGAGGGTGGAACCGGACTGGATGGCCAGCAGGGCCTCATGCGCCTTGGCGTCATGCTCGTGCGTGTAGTGCAGGTCGTTGGTGGCCACCAGCGGCAGGTTCAGGTCCTTGGCCAGGCGCAGGAGGTCACCTGTGACGCGCCGCTCGATGTCCAGGCCGTGGTCCATGAGCTCACAGAAGTAGTTCTCCGCCCCGAAGATGTCGCGGAACTCCGCCGCGGCCTCCAGGGCTTCGCGGTACTGGCCGAGCCGCAGCCGGGTCTGGACCTCGCCGGACGGGCAGCCGGTGGTGGCGATGAGCCCTTCCGAGTAGGTGTTCAGCAGCTCACGGTCCAGCCGGGGCCATTTGCCGAAGACCGAGTCCAGCGAGGCGATCGAGGAGGCCCGGAAAAGGTTCCGCATGCCCACGTTGTTGTAGCTGAGCAGGGTCATGTGCGTGTACGAGCCGCCGCCGGAAATGTCGTCCTTGCGCTGGTGCTCCTCGCCCCAGCGCACACGGGTCTTGTCCGTGCGGGCGGTCCCGGGAGTCACATAGGCTTCGACGCCGATGATGGGTCTGATGCCCTGGTCTGTTGCGCGCTTCCAGAAGTCGAAGGCGCCGAACAGGTAGCCGTGGTCCGTCGTGGCGAGGGCCGGCATGCCGAGCCGTTCGGTTTCGTCGAACAGCTCACCGAGCCGGGCGGCACCGTCCAGCATCGAGTACTCGGTGTGGTTGTGGAGATGGACAAACGAGTCGTTGCTGGAAGTCACCGCACCATTCTAGTGCCGTGCCACGACGGCGGCGTGCAGCCACGGCGATGGGCACCGAACGGCGGCAACGGGCGGCCCGGCAGAACCCCGTGGATTCAGGCCGCCCGTGCCGTGCGGCTCAGGCGTTTCCGGACTCCAGGACCGTCAGCGCGTACTGCAGGTCCTGCGGGTACTCGCTGGCGACGGTAACCCGCTCCCCTGTCCGCGGGTGGTCGAAGGACAGTTCCCGGGCGTGCAGCCACTGCCGGGTGAGGCCGAGGGTGGCGGCCAGCCTCGGGTCCGCGCCGTAGGTGAGGTCACCGGCGCAGGGGTGGCGCAGGGCCGAGAAATGCACGCGGATCTGGTGGGTGCGGCCCGTTTCGAGGTGCACCTCCACGAGTGAGGCCTTCCCGAAAGCTTCCAGGACCTCATAGTGCGTCACCGAATCACGGCCGTCCTCGGTCACGGCAAACCGCCAGTCATGGCCCGGGTGCCGGCCGATGGGCGCGTCGATGGTGCCCGCCAGCGGATCGGGAAGGCCCTGGACGACGGCGTGGTAGACCTTGTCCACGGTGCGCTCCTTGAAGGCGCGCTTGAGCACGGTGTAGGCATTTTCGGTCTTGGCCACCACCATGACGCCGGAAGTGCCGACATCGAGCCGATGGACGATGCCCGCGCGCTCCGGGGCGCCCGACGTCGAAATCCGGTAGCCGAGCCCGGCGAGGCCACCCACCACCGTGGGTCCCACCCAGCCTGGCGAAGGGTGGGCGGCGACACCGACCGGTTTGTCGATGACTACAAATTCGTCATCGTCCAGCAGGATCAACAGGTCGTCCACTACTTCCTCCACGATTTCCAGGGGGTCCCTGCGGTCCGGCACCACGACCTCAAGCACGGTGCCCAGGGTGAGTTTGAGGGACTTTCCGACCTTCCCTGCGTTGCTGGTGACGTTGCCTTCGGCGATCAGGACTGCGGCCTGCGAGCGGGAGATGTCCATCAGCCGGGCCAGTCCGGCGTCCACACGGGAACCGGCGAGGTCCTCCGTGACGGTGAAGCGGTGGTGCCCGGCGGGTGCGGTGCCGGCTTCGGCGGCCATATCGGCCGCCATATCGGCCGCCATATCAGCGGCGTTTCCTGAGGCAGTGTCAGACATCGTTGGCCACCGTATCCTTCGTATGGCGCGAGCCGTCCAGGGAGATTCCGCGGAGCGTGAGCAGGCAAATGATCACGACGGCGGAGACGACGGCGGAGTCGGCGATGTTGAAGATCGCGAAGTTTGGCAGCTGGATGAAGTCCACCACATGGCCCATCGCGAAGGACGGCTCGCGGAACAGCCGGTCCGTCAGGTTGCCGAGTGCGCCGCCGAGCAGCAGCCCCAGCGCCAGGGCCCACCAGAGCGAACCGAGCTTGCGCAGCTGCAGCAGGATCGCGACAGACACGGCCGCCATGATGATCGTGAACACCCAGGTGACGTTCTCGCCGATCGAGAACGCCGCCCCCGAGTTGCGGATGTAGAACCAGTGCAGCAGCGGGGGAAGCACGGGGATCCGCTCACCCTCGGTCATGGTGGTCGTGACCCAGAGCTTGGTGAGCTGGTCGAACACGTAGGCGAAGACCGCGAAGGCAGCGAACAGGACAAACAGCTTTGCCCGCCGCGGCCGGGCGCGCACGGGCTGTGCCGCCTCGACAGGCTGCATGGCGTCTGGTGATGGTGCGTCAGTCATAGGGCTTTCGATCGGGAGCCAGTGCGGGGACCGGGTTCAGGTACCGGCAAGTGCCGGGCACCTGGGCCGGTGCCGGCACGTTGCGGGAAAAGGGAAAAGCCGGCGGCCGAGGAATCCTCAGCCACCGGCTTTCAGAATACTTGCTTTTTGCCCTAGCTGGCTTCGCCAACCTCGGGGGCCGCGACGGAGCCGCGGGCGTCCAGGTCGCGGAGCTGGCCTTCGATGTAGGCCTTCAGGCGTGAGCGGTAGTCGCGCTCGAAGCCGCGAAGCTGCTCGACCTTGCGTTCCAGGACGGAGCGCTGCTGCTCGAGGGCACCGAGGATCTTGCGGGACTTTTCCTGCGCATCGTTGACGAGGCTGCTGGCCTCGATCTGAGCTTCAGCGATGATTTTGTCCCGCTGCTGCTCGCCGTCGGCGACGTGCTTGTCGTGCATCTGCTGCGCCATGGCGAGCAGGCCGGCGGCGGACTCCGACGCCGGGGTGGCGGCGCTGCGCGCCGGCTCGACAACCTGGGCGGCCTTGGCGGCCTGCTCGGCTTCCTTCTTCTTGGCGGCTTCTGCGGCCGCCTTTGCCTTGGCCTCGGCCTCGGCCTTGGCGGTGTCTTCCTTCTCGGCCTTGACGGGTGCCGGGACCTTTTCCACCACGGGTGCGGCGGCTGCGGAGCTGGCAGGCGTGCCGGCGCCGGATTCGGCGAGCTTCTTGCGCAGCTCGTCGTTCTCCTGGTTCAGGCGCCGAAGTTCGACGACGATCTCGTCCAGGAAGTCGTCAACCTCGTCCTGGTCGTAGCCTTCGCGGAACTTGGTCGGCTGAAAGCGCTTGTTGACAACGTCTTCTGGCGTCAAAGCCATCTGGTCACCTCGTTGGTCTAGTTAGTCAGTAGGCCTTCCGGCCGTCAAACTACGGTACCTAAATATGGTCTGGTTCCTCTAATTCAACACCGCAGTGTCAAACCGGAGTTTACTTTCGGTTTGGGCCTGGGCCGGGCAGGTCGCTGCCCGGCTGCGGCTGCGGCCTATGCCGCGATCGGCTGGGCGTACACCAGGCCCTTGACGATCCACATCGCCACGCTCACGGCCACGAACAGCAGCAGGAAGCCTATGTCCAGCGACATTCCGCCCAACCGCAGCGGCGGGATGAGCCGGCGGAGCAGTTTGAGGGGCTTGTCCGTGACCGAATACACAGCATGAGCGGTCACGAGTGCCAAACCGCGCGGCCGCCAGCTTCGGGCAAACATCTGCACCCAGTCGTAGACCAGACGGATGATCAATGCCACGAAAAAAAGCAACAGAACGATATAGACGAGCCCCAAAACAATTCCCATGAGCTAACTCATATCTCCATGTTCATTCCGGATACCGAAGTGTCCTAAGGAAAGTGTCACTTCTATTTCAACACGGATAATTCCGCACGGATGCCAGGCAGGTGTCCCCGCCTGGCATCAGTACCGAATATTCGGGCCTAGCTCTGGTTGAAGAAACTTGCCTGCGTCTCGCTGACCTTCTTGTCGTCGCCAATGACTTCGACGTACGACGGCGAGAGCAGGAAGACCTTGTTCGTCACCCGTTCGATGCTGCCGCGCAGGCCGAAAACAAGACCGGCGGAGAAGTCCACGAGGCGCTTGGCGTCAGCCTCGCCCATGTCGGTGACGTTCATGATGACGGGGATCCCGTCGCGGAAGCTTTCGCCGATGAGCTTGGCGTCGTTGTACGACCGCGGATGGATGGTCGTGATTTGCCGGAGTCCGGTGGTCTCTTCGCGGCTCGATGCCGCACGCTTGATGGGTGTCACAGGTGCGCGATATTCCTCTTCAGCGGCGTGGGGCTCTTCCCGGGGGACCTCGCGGACGGGCGCCGGAGCACGTCGTTCCTCGCGGTCCTGCTCCATGGATTCGTCCTCATCCTTGTGCGGTGTGGGGTGCTCAGACTCGTAGTGTTCGTCGCCGTCGGCGAGCCCAAGATAGATCATTGTCTTGCGCAGAGCGCCAGCCATGGTCGACTCCTAATCTTGTCCGTAAGCGGGCCGCTTAGTGACTAGACAGCCTTGGAATCCCCGCCATTACCTTCCAATATGTCGAACTTACCGCAGGGCCGGACGCGGACCGAGAATATCGGAGCCAATGCGCAGGTGTGTCGCCCCGAAGCGGACGGCCTCTTCGAGGTCCTGGCTCATGCCGGCGGATATTCCCGTGGCGTAGGGAAATTGTTCGGCCAGGCGCCCGGAAATGCCGGCCAGCTTTTCGAAGGCAGCCGCCGGGTCCGCCCCGAGCGGGGCAACGGCCATGACGCCGGCGAGCCTCAGTCCGCCGGCACCGGCGACCTGTTCGGCCAGCGCGGTGACTTCGCCGGGCACCGCGCCGCCGCGGTGGGCCACTGCTGCGTCGCCGGCCTGCTCGGCCAGGCTGACCTGGATGAAACAGTCCAGGGGCGGGCGGCCGGTGCGGTCGGCTTCGACGGCCATCGCCTTGGCCAGGGCCGAGGCGACGGCTTCCCGGTCCACGGAGTGCACGGACGCGGCGTACTTCACCACGGATTTGGCCTTCTTGCTTTGGAGTTGACCGATGAAGTGCCAGCTCAGGCCAAGGTCCTGAAGCTGCGCCGCCTTTTCCGCGGCCTCCTGGTCCCGGTTCTCCCCGACGTCGGTGACCCCCAGCGACGCCAGCCGCCGGACGTCCAGCGCAGGATGGAACTTGGTGACGACGATCAGGCTCGGCGGCGCCGCCTGCCGGCCCGCGGCGGCCACGGCGGCGTCGATCCGGCGGCGGACGGCCGCGAGGTTCGCCTCCAGCTGGGCCAGACGGGGGCCTTCCAGCGCGTCCGTTCGGTTCTCATGGTTCTCCCCCGGCGCCGTGACGGGCTCGACGGCGTGTGCGTCCGGGCGCTGCGCCGGTTCAGTCATGGCCATACTCCCTTTTCCCGTCAGTCCCGTCAGTGCCGTCAGTCCCGTGGGTGCCGTCCGTCCACGCCAGCCCGGCGAAGCGGCCGGTGTGGCTGTTGCGGCGGTAGGAGAAGAGGGTGTCGTCCTCGAGGGTGCATCCCCCGGAGTATTCGATCGCGACGCCCGCAGCTTCCAGCTGGCTCCGCACTCCGGCCGGCAGGTCCAGACCAGGGGTGCCGGTCGAGGTGGTGCACCAGGTGGCAGGCACGGCCGCGGAAACGTCCGCGCGCAGGCTGCCGGGGACTTCATAGCAGCGCCCGCAGACCGAGGGGCCCACCCAGGCGCTGATGCGGTCCGCACCGAGCTCCCGGAGGCGGGCCACAGCGGCTGGCACCACCTCGGCGGCGACGCCTGGCCGTCCGGCGTGAACGACGCCCAGCACCGGCGCCCCGGCCGGATCCTCGCCGACCAGCACCACCGGCACGCAGTCGGCCACCAGGACGGCCAGCGGCTCAGTCAGGGAGACCATGGCATCGGCCGTGGGCGCGGCCGGACCTTCACCCGCGGAGTCCGCGGCCGGGGACCCAACGATGGTGGCGACGTCACTGCCGTGGACCTGGTTCATGTACCGGAAGGAGCGCCCGCTGAGCCCGGCGGCCGCTTCGAGCTCAGCGCGCCGGCGGCGCACCGCCACGGGGTCATCACCGACATGCAGTGCCAGGTTCCCGGCTCCGGCGTCGGTGAAAGCCACCCATACGCCCGGCCGGACTTCAGCCCGCCAGCAAAACAATCACAACACCGCCATCAACATGTCCGGAATACCTGCGTTCATACAATCCACCGTAACCCGCCGCAAAGCAGCATGGCACCGCCGGACGGCGGTGCCATGCAGGAGCGGAACTATTTACTTCAGGAAGTCCGGGACATCCAGGTCATCGGAGTGCCGGCCGGACAGGTCCGGCTCCACGACGGCCGGAAGGTCGACGTCGAAGCCCGAATCGGCCGGTACGGCAGAGGGACGCTGCTGGCCCCAGCCGCCGTAGCCGGAGGCGCCGACGGTGGCGTGCAGCGGCTGAACCGGGGCGGAGGCGGGTGCCTGCGCCGGGGCGGGGGCGGGGGACGCGGGACGCTGCGGCGCGGCCGGCAGGGACTGGTCCATGGACGGCGAGGTGGCCTTGACGTCGTCGAAGCCGGCGGCGATGACGGTGACGCGTGCCTCGTCGCCGAGGGCGTCGTCGATCACGGCGCCGAAGATGATGTTGGCCTCCGGGTGGGCGACTTCCTGGACCAGGCGGGCTGCCTCGTTGATTTCGAAGAGGCCAAGGTCCGAGCCGCCCTGGATGGACAGCAGCACGCCGTGCGCGCCGTCGATCGATGCTTCCAGCAGCGGGGAGGCGATGGCCAGCTCCGCGGCCTTCACGGCGCGGTCTTCGCCGCGGGCAGAACCGATGCCCATCAGCGCGGAACCGGCACCCTGCATGACGGACTTGACGTCGGCGAAGTCGAGGTTGATCAGGCCGGGGGTGGTGATGAGGTCCGTGATGCCCTGGACACCGGAGAGCAGGACCTGGTCGGCGGAACGGAACGCGTCCAGGACGGAGACGTTGCGGTCGCTGATGGAGAGCAGGCGGTCGTTCGGGATCACGATCAGGGTGTCGACTTCATCGCGCAGGGCGTCGATGCCGGCCTCGGCGGAGCCGGCACGGCGGCGGCCTTCAAACGTGAAGGGGCGCGTCACGACGCCGATGGTCAGGGCGCCAAGGGACCGTGCGATCCGGGCGACGACGGGGGCGCCGCCGGTTCCGGTTCCGCCGCCTTCGCCGGCGGTGACGAAGACCATGTCTGCGCCCCGGATGACCTCTTCGATTTCATCGGCGTGGTCCTCCGCGGCCTGCCGGCCAACTTCAGGGTTCGCGCCAGCACCGAGTCCACGGGTCAGCTCACGCCCGACGTCGAGCTTGACGTCGGCATCGCTCATCAACAATGCCTGGGCATCGGTGTTGATGGCGATGAATTCGACGCCGCGAAGACCGACCTCGATCATGCGGTTGACTGCGTTCACGCCACCGCCGCCGATGCCGACGACCTTGATGACGGCCAAGTAATTCTGCGGAGCTGCCACGTTACGTGTCCCTTGTTCGTGTACTAATGCGAAAACTGATCGAGTCCTGCTTGAAGCTTTGAACCTTAACCTTCGACTTGAAGGTTATAGTTATGTCAAGTAACTCATGTCTGTGACGGTATTTCCTATGCAGGGGACATTCAATAACCGGCGCCGCGTGTCGCGCGATTACCGGGCAAATAGCCCCTGTAAGTAGTCCCGCGGGCAGCTGGACGTCCGCTGGACATCCGTGACGCGGCGGATCCGATTGCCGGCTACCGCGTGACTGGGTGCCGGGGCACGCTGACATCGTAGACCTTCACCGGGTTTTTGGCGTCGGCCGGGACCTTCAGGAGGGCAGAAAGGACCCGTGCCTTCAGCTCCTTCTCCCCCGCGTTGCCCCAGACGATTGTCTGCCCATCGACGAGTTTGAGTTCGACGGCGTCGGCCGACGCGGCAGAGGCGTTGGAGAGCCGCGCCAGCACATCCGCCGGCAGGGCCCCCAGCACTGCCGTGATGGCCTGGAACAGGTCCTTCGGCAGCGTTCCGCTGCCGCCGTCGATCACCGGCAGCGATACCGAGGCCGCATCGGCGGTGGTGCTGAGCTGGACACCGTCGACGTCCACCAGCTGGAATGTCTTGCCCTGCTTGACCAGGGCCACGGGAATGCGCTCGGTGACGTGCACCTGCAAGGTGGCGGGCGGCAGCGCCTTCGCGGTGACGTCCTTGACCTGGACCAGCGGCTTGAGCAGGGCTGTGACCTCCTCCTCGCTGATCTGCGGCAGCGGCTTGCCCTGAAGGGGCGCGAGGGCGGCCTGGACCTGATCCGGGTGCAGCATCTTTGTACCCTCCACCGTGACCGTGCGCAGGGCCAGCACGGGCGAGTAGACGGCGGCCGCGACGATGCCCGCCATCAGCACGGCCACGATCCCGATGGTGCTGAGCAGGATCCGCCGGCGGCGCTTGCCCTTGGGCTCGGGGAAGGACAGCACCTTTCCGGGCCCGTTGTCCGGGGTGGCCTGCGGGTTCTGCGGGTTCTGCGGATTGCGGGACCGACCGACGGCGGTGTCCGCGGCGGTGTCGGCGGCGGTCTTGGACGCAGAAATGACATCCGTGCCCGTCCCGGCGGACGGCGGCCGGGAGCCGGATCCGCCGGTGCCGGACCCACTCGTGCCGGACCCGCCACGGTAGGTGGGGCGCCTGGTGCTAGGCACCGGCGGCCTCGGCCGTCAGGGCCTCGACAATCAGCGGCCCGTAGGCCGTGACGTCCCCGGCGCCGGCGGTCAGCACGATGTCCCCGGGGCCGGCGGCCGCCAGCAGCGCCTGCACAGCCTCCCCGTCGGGTCCGACAAGGCGGCCGCCTGAGCCCAGGTGCTCGGCGATCAGCCCGCTGGTGACCCCTGGAATGGGATCCTCGCGGGCAGGATAGATGTCCAGGACCAGGGCCGTGTCCGCGGTGTTGAGCGCTTCGGCGAACTCGCGGGCAAATTCCCGGGTCCGGGAAAACAGGTGCGGCTGGAAGAGCACGTGCACCTTGTGCTCCCCGGCGACGGCACGTGCCGCGGACAGGGCGGCGCGGACTTCCGTGGGGTGGTGGGCGTAGTCGTCGTAGACGCGGACGCCGCGGCCGTCCCCCTTGAACTCGAAACGGCGTGAGGCGCCGGAGAAGTGGGCCAGTGCCGCCGCGGCGGTGTCGGGCGCGACGCCGAGTTCGATCGCGACGGCGAAGGCGGCGGCAGCGTTGAGTGCGTTGTGCCGGCCCGGAACCTGCAGTTCGACGCCGAACGTGCCCGCCGTCGTTGAGATCCCCATCCGGCCGGGTCCAGCGTCGTGCAGCCGGATGGCGGCGTCGGCGGCGGTTCCGTATAGCACCACGCGGGTGTTGCCGCGGGCCCGGGTGCGCTCGGCCAGTGCCCTGGCCCCGGGGTCGTCAGCGCACGCCACCAGGACGCCGTCCGCCGGGAGCAGGGCCGTGAAGCGGTCGAAGGAGGCATAGACGGCCTCGGCGGTGCCGTAGAAGTCCAGGTGGTCCGGCTCGACGTTGGTCACCACGGCGATCGTGGGGCGGTAGTTCAGGAAGGAGCCGTCCGATTCGTCGGCCTCGGCGACGAAGATGCCCGCCGTGCCGTGTGCCGCATTGACTCCGAGCGCCGGGACGTTGGCGCCGATCGCGAAGGACGGGTCCAGTCCGGCGCCCTGCAGCAGCACCGTGATCATGGAGGTCGTGGTGGACTTGCCGTGCGTTCCGGCGACTGCCACCACAGTGTCATCCGCCATCGTGGCGGCCAGCGCCTCGGAGCGGTGCAGCACCGGGAGTCCGGCGGCACGGGCCGCTGCGAGCTCGGGGTTGTCGGGCCGGATCGCGGAGCCGGCGACCACCGTCTGGGCGTCTCCCAGGTTGCCGGGAGCATAGCCGACGGCGATCCGCGCCCCGGCGGCCGCGAGGTCCGCCATGACGGGCAGCGACTTGGCGTCGGAGCCGCTCACCGGGATGCCGCGGGCCACCATGATGCGGGCAACGGCGGACATGCCGACGCCGCCGATGCCGATGAAGTGGACGCGGCCGAGGGATTCGAGGGCATGCGTGCCGTGTTGGGGCTGGGTCATTGCTCTACTGCTTCCTGCCGTGCTGGTTCGTGCCCTGCTGTTTCGGACGCTGCTGTTTCGGACGCTGCCGGTTCCCGCTGCGCTCGTTCGAAGACGCGACGCCGAGGATGAGATCGGCCATGCGCCGGTCGGCGTCGCGGATGCCGAGCTGTTCGGAGCTGGCTGCCATCCGGGCCAGCCTGTCCGTGTCCAGCAGCAGGGGAATGATGTTCCCGCTGATCCAGTCGGCGGAGAAGGCCTTGTCATCGATTATCAATGCGCCGCCCGCGGCGACCAGGCCCGCGGCGTTCAACGCCTGCTCGCCGTTGCCGATGGGCAGGGGCACGAAAACGGCAGGCACGCCCACGGCGGCCACCTCGCAGACCGTGGCGGCTCCGGCACGGGCCAGCAGCAGGTCCGCCGCGGCGTAGACGGTTTCCATCCCGTCGACGTACTCCACCTGCCGGTAGCCTGGCGCGGCGAGCGGTTTGCCGTCGGCGTCGTGGACGGACTTGCCGCGACCGGTGATGTGCAGGGTCTGCACGCCGGCGTCGGCGAGGGCCCCGACGGCCGCGGCGAGGGACCGGTTGATGCTCTGGGCGCCCGAGGACCCGCCCGTGACGATGAGCGTCGGCCGGTCCGCGTCCAGGCCGAGCGCCTGCCGTGCACCAGCCCGGGCGGCCGCGCGGTCGAGGCCGGAAATTTCGGGGCGCATGGGCATGCCTACGTGCCGGGCGGCGCGGCCCAGTTTGGTCGCGGCGAAGGCCACTGCCACGTGGGCGCCGAGGCCTGCGCCAACGCGGTTAGCCAGGCCGGGACGGGTGTTGGCCTCGTGGACCACGATCGGGATCTTCCGGCGCCGGGCAGCGAGGTACATCGGTGTGCACACGTACCCGCCGACCCCCACCAGGACGTCGGCGCCTGCCTCGTCCAGGATGGAACCCGCCTGCTTCACCGCACCGGCCATCCGGCCCGGCAGCCGGAGCAGATCCGCGGAAGGCCTGCGCGGGAGCGGGACACGGCTGATGGTGGCAAGGTCCAGGCCGGCCGCCGGGACGAGCCGCGCTTCCATTCCGCCGGGGGTCCCGACAGCCAGGAGCTGCACTCCGGGGCGGGACTGCCGGAGGGCGCCGGCAATTGCCAGCAGCGGGCTGATATGGCCGGCGGTTCCGCCGCCGGCAAGGACCACGGACAAGGGCGACTCGGTGTTCATGAAGGGCTGTTTACGCTTTCGTACGGTTCTTGGTGGCTGGGCTCTTGGCGGGGTTCTTGGTGGGGTTCTTGGTGGCGGGGCTCTTGCCCGCGGGGACCTTGGGCCGGGCTGCCGTGCGGGCGGCGGACCGGCTGGAGGCCGTGCTGGCGGCGGACCGGCTGGCGGCAGTCCTTGCAGCCCGGGCAGCGCGGGCCCTCCGGACGGAATTGGCGAAGGCGGCCGGGCCGAACCTGAGCATCTTCTTCGGCTGCATGCCGGGGTCCATCTGTGCCCGGGCCAGGGACAGGACGACGCCGATTGCGCACAGTGACATCAGCAGGGCCGAGCCGCCATAGGAAATGAAGGGCAGTGGGACACCGATCACCGGTGCCAGCCCGGTGACCACGGCCATGTTGACGCTGGCCTGGCCCAGCAGCCAGACCATGATCGTGCCGGCCAGGACGCGGTGGAAGACATCGTGCTGGGCGACGACCACCCGGTAGATGGCGGTGCCGAGGATGGCGAACAGGACCAGGACGACGATCGTGCCGACCAGTCCGAGTTCCTCGCCGATGATCGCGAAAATGAAGTCGTTGTGCGCTTCCGGGATCCAGCTGTACTTCTGCCGGCTCTGGCCCAGTCCGACGCCGAACCAGCCGCCGGACGCGAGCCCGTACAGGCCGTTGGTGGACTGGTAGTTCAGGTCGGAGCCGTCGGCGCAGGTCTGGCCCGTCCATGACAGGATGCGGCACATCCGGTTCGGGCTCGTGACGGCGAGGATCGTCGCGCCAAGGGCCAGGACCGCCCCGGCGAACCCGAAAAGGTACAGCCGCACGCCGGCGAAGAACAGCGCGGCGGCCACGATGATCATCACGATCATGGCCGTCCCGAGGTCGTTTCCGGCCAGGATGAGGCCCAGGACCGCAATGGCGCCCGGGAGCACGACCGGAATGAGCGCGTGGCGCCATTCATGGAGGAGCTTGGCCTTGCGGTCAAGCACGGTGGCCATCCAGAGCGCGAGGGCGAGCTTGGCGGCTTCGGAGGGCTGGAACGTGAACGGACCGACGTCGATCCAGTTCTGGTTGCCCAGCGCGCTGCGTCCCACGAGGAGCACCAGGCCCAGCAGCGCAATGGCCAGGAACATGAGCGGCCAGGCGAAGCGCCTGAGCCAGACGACGTTCACGCGGGAGAGGACAAGCATCGCGAAGACGCCAATCGCGGCGAATCCGCCCTGTTTGAAGGCGGCGGAGTACGGCGACTCCCCCGCGGCGATGGCTTCCACGCTGGAGGCCGAGAGGACCATCATGATCCCGATCGCCGTCAGCGCCAGGGTGGAGCCAAGGATCAGGTAGTACGTGGATCCGTTGCGCGACTTGCCGGTGCCTTCCAGCGCGGACCAGAATCCGCGGCTCCAGGCACGCACCCGGGCCGCGGGGGTGACGGCGGGGCCGCCGGCCGTTGGCCGTGCCGCCGAAGGGGCCGGACGGCCGGCGGGCGTGCCACTGGTGGCCCCGCCTCTACTGGCCCCGCCGGCGGCGGGTCGTGCCGCCGTCGTACGTGTGGGCGTGCTGACCATTGTTACTCCTCGCTGGTCTGAGCCTGCCCTTCCACGAGCTCGCGGACAGCTTCGATGAAGGCATCGCCACGGTGAGCATAGGAAGAGAACTGGTCCATGGAAGCAGCCGCCGGGGCCAGCAGCACAGTGTCCCCGGAGGCGGCCAGCTGCGCCGCCGAGGCAACGGCCTGGGCCATCACAGTCTCGCCGAAAATCGGCGAAGGGCCTGCGTCGGCTTTGGCCGTACCGGCAGTCTGCACGTCTTCAGTCTCGCCCTTGCCCTGCCCGATCACGGGGACATCCGGCGCGTGTCGCTTCAGGGCGGCCTGCAGATCGCTGGAGTCCGCGCCGATCAGGACCACGGCCTTGAGCCGGCTGCCCTGTTCCTGGATCAGGGAGTCGTAATTCACGCCCTTGGACAAACCTCCCGCGATCCACACCACATTCTGGAACGCGGACAACGAGGCGGCGGCGGCGTGCGGGTTGGTGGCTTTGGAATCGTTGATCCACAGCACACCCTCATACCGGGCCACCAGCTGGATCCGGTGGTCTCCCGGAAGGTAGTTCAGCAGGCCCTGGCGCACAGCCGATGGCTCCACCCCGTAGGCCCGTACCAGGGCAGCGGCTGCCAGCGCGTTGGCCACCATGTGGCGCGGCGCCACCGGTCCCAGGTCGGCGATCGAGGCGAGTTCGGCCGCGCTGTCCTTGCGTTCGGCAATGAACGCCCGGTCAACCAGCAGCCCCTCCACGACGCCGAGCATGCTGATGGCCGGGGTCAGTGTGGTGAATCCCACGGCCCGGCAGCCTTCAACCACGTCCGCGTCCTCGACCATGCGCTCGGTCTCGATCTGCTCGGCGTTGTAGATGCAGGCCTTCTGCGTGTTGGCGTAGACCTTGGCCTTGTCGGCCAGGTAGGAGGCGTAGGAGCCGTGCCAGTCCACGTGGTCTTCAGCGACGTTGAGGCACACGCTGGCCACCGGCGACACCGAGTGGCTCCAGTGCAGCTGGAAACTGGACAGTTCCACCGCGAAGGCGTCGTAGTCCACGGGATCGCGCAGGGCGTCCAGGATCGGGGTTCCGACGTTGCCTACGGCGATCGCCTTCAGGCCGGCGGCCTGGAGCATGGATTCGGTCAGGCCGACCGTGGTGGTCTTGCCGTTGGTGCCTGTGATGGCCAGCCAGTCGGCGGTCTTACGGCCCTCGCGTTCGCGGAGCCGCCAGGCGAGCTCGACGTCGCCCCACACCGGAATGTGCGCCCGTGCCGCTGCGGCGAGCAGTGCCTGGTCCGGGCGCCAGCCCGGGGACGTGACCACCAGGTCCGGCTTTTGCCCGTCGATCTTCGGAACGGACTCCACCGCTTCCTCGCCCAGCAGGACGTCCGCGGCGCCGACGATCCGGAGTGTGTCGGCCTGGGCCAGCGCCTTGGCGCTGGTGGCGGCGTCCACCACCACCACCCGGGCGCCGAGTTCAATGAGGGTGTCGGCGGCGGCGAAGCCGGAGACTCCGATGCCGGTGACCACGACGCGCAGTCCGGCCCAGTCGGAATCCCAGGTGGTGAGTCCCTGCAGCCGGGGCGAGGTGGTGAGCGGGGCGGGGATGGGACCGGTCACAGCAGCACCACCCATTCGGCGTAGAAGATGCCCAGGCCGGCGGCGACAAACAAACCGGACAGGATCCAGAACCGGACCACCACCGTGACTTCGGCCCAGCCCTTGAGCTCGAAGTGGTGCTGGAGCGGTGCCATCTTGAAGAACCGTTTGCCCTTGGTGATTTTGAAGTAGCCCACCTGGATGATGACCGAGAGCGTGATGAGGACGAAGAGCCCGCCGATGAAGGCCAGCAGCAGTTCGGTGCGGGACAGGATCGCGAAGGCTGCGACGGCGCCGCCGATGGCAAGGGAGCCGGTGTCGCCCATGAAGATCTTCGCGGGCGAGGTGTTCCACCACAGGAACCCGACCATCGCCGCGCTCAGGATGGCGGCCAGCAGGGCCAGGTCCAGGGGGTCGCGGACCGAGTAGCAGCCGCTGCCGGCCTGCCGCGGGGATCCGCAGGCCTGGTTGCTTTGCCAGATGCCCATGAGCGTGTAGGCCCCGAACACCATGACGGAAGCGCCCGCGGCCAGGCCGTCGAGGCCGTCGGTGAGGTTCACGCCGTTGGTCGCGGCCGTGACGATCAGGTTGGACCACAGCACAAACAAGATGGCGCCGAGCACGGTCCCGGCGAACGCGAGGTTGAGCCACGGAATATCGCGCACCAGCGAGAT
Organism: Arthrobacter sp. 05T45; assembly: GCF_056395875.1. Classification (NCBI taxonomy): domain Bacteria; kingdom Bacillati; phylum Actinomycetota; class Actinomycetes; order Micrococcales; family Micrococcaceae; genus Arthrobacter; species Arthrobacter sp. 05T45. Next base: position 21,660 of record NZ_JBFTKI010000024.1, on the reverse strand, counting down.
CTGGGTGGACGCCGGGGTCAGGCCCGCCGCATTCGGGAAGTTCAGCGCCAGCACGGCAAAGATGATGCCAACGGCGCCCTGGAGGATCAGCTTGGCCTTGGCGTCCAGGCCCAGGCTGCGCTGCTTGGAGATCTTGATGAAGTCATCCAGGAATCCGACCAGCCCCATGCCCACCATGAGGAAGAGCAGGAGAAGCCCGGAGGCGCTTGGCCCCGGTGAGTGCGGGTTCATCATCCACATGATCAGGTGCGTGAGCCCGTAGCTGACCAGGACCGCCACGACCACCACGGTGCCGCCCATTGTGGGCGTGCCCCGCTTGGTGTGGTGGGAGGTGGGTCCGTCGTCCCGGATGAATTGTCCGTAGCCCTTGCGGACCAGGAACCGGATGAACAGCGGGGTGCCTACAAACGCGAGGAGCAGCGCCATTCCGGCGCCCATCAGCAGTGCAATCACAGCTGTGCACTCCCTTCTGTGGCGGTTGCGGCAGTTCCCTCAGCAGGTCGCTCGGGAGAGTCTTGGGTGGCATGTGGGGGTAATGCTATCCGATCCCCCAAGTGGCGCAGCCCGATGCCGTTCGATGACTTGAACAGGACCAGGTCGCCGGGCTGGAGCTCGGCTTGGAGAAGCTCGTAGGCCTCGTCCGCCGTCTCGGCGAAAACGCATTCGTCGCCCCAGGAGCCTTCGTTGACGGCGGAGACATACAGCGACCGCGCCTCCCGGCCCACCACGACGAGCCGGGAGATGTTCAGCCGCACCACCTGGGTGCCGACTGCCATGTGCTCGCGGATGGAATCCGGGCCCAGTTCCAGCATGGCGCCCAGGACCGCCCAGGTGCGGCGGCCGCGGCCCAGCTCGGCCAGCGTCCGCAGTGCTGCCCGCATGGACTCCGGGTTGGCGTTGTACGCATCGTTGATGACGGTCACGCCGTCGGGACGCTCCGTGCGCTCCATCCGCCAGCGGCTGGCGGCGGTCTGCGCGCTGAGCGAGGCCGCGATCTTCGCCCCGGGGATGCCGGCCGCGTGGGCCGCGGCCGCGGCCGCGAGGAGGTTGGCCATGTGATGGGCGCCGATCAGCTTGGCCGCGACGTGGTGCCGGGTTGGTCCGTGCTGTGCTTTTCCGTCCGTCACGTCGGCGGGCAGGTAGAGCTCAAATTCCGGGTGGCCGTCGGCGTTCAGTTCCACATCCGCGGCCCTGACCACATTGGCCTGGGCCACGTCGGCCTGGATGGTGTTGTCCTGGCCTGTGCCGGCCGCGCGTGAGGTGTAGCCGAGCACGCGGGCCCGGGTCCGGGTGGCCATCGCGGCGACGCGGGAGTCGTCCAGGTTCAGCACGGCGGTGCCCCCGGCCGGGAGCGCCTCCACGAGTTCGCCCTTGGCCACCGCGATGTTCTCGACGCCGCCGAACTCCCCGGCGTGGGCGGAGCCGACGCCGAGGACGACGCCGATCTCCGGCCGGACCATGTCCGCGAGGTATTGGATGTGGCCGATGCCCGTGGCACCCATCTCGATGACGAGGTAGCGGGTGTGGAAGTCGGCTTTGAAGACTGTGAGCGGCACGCCGATCTCGCCGTTGTAGGACCCTTGCGGCGCAACTGTGGCACCTTCGGCGCCGGCGGCCGCGAAGATTCCGGCGAGCAGGTCCTTCGTGGTGGTTTTGCCGGCGGAGCCGGTGATGCCGACCACGGTGAAAGCGGCGCCGGCCGCGGCGCGGCTGGTGCGGATCCGGCGGACGGCTTCGGCGGCCAGCGCGCCCATGGCGAGGACAGTGTCCTCAACGACGACGGCGGGATAGTCCGTTCCGGCGGCGTCGGCCACTTCGCGCTCAACGAGCGCCAATACGGCGCCCCGGTCAAAGGCTGCGCCGACGAAGTCGTGTCCGTCGGCGTTCTCCCCCGGTTTGGCCACATAGAGGGAACCCGCCGTGGCCTCGCGGGAGTCGGTCACCACGGAGGCGGGGGTAATTCCCGGTTCCGCGGCGAGCCGGCCGTCGGTTATGTCGGCGATTTCCGCCGCTGTAAATGCAATCATCTCGGTTTAGGACTCTATCCGGTGGTCTTCGAGAACGGTGAATCCCCGTGCTGTCAAGGCGTTCCGAAGCTCCACCCGGTCATCCAGTGCCAGGTTGATTCCCTTGACTTCCTGCCAGACCTCGTGACCGCGCCCGGCCACGAGGATGGTGTCCCCGGCTCCGGCGAGCTCTACGGCCTTCAGGATGGCGGCGTCGCGCGGGAAGACCTCCAGGACTGTGCAGTCCAGGCCTTCGTCGTCCTTGGCCGCGAGGGCCCCGGCAAGGACGTCCGCGCGGATGGCCGCCGCGTCCTCGTCGTGGGGATCGTCGTCGCTGACAATCACGGTGTCCGCCAGCCGCGCCGCGATGGCACCCATCGCGGGGCGTTTGCCCTGGTCCCGCTGTCCGGTGGCGCCGAAAACGATGATCACTCTGGATCCGGGTTCCGGGGACCGGACGGCTTCGAGGGCACGGGCCAGTGCGTCGGGGTTGTGCGCGAAGTCCACCACGGCGGCCGGGGCCGTGGACACGAGCTGCATCCGGCCCGGCACGGCAACGGTGAAGGGATCCGCGGCGTCGAGGGCGGCCTGCACCGCGGCCGGCTCGTGGCCGCCGGCGAGGACCATCACCGTGGCCAGCGCGGCATTGGCGACGTTGAAGCCGCCCGGCAGGCCCGTGTGGACGCGCAGCTCGGCGCCGTCGCGGTGCCGGAGGACGAAGTCGGAGCCGAGGCCCCGCGGAGCAGTCCGGACCACAGTCCAGTCCGCGGTTCGGTCCGTGGTCCGGTCGGCGTCAGCCGGCCCGGCGCCGTCGGTCCCGGCCGTGGCCAGGGTCGTGACCGGGATTTCGGCGGTGGCCGCAAGCTTGCGGCCCCAGTCATCATCGATGGTCACGACGGCGGCGCGGGCGCGTTCCGGCGAAAACAGCCGGGCTTTGGTCTGGAAGTATTCCTCCATGGTCCCGTGCAGGTCCAGGTGATCCTGGGTGAGGTTCGTGAAGCCGGCGACGTCGAACACCACGGCGTCGACACGGTGGAAGGACACGGCGTGCGAGGAAACCTCCATGGAGGCGGCATCGAGCCCGCGTTCGCGCATGAGCGCCAACAGTGCGTGCACATCCGTGGATTCGGGAGTGGTCAGCAGGCTCGGGATCGGCTCCCCGCCGGCCAGGATCTCAATCGTCCCGATCAGCCCGGTCCGCTTACCCAGCGCCCGCAGCAGGGCATTGATGAAATAGGTGGTGGTGGTCTTGCCGTTAGTGCCTGTCACCCCGAAGAGGGCCGGTGCCCCGGCGCCGTCGGGCCTGCTCTGGTAGATGAGCGCGGACAGCTGGCCGACCACGCTGCGCGGCTCGTGGGCCAGCAGGACCGGAACGGCGATGTCATGGCCCAGGGCCAGCAGGCGCGCCCCGGCGTCGTCTGTCAGGACCGCCACGGCGCCGGCGTCGACGGCCTGGGACACGAAGTCGGCCCCGTGCCGTGTGGCGCCCGGCAGGGCCACGTACAGGTCTCCCGGGCGGACCGACCGGGAGTTCAGGGAGATCCCGGTGACCTGGACGGAGCCGGATGCACCGGGAACGGCGATGCCGATTGCCGCGCCAATGTCTGCCAGCGGCACTGCGGCAACCGCAGTGGGCCGGAAGCCCTGGGTGGAGTCATGGCCGGACGGCGCGGAAGCATCGGGGTCGGTGAGCTCTGACAAGTGGATCTCCGTTGTGGTGCTAGTGGATCGGGCACTGAACTAATCGGGCACTGAAAAAAATCGGGCACTGAATGAATCGGGCACTGGTAGATCGGGACCTGCGCACGCGGAAATGTTCCGGCGCGCAGGCAATGGGTGTGGCGTCGGCTGGTGACTTCCGGGTGCCAGGTGGAACAGGCGCTACTTGGCGTACTGCGGCAGCCGCGCGGGTTCGCCGGTGGAGGGCTGGACGTTGAATGTGCGCAGCGTCTGGCTCATCACCGAACGGAACACCGGTCCGTTGGTGATTCCGAAGATGCTTCCCTTGGGCCGTTGCAGGACCACCTCAACAATAAACCGCGGATCGTCCATGGGCGCCATTCCGATGATGGAGGCTGTATAGCCGCAGAACCCTGATTTGCCGTCGTCGCAGGGCGATTCGGATGTGCCGGTCTTGGCGCCCACCCGGTACCCGTCGATTGCAGCCTCTTTGATCTCGCCCTCGGTTACGGCGCTCTCAAGGATGTCGCGGACCTGTTTGGCGGTTTCCTTGGAGACGACCTGCTGCGGGGCTTTGGCCGGGACTTTTTCCTCGGCACCGTCCGGGTTGATGTAGCTGTCGATCAGCCGGGGCTGGAGCATCACGCCGTCGTTGGCGATGCTCTGGTAGGCCCGGACAGTCTGGAGGGTGGTTTGGGCGACGCCCTGGCCGAAGAGCACTGTGTATTGCTGGCGCCCGTCCCACTGGTCGGCCGGGGTCAGGATGCCCTTGGATTCGGCCGGCAGACCGATGTCGGGGGCATCGCCGATGCCGAACTTCCGCAGCCAGTCATAGCGCTGTTCCTTGCTCAGCCGCTGGCCCACCATGACTGTGCCGGTGTTCATGGAATAGCCGACAATGCCCGCCAGCGTCCGCTGCTCGGTGCCGTGTTCGAACGCGTCACTGAAGGTCTGGCCGTCCACTGTGTAGGTCGGTGGAATGGTGAACCTGTCCAGCGGGCTGGACTTCCCTTCCTGAATCGCAGCTGCGGCCGTGATCATCTTCTCCACCGAGCCGGGCTCGTAGGCGGCGGTGACGGCCCGGACCCCGCGGTCCTCGGCGGCAACCTTGCCGGGGTCGTTCGGATCCGGGGAGTCGGTATCGGCCATGGCCACGATGTTGCCCGTCTTGACGTCCTGGACAACAATCACGCCCCACTCGGCGCTGAGCTTGTCCTTCTGGCTTTGGATCGCCTGTTGGGAGAAGTACTGCAGGTCCGAATTCAGCGTGAGTTTGATGTCCTTGCCGTTCACCGCCGGCGTCAATTGGTCCACGCCGACCGGGATGCGCAGTCCGTCGGCGCCGATTTCAAAGAGCCGCTTGCCCGGTGTGCCTTTGAGTACCTCGTCCTGGGTCTGCTCAAGGCCCGCCTGTCCGGTGCTGCCGTCCTTGAGGAAACCCACAATTCCGCCGGCCACGGAGCCGTTGGGGTAGACCCTCTTGCTGGTGCCTTCGGTGACGATGCCGGGAATCTGCAGCTTGGAGACCTTGTCCTCGACGTCCGGTTTCAGGTCCTTGGCCACGATGTAGTAGCGCTGGGTTCCGGTCAGGGCATCGCGGAGGGTGCCGCGGTCCATGCCGAGCACGGCGGCGAGTTCGGAGATGCCCTGGTCCCGGGTGACCTTGACGAGCTCGTCCTTGCCGTTGATGGTCTCGAACCGGCGGAAGGTTTCGGTCTTGGTGTTGACTGTCTGGTCCACAACGACGTTGTAGCGGATGACGCTGCTGGCCAGGACCGCGCCGGAGGAATCGAGGATGCTGCCGCGCTCCGCGGGCAGCACGGTGGGCGTGAGCCTGTTGTTGAGGGCGGCCTCAGCCAGTCCCCCGATGTCCAGGCCCTGGACCATGAACAGCTTGCCGCCGACCACCAGCAGGAGCGCCAGCATGATGCCAAGCCCCACGCGGAGCCGCCGGGTGGGGTTTGGGGCTTTCGCCTTGCTTGCCCTGCCGGAGTTCTTCGCCACGGTGAGTCCTTGCTGCTTGCCTTGCTGGTGGTCAGTGAACGTTACTGCCCCGGCGTCTTCTGTGCGGGGGCGGGAACCGAGCCGCCGTGGAGTTCCACGGCGGGGGCGGCGGGTCTCGGTGCGGGTGCGGGCTTCACAGCTGCCGGCGCCTTGTCTGTGTCCGCCGGTTTGGTGTCTGCCGGCTTGGTGTCCGCCGCCTTGCGCTGGGCGAGAGGCTCGTTCTCCGTGGCCGGCGGGACAACCGTGAGCTGCCCGGCGACGGCCGGTGCGGCGATGACGGCGCCCGGGGCATCACCCTTGACGGCCGGCTTGGCCTTGCCGGTGACATTGAGGGTGGAGAGGTCGATCTGGCCCTTGGCGACCGAAGCCACCATACCCAGCTCCGTGGCCTTGGCCGCCAGGTTCTGCGGGGCGTCGAAGTTCTGCACCTGCTGGGTGAGGTCCTGGTTCTGCTTGGTCAGCGTGGTCTGTTCACTGCGGAGCTGGACCAGCTGGTACTGGGCTGAGGAGACGGAGATGTTCAGGACCAGCACGGCCATGAGGGCAATCGCCAGGAGCCCGAAGCAGAGCACCACGAACGGTGCGCGGCGCTTGCGCGGCACGGAGCGGACCACCGACAGCGGGGTGCGTGCCTTGCGGGGCTGGTCAAGGCCGGGGCGGAGGCCGGGCAGGGCACGGGCAGTGGCGCCCTGGGCAACGGGGTAGCTGTTGACGGCGGCGGTGCTCATGCGGCTCTCCTGGCTTTGATGCGTTCGACGGCGCGCAGCCGGGCGGAAGCTGCGCGGGGGTTTTCGGCGATTTCAGCGGCGGTGGGTACCTCGGTGCCCTTTGTCAGGGTTTTGAGTTCGGCTTTGTGCTCTTCGAGCTCGACCGGGAAGCCGAGCGGCGCCGACGACTTCGATCCGGCCTGGAAGAAGCCCTTGACGATCTTGTCTTCCAGGGAGTGGTAGGACATGACCACCACACGGCCGCCGAGGGCGATGGCCTCGATCGCTGCCGGGATGGCGCGCTCGAGGACGTCCAGTTCCTCGTTGACCTCGATCCGGAGCGCCTGGAAAGTGCGCTTCGCGGGGTGGCCGCCGGATTTGGCGGCACCGGCGGGCACCACGGCCCGGATCTGGTCGACCAGTTCGCCGGTGGTGGTGAAGGGCTTTTCGGCGCGCGCGGCCACGATCCTGTTCGCGATGCGGCCGGCGAACTTCTCTTCGCCCCACTTCCGGATGATCCGGACGAGTTCTTCTTCGCTGTAGTTATTGACGACATCGGCGGCCGTCTGGCCCCGGCTGGTGTCCATCCGCATGTCCAGGGGCGCATCGAAGGAGTAGGCGAAGCCGCGTTCCCGCTCGTCCAGCTGGAGGGACGATACGCCGAGGTCCATGAGCACTCCGTGGACTTCGGTGAAGCCCAGGTCTTCGAGGACGTCCGGGATTTCGTCGTAGACGGCGTGAACGAGGTCGGTCCGGTTCTCGAAGGGCGCCAGCCTGGACCCCGCCAGTGCCAGGGCTTCCTCGTCGCGGTCGATGCCGATCAGGTGAAGGTCCGGGAAGCGCTGCAGGAGGGCCTCCGAGTGTCCGCCCATGCCGAGCGTGGCGTCGATCACCACGGGGGTCTCGCCGCGGCTCCGTGCGGCCTCGATGCCGGGGGCCAACAAATTGATGCACCGGTCCTTGAGGACCGGTACATGGCGTTCGGACGTCGGCTTCGCCTGGTCGGGATCCGTCATGCCTTCGTCCTTTCGTTGGCCTTGTTTGTTTTGAGCTTTGCTAGTTGCGCTTTGCTAGTTGCTTGGTACTGCTCTTACGCAACGTTCCTTGGTCCAGATCCCCATCCGCGCCTATCCTGCGCCGGCCTGGCTCCGGGGAAGTGAGCCAGGACAACAACCGGATGGGCGGCTGGAGATCTCGATCAAGGAACGTTGTTTGCTGGTGGATCAGTGGGGGTTCAGAGAATCCCCGGGATGGCGTCGTCTGTTTCCGAGAAGGCGGTTTCCTTTTCGGCCAGGTACTCATTCCAGGCTTGGGCGTCCCAGATCTCTGCCCGGGATCCTGCGCCAATGACGGCGAGTTCCCGGCCAAGACCTGCATACTCCCGGAGCGCCGGCGGAATCGTCACGCGCCCCTGCTTGTCAGGTACCTCGTCCGAGGCTCCAGAGAGGAAAACACGGATGTAGTCACGTGCCTGCTTGGAGGAAATTGGAGCCTCCCGCATCTGCTCGTGAACCCGGCCGAATTCCGCCTCACTGAAGACGTAGATGCAACGCTCCTGGCCCCTTGTGAGAACCAGCCCGCTGGCAAGTTCCTCTCGGAACTTCGCGGGGAGGATAATTCGACCTTTTTCATCCAGACGCGGCGAATGTGTGCCGAGAAACACGGCCCACCGCCTGTCTGTTTTAGGAAGTCCAACGTCCCCTGTGCTGCCACTACCCTCTTACGTCCTCCACATTACTCCACATCGCTCCACAGTCAACGACACGCCCGGGATGTTTAGACAATTCTGCGGATGTTTATCCCCCTTCTTCCCAGCATTTGCAGGCAATCGGGACTGGTGGGGGAAAGTGGAGCGATTTTTGCCTGCTTCCCTCCCGCCCCGCACCGATTGACGGGGCGTACCGGCGCGGGAGCGAATAATTCGGTGCGGTTGTCCCTTTTGCGGCGCCATCGAAGCCAAATTCCGGCAACGCTGCAGCAAAGGCGCCGGAAATAACCGCGTTAAATGGCGAAAGACCCGCCGAAGCGGGTCTCGCGCCGCTCCCCGGCGGACCGGTGGCGGGAAGTGGAGGACTTTACGGGGCCGTCACTGAGCGGTTTAGGACTCGCCCCCGTGCCGTTCGTCCCAGCGCTGCTCGAGGTTGCTCATGAACGAACTCCTGGGCTTGCCCTGCTTGCGTCCGCCGGCTGCCCTGGCCTTGCCGACCGCAGAACTGCGCATCGTGGCGAAATAGACGCCGGCGCCCATCACAACAAAGCCGAGGACCCCGACAAAGATGTTCTGCATCGACACCCCGACCAATAACAGCAGCACGCCCGCGAGAGTCGCGAGCACGCCGATGACAAGGTGGCGGGTGGACCATGAGCGTCCGGGGACCGATCCCATTGAGCTTGCAAACTTTGGGTCGTCCTCATGCAGCTGCTTCTCAAGTTGCTCCAGCAACTTCTGTTCGTGTTCCGAGAGCGGCATCACGACCTCCTCAAGTCTGCCAACGTCCGGGCATGACGTGGCCATTGCCCTAATTCCCTAACGCCCGGGATTCCGAAGTGGTTCCCCCGTCACCGCCATTGGTGAAAAGGGGGTCAAATCAGCTCTCCCGCGCCGGTCTTAGCTGGCCAGGTCGCCCTAACGGTCGATCCAGTAGTCCTAAACCTAGGTATTAATAAGGATAGATTGTTGCGGCCTGTTCTGAAAGACAGTCTTAAGGCCCTTTCGCCGCCGGAACCCTTGGGAACGGGCGGCCCGACGGGGTTCCGGCCGGGTTCACTCAAGGGCGCCCCCGGAATCCAGGAGCCGGGCCGGAAGGACGGACTTGTTGCCGAACTTCCGGGTGACAGCATCGAGGGCTTGTTCGGCGGCCCGCCAGTTGTCGTCCCGGCGGTCAAGACTGAGCTGAAGCGGGGCATCGGCGGCCTCTTCCAGCTGCTCGGCGCGGATGCCGACCAGCCGGACCGTCATGGGCCGCTGACCCACAGATTCCAGGAGCTGCACTGCCACCGCGTACAGGAGTTGGGCGCTGTCGATCGGTGTGCTCACGGTGCGGCTGCGGGTAATAGTGGAAAAGTCGGCGTAGCGCAGCTTGAGCGCCACGGTGCGGGCGTGCATGCCGGCACTGCGGAGGCGCTCCGCCGTCCGGTGCGAAAGGCGCAGCAGCTCCCTGTGAAGCAGCGCGTCATCCGCGGTGTCAGTGGCGAACGTCTCCTCGGCACCAATGCTCTTTTCCAGGCGGACCGGCGTCACGGGCCGCGGATCGATGCCCCAGGCGAGCCGGTAGACATGCTCCCCCGATGCGCCCAGCAGCTTGCGCAGCGAGGGCAGCGGCGACGCTGCGACGTCCGCCACCGTCCTGATGCCCCGTCGGGCCAGCACCTCCACGGTCTTGCCGCCGACTCCCCAGAGCGCACTGACGGGAAGGCTGTGCAGGTAGGGGACGGTTTCCTCCGGCCGGATCAGCAGCAGCCCGTCCGGTTTGCAGCGGGTGGACGCGATCTTGGCCACAAACTTGCTGGCGGCGATGCCCACTGATGCCGTAATGCCCAGCTCCCGGAACACACGGGCCCGGATGAGTTCGCCAATCTCCCGTGGCGGCCCGAGCCTCCGGATGGCTCCCCCGACGTCCAGGAACGCCTCATCCACGCTGAGCGGCTCGACGAGGTCGGTGATGGAACCAAAGATTGCCATGATCTGGCCGGACACTTCGTAGTACAGCTTGTGGCGGGGCTCGATGATGACAGCCGAGGGGCACATGCGCGCCGCCACCACCATGGGCATCGCCGATCTGACGCCGAAGGCGCGGGCCTCATAGGACGCGGAGAGCACCACGGAGCGGTCCGCCGGGTAGCCCACAATCACGGGCTTTCCCTTCAGCTCGGGCCGGCTGCGCAACTCCACGGAGACAAAGAAGGCGTCCATGTCCACGTGCATGATGCTGCTGCGCCGCAGTTCCAGCAGTGAGTCCCCGCCCAGGCTGCCGGCAGGCTGGATCTGGGGCTGCGCATTCGAGGGCCCGTTGGGGTGCATATTCCTCTGCGCTCCCTGCTGATTCTCTGCGTCCGGCCCCACGTCTTCAATCCTATGCCCGGGGACTGACTAAACTGGAGGCTGATTCCGCTTCAACCCCAGGAGGAAAGTCCCTGTGAAGGTATTTGGACAGCGCAAACGTGCCGCAGCCGCCATCGCGGCGGCTGGCGCGCTATTGGCCTTGGCCGCATGCACGCCTGCCGGCACCGGGAGCCCGGCGGCGTCGCCGGCGTCGACCCCGGACGCCTCTGCGCAGTCCTCCACCACGGCTCCCCCCAGCCCTTCCGCGGAGCCCGGCACGTCAGCCACGGTCGGCGCCCTCGTACCCGGCTTCCCGCAGAAACTCCTGCCGCTGATGCCAGGAGCCCAGGTCGTCTCCAGCAGCTTCGACAAAACCACGGTGCCGGCAACCGCGGCACTGGTCGGCAGCATCACCGCCCCGGCCGCCGATGTCCTGGCTTTCTACGCCAAGGGGCTGCAGGCGCAGGGATTCAAGCCCGTACCCGGGGAAACCGTCGGTGCCCTGCCTTCCAAGGACTTCCTGCGCGGGGACAACGAAACCGTGAACATCTCCGTCATGCAGACAACAGGGGTGTCCACGTTCACGATCGGTGCGAACGTCGCTGCCGAGTCCGTCAAGTGAGTCTCGCCGAACAGCTGCGGCTCGAGCAGGCGGATTACGTGGCCGCCGTCACCGGCAAGCTCACCGAGTTCCTGACCAGCCGACAGGCCATCATGGCCTCGATCTCCCAGGACATCGATCCGCTCATGGGCTCGATCTCAAACCTGGTCACGGGCGGAAAGCGCCTGCGGGCGCTCATGTGCTACTGGGGGTGGCGCGGSGCCGGCGGAGAAGCCGGCGCCGCCGAGGTGGTCACCGCCGGCTCGGCCCTGGAGCTGTTCCAGGCCGCGGCCCTGATCCACGATGACATCATTGACCGCTCGGACACCCGCCGGGGCGGACCCAGCGTCCACCGCAGGTTCATTGAACTGCACGAGGCCCAGGGCTGGGCGCTGGACAGCGAGCGGTTCGGCCACGCGGCAGCGATCCTGACCGGGGATCTCTGCCTGTCCTTCAGCGAGGAATCGTTCACGGAGATCGGACACCGTGCCGCCTCCGGCAGCCCGGCACGGCTGATCTTCAACCTCATGCGTGCAGAAGTCATGGCCGGGCAGTACCTCGACATCCTGGAAGAGGTCGCCGGGCCCCGGCGGGACCGCGCCGGGGCCGTCAGCCGGGCCCAGTCCATCATCCGGTTCAAGTCGGCCAAATACTCCACCGAACACCCGCTCGCCCTCGGCGGCGCCCTGGCCGGCGCCGGCGACGAGCTGCTGCGCGGCTATTCCGCGTTCGCGCTGCCGCTCGGTGAGGCGTTCCAACTGCGGGACGATGTCCTTGGCGTCTTCGGTGACCCCGTCACCACCGGCAAACCTGCCGGGGACGATCTCCGTGAGGGCAAGCGCACGGTCCTGGTGGCCTTCGCCCTGGACCAGGCCTCCGCGGCCGAATCAGAGTTCATCGACGCCAAGCTGGGCAGCCCCGATCTCGGCGATGCGGACATCGAGGAGATCCGGCGGATCATCGTGGACTGCGGCGCACTCCAGGCCACGGAAGTGCTCATCGAGGAGTTCGGCAAGGCCGCCTTCGCCGCCCTGGACCTGCTGCCGCTTCAGGAGCTGCCCAAAACCGCGCTCCGCAGGCTGGCAGAAGCCACGGTGAGCCGCGCCGCTTAACCCGGCCCTCACGGCAGCAATGCCTTTTTAAACGGTGCCTGGAAACGCGGCGGGCCGTGCACGGCGCTTGCGCTGTGCACGGCCCGTCATGGCACGTCCGGGGGATGCTGCCGGCGCAGTTGCTGCCGGTCTGCTTTTACCAGGCCAGTGATTGCGCCCTGCGGCGAATTTCGGTCTTGCGCCCTTCCCGCAGGGCGTCAATGGGCCGGCCGCGGAGGGAATCGTCCGGCGTAAAGAGCCAGTTGATCAGTTCCTCATCCGAGTATCCGGCGTCTGAGAGAACAACAATGGTGCCTTTCAGGCTCTCCACCGCATGCCCGTCCTGGATGAAAGCCGCAGGCACGGACCGGATGCGCCGGTCGCCGATTCTCACGGCCGCCAGCGCACGCTCGTCCAGCAATGCATGGACCTTGGTGATAGATACGTTCAGAAGCTGTGCGACATCGGGCAGGGGCAGCCATTCGCCCACGAGGCTTTCTACATTACTCACGCATAAAGATTGCCACGGCCGGTGCCCCGCCGCCTAGTCGGCATCCGCAGAATTCACGCTGCGGCCATGGCCGGTCCCGCCGCGCCGGAATGCCGCCCGGCTTCACCGGGGGACTCCCCTGGAACGACTTTCGGGCGACACTCCACCGGAAACGGGTTTGCGGAATGTCAAACGGTTCTTGTGCTAATTGCCAATTCATGAGAGATTCACATAGATCACATTTATAACAGAAATAACTTTTGTCACACTGGTAACACCAGTTCTACCGGCCTGACCGCAGCGTTGCCGCTGAGAAGAGGATCTTTCCAATGACAACCTCACGTTCGCCACAGCTCCGTCCGGGGCGCAGCCTGCCGCTCATCGCGGCGACGACGGCGGCGCTTCCCGCCGTCGTGCTTTCCTCCCTGGCGATCGCCCAGCCTGCCGCAGCCGAATCGCGGGTGCGCTCGGTCCCGGCAACGCTCGCGGCCGCCATGCGTGCCCAGGCGAAGGCTGACGCGGCGACATCCCTGAAGGCGGCAGTGATCCCGGCCGCCTCCGTCCCGGTGACGCTGCCGAGCGCCTTGCGGCCCGCGCAGACGGCCGCTCCGGCCGTCTACACGATCGCCCGCGGCGACACCATCAGTGCCATTGCCGGCCGCTACGGCCTGGACACGTTTGCCGTGCTCAAGCTGAACAACCTGCAGGCGAACACCATCATCTACCCGGGGCAGAAGATCAAGCTCACGGGCTCGACGCCGGCGCCGGCAGCGCCCAAACCGTCCGCACCGGCGAAATCGGCGCCGACAACGCCCGCCTCGGGCGGCGGCAGCGTGTACGTCGTCAAGTCCGGCGACACCCTGAGCGCCATCGCCACCCGCCACGGCGTTGGCCTTTCCGAGATCTTCAAGTGGAACGGGCTCGGCATGAGCTCCGTGATCTATCCCGGCCAGAAGGTCAAGGTCGGCGGCGGTTCCAGCACGCCGGCCCCCTCCGCACCCGTGACGGCCGCCGCACCCAAGCCGTCGGCGCCCGCGCCCGCCAGTTCCGGCTCCTACACCATCAAGGCCGGCGACACCCTCTCCGGCATCGCGGCCCGCAACGGTGTCAGGCTCTCGGACGTCCTGTCGGCCAACCGGCTGACAATGTCGAGCATCATCTACCCCGGCCAGAAGCTCGTCATCCCCGGCGCGTCGACCATCGCACCGGCATCGAGCACGCCTGCCACCACCACGCCCCTCGTGCCCAGCACGTTCCTCGGGTTCAGCTACCCGGCCGCGGTGGTCAGCTCGGCCAACCAGAACAAGGCGCTGCTCAATGCCTCTCCGGTGCCCACCCGCCAGCAGATGAAGTCGATCGTGGCGGACACGGCCCGGCGCATGGGCGTGGACGCCAGCCTTGCACTGGCTTTTGCCTTCCAGGAATCCGGCTTCGACCAGCGTGCGGTGTCACCGGCCAATGCGATCGGCACCATGCAGGTCATCCCATCCTCCGGCGAATGGGCCTCCGATCTGGTGGGCCGCCAGCTGAACCTGCTCGATCCCTACGACAACGCCACGGCAGGCATCGCGATCATCCGCCAGTTGGTCCGCACGAGCCCGGATGTGGACACCGCAATCGCCGGCTACTACCAGGGCCAGTACTCGGTGAGCCAGAACGGCATGTTCGAGGACACCAAGGGCTACGTCGCCGCCATCAAGGCCAACCGGCAGCTGTTCGGCTAAACCCGGCCGCTCGGCCAACTACAGACTCCAGCACAGGCTCCCTTTCGGCGGAGCGTGACGCTACGGGCCCGGATCGCATGTTGATTCGGGCCCGTTTCTGTCCAGCGACTACGATTGTAAGGTGCAGGAATACGTGTCGGATGCTCTCGTAGGGAACCTGGTGGACAACCGCTACCAGGTTCAATCCAGGCTTGCCCGCGGCGGGATGTCCACCGTGTACCTCGCCACGGACCAGCGCCTTGAGCGTGATGTCGCGCTGAAGGTGCTCCATCCCCACCTGGCCGACGACCCGCAGTTCCTCGATCGGCTGGGCCGCGAAGCCAAGGCTGCCGCCCGGCTCTCCCACCCACACGTCGTGGGCGTCCTGGACCAGGGCGAGGACGGCCGGCTCGCCTATCTGGTCATGGAATTCATCAAGGGCCACACGCTGCGGGATGTCCTCAATGACAAGGGCGCCCTGTCGCCGCGGCTGGCCCTGGCGCTGATCGATCCGGTCGTCGAAGGCCTCGGCGCCGCGCACGCCGCCGGAATGATCCACCGGGACATCAAGCCCGAAAACGTCCTGATCGCCGACGACGGGCGGATCAAGCTCGGCGACTTCGGCCTGGCACGCGCTATCTCGACGTCCACCAGCACGGGCGCCCTGATCGGGACCGTCGCCTACATCTCCCCCGAACTTGTCCTGGGCAAACAGGCAGATGCCCGCAGCGACATCTATTCCGTCGGGATCATGCTCTACGAAATGATCACGGGCCGGCAGCCGTTCGAAGGCGACGTGCCCATCCAGGTCGCCTACCAGCACGTCAATTCCACCGTCGCAGCGCCCTCGCTGGAGGTGCCCGGGCTGGCCGCGGAGATCGACGAACTCGTCCAGTGGTGCACGGACCGGGACCCGGACAAGCGCCCCGTCGACGGCAGCGCCCTGTTGTCCGAGCTCCGGCACATCAGGACCAACCTCAGCGACGCCGAACTCGACCTCCAGCCGCCGGCGGCTCGCAGCACCCTGCCGGCCGTGGCAGCACCGCCAACCCGGCCGCCAGGCGGTACCGGTCCGGCGTCGGACGCGCAGGAAACGGCCCACGTGCTTCCGCCCACCGGAATGCCCACGGAATTGCAGACTGAGGTATACGGCAGCCTCGCCCGGCCCACCGAGATGATTTCCCGCACCAGCGGCAACCCGACCACCGTGATGTCCGGTGCCCCGCGACGTCCGGCCTACGGACCGTTGTCCACCCCGGACGAGGCGGCCTACGACGGCGCCGGGTATGACGGCCCGGCGGAGGGCGCGGTTGCCCCCAGCAAACGCGCCCAGCGCAAACTGGACCGGGACGAGGAGAAGGCGCGCCAGCGAGCCGCCGCCACGCCCACCAGGACCCTGCACGAGGGCAACCCCCGGCGCCGCGGCTTGCTGTGGATCGTCCTGCTCGTCGTCGCGGCGCTGCTCGCCGCCGTCGCCGGCTGGTTCTTCGGCATGGGTCCGGGGTCGCCGGGAACGATTCCCCCGGTGGCGAACAAGACAGTTGCCGAGGCCCAGGACCTGCTCCGCACCGCCGGCTTCCAATCCACCGTGAAGGATGTCTTCGACGACGACGTCTCGCCCGGGCTCGTGGTCGGCTCGGAGCCGACCGCCGGGGAGGTCATCCGCAAGTTCCAGCCCGTGTCGCTGGCCGTGTCCAAGGGCCCGGAGCTGTTCCCGCTGCCGGAACTGGCCGGCAAGAGCCTGGACGAGGCCAAGACCACGCTCAACGGCGCCCAGATGGCTTTGGGCCCGATTACCGAGACCTTCGACGAGAAGGCGCCTGCCGGAACCGTCCTTGCCCAGGCTCCGCGCAGCGGCAACCCGGTCAGGCACGGGACGCCCGTGGGCCTGACTGTCTCGAAGGGCCCGCAGCCCATCCCGGTCCCGGATGTCCGCGGGCAGGCGCAGGACGCCGCTGTTAAGGCCCTGGAAGCCGCCGGCCTGAAGGCCGTGGTGGCCCCGGAAGCAGTCAACGACAGGAATGTCCCCGAGGGCGCGGTGCTGGCGCAGGACCCGGCCTCCGGCAACCTGACCAAGGGCGGCACCGTCACCTTGACCATCTCGAAGGGCCCGAAGCTCGTCGAGGTCCCCAGCTTCATCGGCAAGCAGGCCTCGGAGGCCCAGGAAGCCCTTGAGAAACTCGGCTTCAAAGTCCAGGTCGATAACATCCTCGGCGGTTTCTTCGGCACGGTCCGGGACCAGAATCCGGTGGACACGAAGGCCCCGGAAGGCTCGACCGTCACGCTCACCGTCGTCTGACCGGCACCCCGCTCCGGCCTCTGCCATTACACAAGAAAGCTCCGCCCGGCTGCTGTAGCCGGGCGGAGCTTTTTCTCAGAATGCGTTCTGTGGGAAACGTTCTGCCGGAATGCGTTCTGCCAGACGCATTCTGCCGATCAGTGCGTCAGCGCTTGGAGAGCGCTCCGGCCACCAGGAACGCCATCTCGAGCGACTGCATGTGGTTCAGGCGCGGATCGCAGACCGACTCGTAGCGGTCCAGGAAGGCTTCCTGGTCGATCGGGTCGGCTCCGCCGAGGCACTCGGCGACGTCGTCCCCCGTCATCTCCACGTGCAGGCCGCCGGGAACGGTGCCGAGCGCGTGGTGGACTTCGAAGAATCCGCGCACTTCGTCAATGACGTCGTCGAAATTGCGGGTCTTGTAGCCGTTGGGCGAGGTGACCGTGTTCCCGTGCATGGGGTCGGTGACCCAAAGGACCTGGGCCCCGGAGGCGGTGACGCGCTCGACGATCGCCGGCAGCTTCTCGCGGATGTTGCCCGCACCCATGCGGGTGATGAAGGTGAGCCGGCCGGGCTCCCGGTTCGGATCCAGCTTGTCGATCAGGCGCAGGGCGTCGTCGCCGCTGGTCGACGGGCCGAGCTTGACGCCGATCGGGTTGCGGACGCGGGAGAGGAAGTCAACGTGTGCGTGGTCCAGCTCGCGGGTCCGCTCCCCGATCCAGAGGAAGTGCGCGGAGGTGTCGTAGGGCAGCCCCGTGCGCGAGTCGATGCGGGTCAGGGCGCGCTCGTAGTCCAGCAGCAGGGCCTCGTGGCTCGCGTAGAATTCCACCCGCTTCAGGGCCTCGAAGTCGGCACCGCAGGAGGCCATGAACTTGATGGCGCGGTCGATGTCCCGGGCCAGGGACTCGTAGCGGGCGTGGGCCGGGTTCTCGGTGAAGCCCTTGTTCCACTGGTGCACCAGGCGCAGGTCCGCGAAACCGCCCTGGGTGAAGGCGCGGATCAGGTTCAGCGTCGAAGCGGAGGTGTGGTAGGCCTTGAGCATCCGGCCGGCGTCGTGGGCGCGGGACTCGGGCGTGAAATCGTAGCCGTTGACGATGTCGCCCCGGTAGGCCGGCAGGGTGACGCCCTCGCGCGTTTCATCGTTGGAGGAGCGGGGCTTGGCGAACTGGCCAGCCATGCGGCCCATCTTGATGACGGGCATGGCCGCGCCGTAGGTCAGGACAACGGCCATCTGCAGGATGGTCCGGACGCGGGCGCTGATCTTGTCCGCCGTCGCGGCTTCGAAGGTCTCGGCGCAGTCGCCGCCCTGGAGCAGGAACGCCTTGCCCTGCGCGGCGGCGGCGAGCCGTTCGCGAAGAATGTCCACTTCGCCGGCGAACACGAGGGGCGGGAGGACGGAAAGTTCCTTGACAGACGCCTCGAACACAGCCGGGTCCGACCAGGTGGGCTGCTGCGAGGCCGGGAGCTCCCGCCAGTTGTCCAGTCCGGGATAGTTGGCGGCTCCGCTCTGGGCGGTGCTGGTCAGCGGGGAAACTGGTTTCTCAGATAGCTCGGTCACTATCTAAGGATAGTTGCCCCATCAAGGTTCGGGGGCCCTGCCTGTCATTGACAGCCCGGCTGCCGTCATATGGCACCCGCGGCCCGCTCATGAGGGGCCGGGAACCTCCGGCCCCGCATCCCCGGCAGCGGCTTCATTCGGGGTTTCCGGTGGGGCCGTGTTTGGGGCTTCGTTCGGGGTATTGCCGGCGGCCGCATCCTGCACCGCGTCAGGGCCCGCAGGGGTTTTGTCCGGGGCCGCGTCCTGCGCTTTGCCCGCCAGGCGGAGCTTCACGACGGCGGCGTACTCATCCACGTATTCCTGGCCGGAGAGGCGCATGAGTTCGTACATGATCTCGTCAGTCACTGAACGCTGGATCAGCCGGTCATCCTCCATCCCGTAGTAGCGGCTGAAGTCGAGCGGTTCGCCAAAGATCATGCCGATGCGGCGGATGTTGGGCACGCGCTTGCCGATCGGCTGGACCTTGTCCGTTCCGATCATTGCCACCGGGATGACCGGGACGCGGGCCTGCAGCGCAAGGCGCGCAACCCCCACCTTGCCGCGGTAGAGGCGCCCGTCGGGGCTGCGGGTCCCCTCGGGGTAGATGCCCAGCAGGGAACCCTTCTTGAGCACGTCCATCCCGGCGTTCAGCGACTGCGCGGACGCGGCGCCCCCGGACCGGTCCATGGGGAGCTGGTTGGTGAGCCGGAAGAACGCTGCGGTCAGCCTGCCCTTGATCCCGGTGCCGGTGAAGTATTCGGATTTCGCCAGGAACGCGACCGGCCGCGGCACCATGACCGGCATGAAGATGGAATCCGAGAAGGAGAGGTGGTTCGAGGCAAGGATCGCGGCGCCCTCGGCAGGGACGTTGTCAAGGCCCTTGACCCAGGGCCGGAACAGCAGCCTGAGCACCGGCCCCAGGACAAACGTCTTCATGAACCAATAAAACACTCGGTGACCTCTCCGGAAGGCGTCTGGCCTGCGGCCCGAACCGGGTCCGGCCAGGCTTCAATGGACACCTTACTCTAGTGAGTTTTGGCGCTAGGGGTGACACGATGGGCTCATGACTGAAAGCAGCACTCCCCCTGCGCCCGCCGCTTTCAGCTACCCGGGCCACGGCCCCAACGCCCGGACCGGTGTGGCCATCTGCCACGGCTTCACAGGCAGCCCGCTCAGCGTCCTGCCGTGGGCCCGCCACCTCGCCGCCCAGGGCTTCGCCGTCTCGGTACCGCTACTGCCCGGGCACGGCACCCACTGGCGGGATCTCGCCCGGCAGGGCTGGCAGGACTGGTACAGGAGCTTTGAAACGGCCTACCTGGACCTGGCCGCCCGGACTGATGACTGCTATGTCGCGGGACTGTCCATGGGCGGCACGATCGCCCTGCGTACCGCGGCCCGCCACAGCGTGGCCGGCGTGGCCGCCGTCAACCCCGGCCTGAGCTTCTATGACCGCAGGGTCCGGATCGTGGGACTGCTCAAGTACTTCCAGCACACCACCACGCCCGTCCAGGAGGAGAATTCCACGGCGGCCACCACCGACGACGGTGACTACTCCCTGACGCCGCTGGCCGCCGTCCACCAGTTGCGCCGGCTGTTCGCCGCGACCCTCCGGGACCTGCCGTCCGTCTCCGCCCCGGCCCTGGTGTTCAAGTCGGACACCGACGCGGTGGTCCCGCCGTCGTCCCTGGCGCTGCTGCGCAGGCGGCTCGGGTCCCGGGAGCTAACGGTGGTTCCCCTCCCGAAGAGCGGGCACGTTGCCACCCTGGACGCCGATGCGCCGCTACTCTTTGAAGAATCAGTGCGTTTCTTCCTGCAGCACGCCCACGCCATTTCGCCGCCCCGCGCCCCCTCGGAGTCCCCATGAGCATCCTCCCGGACCATTCGCCGTTCAGCAGCCCGTTCACCGGAACCATCCCCCGGACCGGGGTCGTGGTCTCGCACGGCTTCACCGGCAGCCCGCACGGTGTGCGGGACTGGGCGTTGTCCCTGGCCGGTGCCGGGTTCGCCGTCCGGCTGCCCCTGCTGCCGGGGCACGGAACGAGCTGGCAGGAGCTGGCCAAGACCCGGTGGCAGGACTGGCATGCTGCCTTGGACGCGGCCTACCTGGAGCTTGCGGAAGAATGCGACGTCGTGGTCGTGGCGGGGCTGTCCATGGGCGGCGCCCTCGCGTTGCGGATCGCGGCCACCCGCCCCGTAGCGGGGGTGGTGGTGGTCAACCCCGGCCTGGTCATCGATGATCCCCGCGCCCCGCTGGCGGGCGTCTTGAAGTTTGTCCTCAAGAGCACCCCGGCGATCGCCAATGACATCCTCAAACCGGGCATGGATGAGTGCGCCTACCCGCGCACCCCGGTGGCCGCCGCGCACGAGCTCAACAAGATGTTCAAGGACACCGTGCGGCTGCTGCCCCGCGTCACGGCTCCGGTCCGGGTCTACCGTTCCACAGTGGACCACGTGGTGTCCGAATCCAGCATGGAGGCCCTGCGCCGCGGGTTGACCAACGCCCCGCTTGAGGTGGTCCGGCTGGAAAACAGCTACCACGTCGCTACCATGGACAACGACGCGCCCGAGATCTTCCGTGGCACGGCCGAATTTGTCCGGTCCGTTGCAGCCGCAGCCGGTCCGGGCGCCGCCCGCGCCAGCCGGAAGGACACGGCCAATGACTAAACCGGACCCCGACGTCCCTGACCCCGAGACCCCTGACCCCGACGACGCCCGGTCGCCTGGCGCTGACGCATCCGGCCTCCAGCGTCCGGGCACCACCCCGCCCCCTGAGGCGCAGGACCCGGCCGCCGCGGACGAACCGCTTGCCGATGACGACGCCGTGTGGCTGGATCTCGTCGCCAGGCTGGAAGGGGTCGGGGCAGGCGGGAACGAGGCAGTTGGGGGAACTGACGGCCCGGCCGGCGAAACCAACAGCGCCGGCGGCACCGGCACTGGCTCCGGCGCTGGCTCCGGTGCTGGCACCGGCGCGAACAGGTTGTTCAGCGATTTCGACCCGCTGGGCCTCGCCGGCGTCGCGCCGATCGAACTTTCCGCCAGGGAGCGGCTCGCCTCCGCCCCGGGGAACCCGGCCCCGGGCAGCAGTGAGGCACCGGACACCGCATCCGGCCCCCGGGACTACGAGGCCGACGACGACGATGGCGTGTTCGTCCCGGAGGAGCCGCCCAGCCTGGCCGGTGCAGATCCGATGACCGTCCTTGCCTGGATTGGAGCGGTGGGCGGCCCGATTGCGCTCGTGTTCTCGGCGATGTTCTGGCGGTCAGCCCCGACGCTGGCGATCGTGGGCATGGTGGCCGCGTTCGCGGCCTCCGTGGTGTTCCTGATCATGAAGCTGCCGGGCGAGAAGGACGAGCACGACGACGGGGCGCGCATCTAGTTGTACTGCCCAGGGACGTTGGTTCGGTGAATGTAATGACTCGCTGGAGTCGTTGACCTAAAGGTGAGGACCTCCGGTTGCACAGTGGAGTTGCTTAGACAACCGCTGCAGCGACCAGGAGGTCCTCAATGTCTCACGCTAATGC